>JBBRCV010000072.1:0-22268 GCA_038204505.1 Elainellales cyanobacterium
TAGTAGGGCGCATAGACGTTGACATCACGGGGGTTGGCTGGCTGGAGAGTTTCGAGAGACATGCTCAGATTCCTTGATTTCCGCTGATGATGAGTAGGATGGTCTTTGGGGGACACGAGGGATATTCGCAGCTATTGTTCCCTTGTAACTTCCCTAGCAACCACCTTTACGTTTCATCTACCGGGAAACTTAGCCAAGTCTTGCGTATGCGTGATTATTCACAGATTGTAGTAGGGGGAGGAGCCGCTGGTTTTTTTGGGGCGATCGCCTGTGCAGAAGCTCATCCCCATGCCCGTGTCCTTTTACTAGAAGCCAGTCACCAACCCCTCGCCAAAGTTAGAATCTCTGGCGGCGGACGCTGCAATGTTACCCACGCTTGTTTTGACCCGGCTCTATTAGTGCAGCACTATCCCAGGGGTGGACGGGCGCTCCGAGGGGCATTCAGTCGATTTCAGCCACGGAATACAGTAGCTTGGTTTGAGCAGCGAGGCGTGAAGCTGAAGACCGAGGCAGATGGGCGGATGTTTCCGATTACCGATGACTCAGAGACGATCGTCAATTGTTTAATGCAGGCGGCTCGGCAAGCAGGGGTGGAGTTGGTGACCAAGGCTGCGGTGGTTGGCGTGGTGCGGGCTGCTTCGCAGATACCGCAAGGGTCGCCCCAAGGGTTTGAGCTAGCGCTAAAGTCGGGAGAAGTCTTACAATGCCGTCGGCTGTTGCTAAGCACAGGCAGTAGTCCCCAGGGATACCGATTTGCTCAGGCTTTGGGGCATACGATTGAACCGCCTGTCCCTTCATTATTTACCTTCACGATCCCAGACCCGCAGCTCCGAGAGTTGGCAGGAGTAGCCGTTGAATCTGCCCAGGTGAGGCTGTTAGTCTCAGACCAAAAGCCTTTGGAGCAGACAGGCGCTTTGTTAATCACTCACTGGGGTATGAGTGGACCTGCGGTGTTGAAACTATCGGCATGGGGAGCTAGAACGTTGCAGGAGCAGCAGTATCGGGCACAGATTCAGGTCAACTGGTTGCCGGGAGAAGGCTTAGAGCAAGTGCGGCAAAAACTAGGGGCAGTGAAAGAGAGAGAAGGTAAGAAGGCGATCGCCACTTATTGCCCTTTTCAATCGATTTCTCGGCGGCTTTGGCAATACTTGCTAACTCGTGCAGGCATTGCTCCAGAAATGCGCTGGGCAGATTTGCCTAAAAAAGACCTGACTCAACTCGTTTTAGAACTCACTCAAGGGAGCTATGGCGTTCAGGGTAAAGGTGCATTTAAGGACGAGTTTGTCACCTGTGGAGGCGTTCGTCTCAAAGATGTAGATTTCAAAACAATGGAAAGCCGTCTTTGTCCAGGGCTGCATTTTGCAGGAGAAATTCTGGACATTGACGGGGTTACAGGTGGATTTAATTTTCAGAGCGCCTGGACAACGGGATGGCTGGCAGGGCAAGGGATGGGGGCGATCGCTTAGGTGGGGCTACTCCAAGCGGGATGCGCCAACAGTGCCGCCATCACTCGCACGCCTCGAAGCTGATTAGAAAGGGGCAAATGTCCTCGTGGCGCACTCAAATCCCAGGTAAAGCCTTGAGGGTAACGCGTCCAGTTATTGCCATTCTTCCAGTCGATCTGCGTCCACAGCTTTTCCCAATCTATGCATAGCGCTAACCAAAGTTCGCGCTGTACTGAGAAGCCAAACTTACCTTCAGAATGTACCAGCCAGAGAGTGTTAATAGTTTGCAAATCAATGATGGGAAAGCTTTGGACAGCGGTGAAATAGAACCACTTTTGAGTCGCTGCGCCTGCCAGTTCGCACATTTTTTCGAGGGTAAGGCGATCGGCAGTTTGAAAATCTTGCTGAGCTAAAAGTGCCTGCAATGGAGCGTAATCAATCCCTTTGCTGGACTGAAGAGGAACCACGCCTTGAGGAAAGTGACTTTGCAGAAATTCTTGAGTTTTGGGTGTATTGGCTTTGACCAAGATTTGATAGGTTGTTCCCTCTAAAACTCCCATAGACTGGGATTTACGCTCTAGAAGAAAACTCATCAGCGCTTCTAGTCCCGATTCGCCAGACTGCGCGAACTCGTGAACCAATTGCAACGGGTTCCGGACGGACTCAGACTTAAGACGGGTCAGTAACTCGTTGATAAAGGTGGAAGTTTCTGATTGAGAGAGTTCCGAGGGCGTATTCAAAATGGGCTGTACGTCATGCATGGGACAAAGGCTGCATTAGTAGACTGCTCGGTTAAAGTGAATCGTTGGGCAACGGCTAACTTAACTCTAGCGGTTGATAAGCCTTATGATTCTATCGTGGTCAGAGTCCTTCTAGTGCGCTCGGAGCGTGCTCCTACATAAAGGTATCCAAACAAGGTATACACAATAATCTGCAAGACGATCGCCAAAAATGTCAGTCAAGAGCGCGGATTCTGCTCAGTTTGTGGTACAACCAATCTGACGTAAGGACTCAATGCTCGACAGGAGCTATTAACCGCTATGTACGAAAAAATCACGCCTCCCGCGATCGGCTCTCGCATCACCTTTAAAGAGGGTGAACCTATCGTTCCAGATGATCCGATTATTCCGTTTATTCGGGGCGATGGCACGGGGGTAGACATTTGGCCTGCCTCGCAGCGCGTGTTTGATGCGGCGGTAGAAAAAGCCTATGGGGGCGATCGCAAACTGGTCTGGTTTAAGGTTTACGCTGGCGATGAAGCCTGTGATGTGTACGGCACGTATCAGTATTTGCCAGAAGATACTTTGACGGCAATCCGAGAATTTGGCGTAGCGATTAAGGGTCCACTGACCACACCGATTGGTGGTGGCATTCGATCGCTCAACGTGGCGCTACGACAGATTCACGACCTTTATACCTGTGTTCGTCCTTGTAAGTATTACGCTGGAACGCCTTCGCCTCACAAAACTCCAGAAAAGCTAGACGTGATTGTTTACCGGGAAAATACTGAGGATATTTACCTGGGGATTGAGTGGAAGCAAGGTAGTGAGTTGTGCGATCGCCTGATCAAACTTCTTAACACCGACTTCATTCCCGCCACGCCCGAACACGGCAAAAAGCAAATTCCCCTCGACTCCGGTATCGGCATCAAGCCCATCAGCAAAACAGGTTCCCAGCGGTTGGTACGGCGCGCCATGAAACACGCTCTGCGCCTCCCCAAGGCGAAGCAAATGGTGACTCTAGTCCACAAGGGCAACATTATGAAGTACACCGAAGGGGCGTTCCGCGACTGGGGCTATGAACTGGCAACGACTGAATTCCGTAACGAATGCGTGACTGAGCAGGAGTCTTGGATTTTGGACAATCAGGCTCAGAATCCTGATTTGAGTGTGGAAGACAATGCCCGCAAAATTGAACCGGGTTACGATTCCCTGACTCCTGAAAAGAAGGAAAAAATCTGTCAAGAAGTCCAGGCTGTCTTAACTGCCATTGGAGCAACCCACGGCAACGGGCAATGGAAAGAGAAAATTATGGTGAACGATCGCATTGCTGACAGTATCTTTCAACAGATTCAAACCCGCCCCGACGAGTACTCCATCCTGGCGACCATGAATCTGAACGGCGATTATCTGTCGGATGCGGCAGCGGCGATCGTCGGCGGTTTGGGCATGGGTCCGGGTGCAAATATTGGCGATGCCTGTGCCATTTTTGAAGCGACTCATGGCACCGCGCCTAAACACGCAGGCTTAGACCGGATTAATCCAGGTTCGGTGATTCTTTCGGGCGTGATGATGCTGGAGTTTATGGGCTGGCAAGAAGCAGCGGATTTGATCAAACAGGGAGTGGGGAAGGCGATCGCTGCTGGGCAAGTTACCTATGACCTGGCTCGGATGATGGAGCCTCCAGTAGAGCCGTTGAAGTGTTCGGAGTTTGCTGAGGCGATCGTTAGCTATTTTTGAGGGGCGATCGCCATGGCTGATAGCAGTGTTTCGGTGATTATTCCGTGTCACAACGGGGCAGAGTTTTTGGCGGAGGCGATCGCCACTGTTTTGGCGCAAACCTATCCTGCACTGGAAATTTTGGTGGTTGACGACGGCTCGACCGATGAGACAGAGGCGATCGCTGCCCAATATGCTGCTCCCATTCACTACATCCGCCAAGCCCGTCAAGGTGTCTCAGTAGCTCGCAATACTGGCATTCAATCCAGTCAAGGGAACTATCTGGTTTTCCTTGACCACGACGATCGCCTCTTGCCCCATGCCCTGGCGATCGGCGTTGACTGTCTCGAAAAAAATCTGAGCTGTGGCTTCGCTTACGGTCGGCATCAGACTATTGATAGCGCCGGAAATCGCGTAGGGCTTACGACAGATGCCATGGAAACTCAAGAGGAACCCCAGCTTGAAGTCTCTGTTGCCGACGACTACGCCCTGATGCTCGGCGGCGAGTTTCCTGTCCCGCCTGCCCGCATCATGTTTCGCCGCCAAGTATTTGAGCAGGTAGGTGGATATGATCCCGCGCTAACTAACTCTCAGGATTACGACCTGTGTCTACGGGTAGCAGCTCAGTTTTTAGCTGGCCGGCATAACCAGGTGATTGCCGAATATCGGCAGCATGATTTCAGCAAAACTTCAACCACTGTGGTCACTCGTAAGCTTGCCTTTACCCTGCGCGCCTTGCAAAAGCAATGGAGCAGAGTCAAAGACAATCCAGAGCACCGACAAGCCTACCGAGCCGGGAGAAAGCACTTTCAAAGGCTTCATGGGCGCTATATTCCTTACGAAATAGCTGCCCATGTGAAGAAGGGGAACTTTGGAGCAGCTAGCCAAGCAGCGATCGCCCTATGCCGCTACTATCCCCAAGGCTGGCTCCAATACGGTCTAGAGCTACTGAACAAATTAGCTCGATAGGATTAGCTTACTAGGATTAAAAGCTGGAGTACTGGGCGATCGCCTCAGTCACACGCGCGATCACTTCTGCTACCGGAATCGCTCCCAGTTCACCAGAGGCACGGGTGCGGATGTTTAGCGTGTTCGCCTCCATTTCCTTGGCTCCCACGACCGCCATGACTGGGATCTTTTCCTTTTCAGCATTGCGAATCATCTTACCAAGGCGCTCTCCGCTTACATCTACCTCAGCGCGGATATTGAGCGATCGCATCTCTTCCACAACTTGGGTCACAAACGGCAGTACCTCCTCAGTCACAGGCAGCAACCGTAACTGCACTGGAGCCAGCCATAGCGGAAAGTCACCTGCATACTCTTCGATTAGAATGCCAATCAACCGTTCCAAAGAGCCAAAAGGCGCACGGTGAAGCATTACCGGACGCTTACGAGTGCCATCATCCGCTACATATTCCAAATCGAACCGTTCTGGCAGAATATAATCTACCTGCACCGTACCCAACTGCCACTCACGATCCAGGGCATCTTGAAAGATAAAGTCGAGTTTAGGACCATAGAATGCCGCTTCGCCAATGCCTTCAAAATGATCCATCCCCAGTTTTTCCACTGCCCGACGAATTGCTCCCTCAGCCTTGTCCCACGTCTCATCTGTGCCAATGTATTTATCAGAAGCTGGATCGCGGAAACTGAGTCTTGCCCGAAAGTTTTTAAGTTGCAGGCTTTTGAACACCGTCAAAGTCAGATCCACCACACTCATAAACTCATCATCAAGCTGTTCAGGGGTAACAAACAGGTGAGAGTCATCTACTGTAAAACCGCGAACACGGGTCAATCCTCCAAGTTCGCCCGATTGCTCGTAGCGATAAACAGTCCCGAATTCAGCCAAGCGCATCGGTAGCTCGCGGTACGATCGCAGGCTGGACTTATAGATTTGAATGTGAAAGGGACAGTTCATCGGCTTCATCACAAAGCCCTGCTCCAGGAGACGATCCGCCTCGTTTTCCGCCATCATGGGGAACATGTCTTCTTTGTACTTTTGCCAATGCCCCGATTGTTTGAACAATTCCACGCGAGAAATGTGGGGAGTAACCACAGACAAATAGCCTCGCTTAACCTGCTCTTTCTTAAGAAAATCTTCTAAAGTCGATCGCAGCACCGTTCCCTTGGGTGTCCATAGCGGTAGCCCAGGTCCTACCGGATCGGCAAAGACAAATAGCCCTAGCTCTTTGCCAATTTTGCGGTGGTCGCGGCGCATCGCCTCTTCTTTGCGGCGGTGATATTCCGCTAACTGCTCTGGCGTTTCCCAAGCGGTGCCATAGATGCGCTGAAGCTGTGCCTTAGTTTCATCGCCGCGCCAATAGGCTCCTGCAAGGCTTTCTAGGGCGATCGCATCTGGGTTCAACTCCGCAGTGTTCCCCACATGAGGACCCGCACACAAGTCCCACCATTGGTCGCCCAAGTGATAGAGCGTAATCGGTGCTTCTAATCCTTCCAAAATTTCCAACTTATAAGGTTCAGCGATCGCCTCAATTCGTCGTTTTGCCTCTTCTCGGCTGACTTCTTCCCGAATTACAGGCAGCTTTCGGTTGATGATCTTAGTCATCTCCTTTTTGATTGCCTTCAGATCCTTCTCGGTAAATGGCTCTGGGCTGTCAAAGTCGTAGTAAAAGCCATTCTCAATTGAAGGTCCGATCGTCACCTGTGCCTTGGGAAACAGCTTTTGCACTGCCATTGCCATGACGTGCGACGCAGTGTGGCGAATCTTTTGGAGCGTTTCTGACTCGCTGGACTTGGGCAAATAAATTTTTTCAGCTTGGGGCAAAGCAGCGTCTGAGTTAGGCATTAGATCTAGTCGATACGTCGATATTAAGGAAATTAGGGAACTGGTCAAGGCGATCGCTTGCGATTATTTAGAAGCGATCGTCCTGCCACACCTTATCTATTGTATTCAGCCAACCGAACCCCGAATACACAACTTTTTGGATCTTACAAAAGACCTTTGACTCAGCCATCCGACCGCGACCCTTCATAGACTCACTCAAGTCAACTCACTCAATTCTGAGGAACTCATCAACATTTGTTAAGAAACGTAAATTACGTTAAGCTAAATTGCTATTCTAAAAACAGATTTTTAAGATCAATGCTCAACTCCAACTTGCCCGATTCTGATTTCCTGAAAAATCTTCTAGAGCCTTTACTAGATGACTTCCAGTACTGGTTTGACAAATCGCGATCGCTCCTTGAAATGCAAGAGCTTGAGTTTCTGGGTAGCGAATCCCAGGCTGACCTACTGAGTCGGGTTAAGCAAGCCCAACAAGAGGTTTCAGTCGCCAAAATGTTGCTGCTAGCAACCGATGGACAGGTGGGAGTGGATACAGCGGTGATGATGCCCTGGCATCAGCTTGTAGCAGAATGTTGGAAAGTGGGAAAGCAATTTCGTTCAGAAGCTTCGGGTTTAGAGAAATAGATGAGAGGGATGGGTCTAAAGAGCTATAGATAAACTCAGATTTCTTTGGTAATCTGAGAGCCTTGGGTAAACAATTTATTAAGAAAACATAGTTAATAGGTCTGAACAGATCTGAATAGAAGGAAAATAGTTTCACAAAAAAGTTGTAGTTCCAGAGTATTGAGGCATTAGAGCCACAGTCCATCTGCTCTACTTGCGGATTATCTGCTTGGAGGAAAAAGAATTATGTTGCACCTGATTTATATCTTAGCTTTCACGGTTTTGGCTTTTCTGGCGGTTGGCAATCTGATTCGCAATCTGATAGTTTTAGGCGCAGATTCTCAACGCACTTACGGTTACAAAGGTCAGTTTTCTCCAAATTCATCAAATTCCCTGGTTACGCCAGGGGCACATATTCGGTCGGTTTCTCATCCTGAGTTGCTAGACAAATACGGCAACGTCGTCAACGAGCCGTTCCTGGTCATGCGCTCAATGACCATTGAAGATGCGCGCGATCGCTTGGATGCTCTCTACAATTCTTCTCCCACCTACAGCGAAGACGAAGCACGCAACAATAGCCCTGAGTAGGGGTCTGAGCTAACCCACAATTTAAAGCCAGTGAGACAAGGGCCGTCGCTGACGCATATCAAGACTGTCTGCAAGACTGGGTTCGTCCCAGTCGAGCGGATGGTTTTGTTGTTTAGGAACCACTGTCACCGATGTGATCAAGGGCGCACTGGATGAGCCATCAGGCTGCGATCGATCGGGAGAGCCAGAAGCTTGGTTATTAGGTTCGGCTAATTGAGGCGGTGTAAAGCTTCTAGCTCTTGAAGGTTTACGCTGAACAGGCTGATAGCCAGCAGAGCGAAAGGTTTGGGAGAGGAAGAGGCAACCCAACGTGCAGCTTAGGGCAATCGCTCCAAAGGACAGCCAGGGTAATGTCTGTTTTTGAGGCTCTACTTCGGGATACTGCGTTGGTATCTCGGAGGTCGAAGGCTCTGTTGAAGGAATCTGGACTATTTTGGCTTCCTCGCTGTTATTTACATTGACTAGCGCCGCCGTAGAAAGTCCCGCTAACAGCAGTAGAGTAACCCAAAGAACCAGAATAGAAGGAAGAGGATGGCGACGAACCAGCCCCAGGAAAGACTTTTTTCTATGAGCGTTCTGAGACTGTTTCATATCAACCCCTGGGGCATTTAGGAGAGAACGACTTAATCCATTCTCCTCAATTTTAGCAGGGATAAAACGACGATCGCCCCCCATGAGTTGAGAGGCGATCACAGGTTTTTCAGCCCTTGCCCCGTTCGATCGCCAACTGCACTAACCGATCTACCAAATCTGGGAAAGGAATTCCACTTGCTGCCCAAAGCTGGGGATACATGCTAGTAGCAGTAAAACCAGGCATAGTGTTGACCTCATTAATCAGCACCTCTCCAGTTGCTTCTACGTAAAAGAAATCTACGCGGCTAATGCCTGCGCCATCCAGGGCAGTGAAGGCTTTGATCGCCATTTCTTGAATTTTTGTGGCGATCGCGGGTGGCAGAGGGGCTGGAATGAATAGGTCAGCTTTGCCTGCGGTGTATTTGGTTTCGTAGTCGTAAAAGTCGCTCTCGAAGGTAATTTCGCCGACTACCGAGGCTTGGGGCGAGTCGTTGCCTAAGACAGCGCACTCAACCTCGCGGGCAGTCACGCCTGCTTCGACAATGAGGCGGCGATCGAGGGTTGCAGCATAATTTAATGCAGCTTCTAGCTCAGAGCGGGTGCGGACTTTGGCAATGCCTACAGAAGAACCCAGGTTAGCGGGTTTCACAAAGCAGGGATAGCCTAACTCGGCTTCAATGCGATCGCAAATTCCAGCAAACGCGCGGGTATCTTCCACGTCACGGCGAGTCACCGCCAAATACTTGACTTGGGGCAGTCCTGCCTGAGCAAAGACATCTTTCATGGTCAGCTTATCCATGCCTACCGATGATGCCAAAACGCCTGAACCCACGTAGGGGACTTGCATCAATTTCAGCAAGCCTTGAACCGTGCCGTCCTCCCCATTAGGACCATGAAGAATCGGAAACCACACATCAACTTCAGCCACTTCGGGCGGAAATGTCCAGCGCTGTTGCCGGGATGGCTGTTGGCGGGAAGCGGACGGCTGAAGCGGCTGACCAGAAGCAAGAATTTGTTGAGCGACTTCACTGCCTTGCCAAATGCCATCTTTTTGGATGTAGAAAAGAGCAAGGTCGTACTGGGCAGGATTGGGCGGCATGGTTAGAGCTTGGACGATCGCCTGGGCTGAGCTAATAGAAACTTCGTGTTCTCCTGAGCAGCCCCCGAACAGTAGACCCACCTTTAGTTTTGCCATAGCTTTTCCTTATACAACGTTCTCTTCTACAACGTTGATCCTGGCATTTCCGTATAGCAATAGTGATGCCGAGCGCGATCGCCAGTAGCCTACCACAACCTTGCAACAGGAACTTTCTCAAAGTCTAGCTAAGCCCAAAGTTTGGTTAAGCTCAACTCATCAACTATGGGTTTCGCCAAAAAACAATAGAGTCGTTGAGGGGCTGAAGTTGAGTGCCTGGATAGTAAAAGCTAAGGATACGACTGCTCGACCAGCCTAAGTCGCCTAAATGATAAGCCCCAGTTTGGCTCATGCCAACTCCATGCCCAAAGCCACCACCTACGAAAGCATAGCCCTTAAGGACTTTGGGAGCCGATGGGGATGAGGCGAGGGATGGAGATACTTGCTTTTGGGGAAGGTTGGTGCCAATAATCTTAGGTGCCTTAAGCGCTTTCGGGGTTTCCTCATAGATTGGATCGAGGTAAAAGAGGGTGCTGCTAGGTGCGTAGAATGCCCGCAGAATTTCGTCTTTTTCTAGTTGAATGACACCCTTATCAGTAGTAACCGCCATTCGCTGCACCCGTCCGGCAGGCGATCGCTCCAATATGGCAATATCCTGAATTTTTGTAAATGCTAGCGGATTTTGCTTACTTTGCAGATAGCTCTTCAGGTCTTGGGACAGCTCTGCCAAAGTGCTATTGTTTCGCCAGCGGAAATAATCCCAGTTTGCTTCATTGAAGCCTTTCTTTTCGGCAATAAACGCCCGGAAGTTGGTTTCGTCTGCCAGAGGTTTGGCTGAAAGATCCCAAACGTTTTCTGCCGAGTCTACAACGGCTTGCAGGTAGGGACGGTCAGCCCCATTCCACACATTGCTGAAGGGTGCAGTGACTCCGCCTGTGGTCGAGGAGTAGAGGGCATCGACCAATTCATTTTGGTAGGTCAACACTTGTCCGGCAGTGGCGGCGATCGCCCGGTCTGATTGGGGAGCCGAGCCGGAGATGCCGTAGTAAACCTGACATTGCGTATCGGCGCACATTTGATAATTGTCGATGGCAAAACGGCGAAGGTTACGCAGGGCATAAGTTCGCGCCAAGATTGCCTGTGCCTCAATGGCGGTTGGAGGAGCGCTGGCTCCAATTTCGTTAGGAACTACGCCTCGCAGGTAAGTTTCGATGGGGACTTGGTTAACGAGAGTGTAAGTGCCATAGGAATTGGGCTGGAGCTTGAGGTCGCCGCCATAGACCCGCTGTCCATGATCTTCGCGGTTGAAGGTGACTTCTACGCGATCGCTCCCGGCATCAATTGTCAAATTATCCTGCTGATAGCGATTGCCGCCTGTCGTGAAGGTGGCTTTGGTGGCTTCTGTCTCTAGTTTGGAGTCAATAAAAGCGGCAGTCGCGCCATTAGAGCGCAGGTTTTGCATTAACAAACGTCGTAGTAATGGAGTTTTGTAGGTATCTCGCTTTGCCCAAACTTGCCACTGTTGGGGTTGAGCTAGCTCTACTTCGATGCCTTTGGCTTTCCACTGATTCGCGCTATCTTCGGCACTTTCAAAGCTGCGGTGACTACTCAAAACCACCCGCTCTTTCAACTGAGGTTGAGGCAAGGGCTGTAATGCCACATTAAGCGTCACCTCATTGGCGGTGACTACCTTTTTTTCGACACCTTGATCGGTAAATTTGAGGGTGAGGCGATCGCCTTCTACAGGCTTAAGGGTAATCGCATCGCTGGCAGCAGACCCGAACCGCTGCACCACTCCCACATCAATGATGGAGTTCTGGGTAGAGTTCTGTGCTTCTTGAGCAGCAGCAGGTTGGGCTTGAGCAGCAGCAGGTTGGGTCAACAATCCTAGTCCGCAGATAGCTAGAGCAACGCTAGATAAACCAGACCAAAACCAAAAATTGATCCAGACGGGAGCCGACGACTGTTTCATGGAGGAGCTTTCCACTATGGACATGACCTATTGCGTTGATTTAAGCGATTCAAGTTTTAAGTATGGGCATTTAAATGAAGTTTAATAGCACCCGGTTCTAACCCGTTATAGCTTTATAGAGCACTAAGTGAAGGAATCTCTTCATATAGCAAAAAGATATTCTACGTGTAAACTGAGTCGCAAATATAACTTAGACAAATCTTGTAAAACAAATAGAAATCCTAGAAAGCATTCAATAGAGGCGATCGCTCAGCTAAAGCGATCGCGTCACTTGTAAAAGCGAAAGAATTAACGTATAAAAAGATACTTTGATTGAAACTCAATGTTACAAACTCGACTTAACCTAATTCACACAATCTTCTTGAAAGCTACATCATTTGAAGAAGTGTAAAGGAATATAGCGGCTCCTTGTTCCGTAAAATACAGACTGATTCCTGAAAGCCTTATTTGGCAGGGATTTAGCAAGCCGCTAATGTACCGCACTTGGTAAAGAACTGCTATATCTGAAGGACTCAATCGTCAGCCTCTTCTTGTTCAGAGATCGCCTCTGCAATGAACATTCGCGCTAATCGATTGTAGCTACCTGCACCCACAAATTGCGGGAAAGTGTGCGATCGACTGTAGACCCAAACCAATTGATCCCCATCAAAAATCCGAATATCTTGCAATAGACTTTTGCATTGAGGAATCAGCACTTTGCCCGCCTCTAGGGCATCAGTCCACCGCTCAAATTCTTGAGAAACACCACGAGTTGCGACTCTGAACATTAGTTGCTTGCTATGAGTGCTTGCTATGAGTGCTTGCTATGAGGGCTTGCTATGAGATTGCTATATCTGAATCATAGACTTCCTGAAGCTCAGGTGCGATCGCTTCTTGTTCAATTTGCTCAGTCAGATTTGCTTAGTTAGCCAGAAGCATTAATGATCCCCAGCATTAGGGTAAGTACTAAGTTTAAGTCCATCCTGAAAACAGTGTTAATAATCCCCTCTAGCCATCCGTCTTGAGCTAGATTTTAAATATTCCTTGCGGCGGCAAAAGCAGCCTCGCCAAGTCAAGAGAATATCGTTAGGGTATAGAAATAATCCTACTCCGCTACTGGTTCATCTCGTTGTCATGGTGCCGATCGCCCCGCGTAAAACTCTATTTCCCCCGCATAAAACCCTACTTTCTAGATGCCCGTGCACTCTCAAAAAGTTCAGAAAATTGATCTTAAAGCTGAATACCCCTGTCCTTGTCGTCGTCGAGGTCGGCTGACTCCCATTGCGCTAACGGATGCGTTTGGGTGCGATCGGTGTCAGCAAATTTTCGTGGTTCAAGAAAACGGGTATATTATCGAGCAGCTTTCGACTAATTACCCTTACAAACGCACTTGGCGATGGACGGGGCATCAGTGGACTGTCGCGCGATCGAGCTTGGGCAGAGATTACTTACCGCTGATGCTAGTGAGTATTTTTGTGCTGGGGTTCTTGATTTTATTAACCCTGTTACAGTCGCCGCTGAGCGCCAACATTGCCTTTCGAGTAGCCGCAGCAGTATTGGTGCTGTGCGTAATGCTAGGCTTAATGCTGTGGTTAGCCTGTAGACGATAAACACCGCTAAAATTGCCTTGAACGCCTCCCCTGATTTAACTGTTAATACCTACCGTTCCCATCAGTCCTCCTTAGAACTGGCAGCTAAAAAGGGAACACAGCGCAGTCATGCCCTCCAACTAATGGCTGAGGCATTGCTGAAGCAACAGGACGACATTTTAGAGGCAAATACCCTCGATTTGGAAGCTAGCCGCGAGATGGCGGTTCCTGATTTGATTCTGGATTGGTTGAAGTTAACGCCTGAGCGGCTCCAAATTGTAGGACGAGCGCTGCATTGCTTGAGCGAAACTTCTGATCCGATTCAGCAGGTGTTGAATATTCCTTCTTATCAAGTAGATCAATGCCAGACCTATTGTCAGTTGATGCCCTTGGGAGTGATTGCGCTGATTTATGAGGCGTTGCCAGAACTGGGAGCGATCGCCGCTGGACTTTGTATTCGCACAGGCAACAGCTTGATCCTGCGGGGCAGCCCTGAAGCCAGTCACTCGAACCAGGCGATCGCCAATATTCTTCAATCGGCAGTAGAAGACGCGGGTTTACCTGTGGACTGCGTACAGCTTTTGCCTCCAGAACAGGGCGATTTGATTCGAGAACTGGTGACCCAAGACCAATACATCAATCTAGTGATTCCCTACGGTCGTCCCCGATTAGTGCAGCAAGTGATGCGGCAAGCGACGGCTCCAGTTTTGCAAACGGCGATCGGCAACTGTTATCTCTATTGGTCGCCCACGGGCAGCCTGGATATTGCCCGCTGGATGATTTTAGATAGCCATAAAAGCGAGCCAGAACCCGTTAATGCCATCGAAAAGGTGCTAATTAGCCGCTACCATAGCCCGACTGCTCTAACCCTGCTGTGGAATAGTCTTAAGGAACAGGGATTTGAACTGCGGGGCGACGAGATCTTAGCTGCGGAGTTTCCAGAAATATTTACGAGCGTTGTCAGTCAGGCGGAATGGGGACAGCCTTATTTGAATGGGGCGATCGCCTTCAAAAGTGTAGAAGGTCTAGAAACCGCTATCACCTGGATTAACCAGCACAGCAGCGGTCATGCTGACTGTTTAACAACAGAGTCTTATCAAGAAAGCCGTCAGTTTGCTCTGGGGGTTAACAGCGCCATGACGTATATTAATGCAACGCCGAGGTTTTACCGGAGTCCGAAGCGGGGGAGTGCCATAGCTCTGGGGATGTCGAACCAGAAAGGGCATCGGCGAGGGTTGATTAGCCTGGAGACATTGACGACCGTGAAGCATATTGTTCAAGGCAATGGGATTGTCTAGGATAATGGTGGCGATAGCGAAGGTGGAGTAAGTTAAGCCCATGATTCCGATTACCTTGAATCTTGAACCCGTGGTAAAACTCACGCCTGAGCAATTTTGTCAGCTCTGTGAGTCTAATCCGGAAGCTAAGTTAGAAATGACCTCGTTGGGAGACCTGGTTGTGATGTCGCCAACGGGTGGGATCAGTGGAAATCGGAATGCTAAACTCGCGTATCGGCTAGAAAACTGGACAGAGGAAGATGGGACGGGCATCGGCTTCGACTCTTCAACTATGTTTAAGCTGCCTAATGGCGCATTTCGATCGCCCGATGCTGCTTGGATTCTCTTAGATCGATGGAATCAACTCTCGCTTGAAGAGCAGGAAACTTTTCCGCCTATTTGTCCCGATTTTGTAATTGAGTTGCGCTCTAAGAGTGATAGTTTGCGATCGCTTCAAGACAACATGCAGGAGTACATCAATAACGGTGTTCAGTTGGGCTTTTTGCTGAACCCCCAAGGCAAACAAGTTGAAATCTATCGGCAAGGATGCGAAAAAGACGTGCTGAACGCTCCAACACAAGTATCAGGCGAGGCTGTGTTGCCGGGATTTGTTTTGAAGCTAGATCAGATTTTGTAATGGAACAAAAAGAGAGGGCTGAGTCGGAATTCCAACTTAGCCCTCTTTTTTAATAACTAGATTTTAAGAAACAGATTTCTAAACACCAAGCTATTGGGAGTTTTCAACCAATTTCACTTTTTTCGCCAAGCCCACCAGTTGGAGGAGGCGAATCATCATCCAGGTTGCATCAATTTCCCACCATTTCATGCCGTGCCGTGCCGAGTACTGGTAAGTATGGTGGTTATTGTGCCAGCCTTCGCCATACGCTAGAACCGCCACCCACCAACAGTTGGTAGAAGCATCGTTAGAGTCGTAGGTGCGGTAGCCAAACTTGTGAGTGGCGCTATTAACCAGCCAAGTCGTGTGGTAAACCAGCACTAGGCGGACAAAGACACCCCACAGCAAGAACGTCCAGCCATTACCAGAGAGGCTACCAATCCCAAAGAGAAAGGCAGCAAAGACAAGCTGAATTGGGAAGAAATATTTGTCGAGGAACTGGTAAAAGCGATCGTCGGCAATGTCTTTTGTAAAACGGGGGATTTCATTTTCCACAGGCACATCGTGGAACATCCAACCCATGTGGCTCCACCAGAAACCTTTGCTGGAATCATGGTGATCGGGGTTTTGGTCAGAGAAAACATGGTGATGGCGGTGCAAACCGACCCACCAAATTGGTCCGCCCTGCATTGCCAAGGTTCCACAAAACACTAGAAAGTACTCTAGCCATTTGGGAGTCTGAAAGCTGCGATGGGTCACTAGCCGATGCCAGCCCAACGTCACCCCTAAGCCACCCGTAACCCAGTGCAGAAAAACCATCAGCCCTAGTCCAACCCAGCTAAAGTTTACGGGCAGTAGGGCAAAGAGTGCCACGAAGTGAATGATCGCCATAAAAATGATGACCGCCCAATCGTAGGGAAGTTTCGTTGTAGTCACAGTTGTCGTCATGCATTAATCTCTAATGTGAATGTGAACCCCGATCCGCGCGACAATAGACCCCGCAGGTGAGACCCCTTTAGATTTTAGAGGGTAGATTTTAGATCTGCTACGTGAAATAACGCAGCGGGAGGGTAATAACCGTCCAAAGATCTAAAATTACCGGGTCTCCGAATGCTATGAACCATCCGGGAGCTAGAGAGTCGGTTATGATGAGCAGCTTTGAGCAGCTTCAACAAGCAGAGCAGGTACTATCACAGATTTTTTCTGGTATTGACGCTCAGGTCAAGGAAAATCTTCGACGAGTTTTAACAGCCTTTCGTTGTCATCAGGTGGGAGTCCACCATTTTGCAGGGGTTTCGGGCTACGGGCACGATGATTTGGGGCGCGAAATTCTCGATCGCATTTTTGCCGAAGTCATGGGAGCCGAGGCGGCGGCAGTGCGAGTGCAGTTTGTTTCAGGAACCCACGCAATCGCCGCTGCTCTTTACGGAGTGCTGCGTCCCGGCGATGAAATGCTGGCGGTGGCGGGTGCTCCCTACGACACATTAGAAGAAGTGATTGGACTTCGAGGATCAAATCAAGGTTCCTTAAGAGACTTCGGGATTGCTTATCGGCAGTTGGAGTTGACAGAGGCAGGGGCGATCGATTGGCAGGCGTTGGCAACGGCGATACGTCCTGAAACTCGCCTGGTTTTAATTCAGCGATCGTGCGGATATGCTTGGCGATCGAGTTTGGCGATCGCGGATATTGAAAAAATCGTTTACCTCGTCAAGAAACAGAATCCCAACACTGTTTGCTTTGTCGATAACTGCTACGGCGAATTTGTTGAAGACCGAGAACCTCCAGCGGTCGGCGCAGATTTGATCGCTGGATCGTTGATTAAAAATCCGGGTGGCACGATTGTCACGGCGGGCGGCTATGTGGCAGGGCGAGCAGATTTAGTCGAGATGGCAGCTTGTCGCCTCACTGCCCCTGGTATTGGCAGCGAGGGCGGGGCAACCTTTGATCAGAACCGTCTGCTGTTCCAGGGGCTTTTTCTAGCGCCTCAGATGGTGGGCGAAGCGATGAAAGGAAATCATTTGGTTGCCCACGTGTTTCAGGGGTTGGGTTATCCGGTTAACCCGCTGCCCCTAGCTCCTCGTCGGGACGTGATTCAAGCGATTAAGCTAGGTTCGCCAGAGAAGGTGATTGCCTTTTGCCATGCGATTCAGCAGTATTCACCCATTGGCTCTTACCTGAGTCCTGTGCCTGCCAATATGCCGGGATATGAGAGCGAGCTAGTCATGGCGGGGGGAACGTTTATTGACGGCAGTACTTCGGAATTTTCGGCGGATGGACCATTGCGGGAACCGTATGTCGTTTTCTGTCAGGGGGGGACGCACTGGACACATGTGGCGATCGCCCTAGAAGCGGCAATTGAGGCAGTGGGGCGCTGTGAAACGAGGTGAGGTGGGAGGGGAGGTGCGACAGTCAGAGAAATCGGGAACAATCAGTTTCATAGTCGCATTTAGCCCAAATTCAATATTGGTGATGGTTCAACAGCAAGATCTGCAACCCTGGTTTTCCCAGGGCAATACCCTCTTTAGCATTAGGCGCTACAGCAGCGCGATCGATCGCTTTGACAAGCTGCTTGCCTGTGAGCCTAAACATTTCCAAGCCTGGTGCTGGCGGGGATGTGCGCACTATGAGATGGGGCTTCATGAAGAGGCGATCGCCAGTTTTGAACAAGCTTTGAAAATTCAGCCTAAGTACAGTCTGGCATGGCATGGCAAAGGCGCGGCTCAGGTAAAGTTAGGTCAGCCGGAAGAGGCGATCGCTAGTTTCAACAAGGCGCTTAAGTTTGATCCCCAAGATGCAAAAACCTGGTACAACAAAGGGCATACGCTCTCTGCTCTCTACCGCTACAGAGAATCTTTGCCTTGCTTCGATAAAGCTGCGGCATTGAACCCGACCTACTACCGAGGTTGGTTTAGCCGTGCGGTGGCGTTAGCGTCTTTGCGGGAGTATGAGAAGGCGTTGGAAAGTTTAGATCAAGCCGTAAAGCACAAGCCAAGCTGCTACTACGCCTGGAACTATCGGGGCGTGGTGCTGACTAAGCTAAATCGCCATGAGGAGGCGATCGCCAGTTTTGATACCTCGCTCCAGCACAAAACCGATAACCCGAATGCCTGGTATGGCAAGGCATGTTCATACGCGCTGCAACAAAATGGGGAGATGGCGGTGAAAAATATCCACCGCGCTATTGTGCTCAGCCCTCACCTTTGCCGCGTCATGGCGCGCACTGACGCTAGTTTTGATGGCATTCGAGAAAGTAAGGCGTTTCGGGCGCTGCTGGGTTAAGGCTACTCCCGAATTCTGCAATTCTCTAGGTAATCACCGTGGGCTGTTCGCGCCCCGTGAATTCTCGCACTTGGGCGATTTCATTGGCGATCGCAATCAACTCTCCTAACGCCACCTGTGTATCTTGATTCTGCTTTGCCACATTCGGCTCATAGCTCTCGACGTAAAGCTGCAGGGTTGCGCCCTGTGTGCCCGTTCCTGATAAGCGATAGACAATTCTAGAGCCATCGGTAAAGCCGACGCGGATGCCCTGCTTTTGGCTAACGCTGCCATCAATGGGATCGGTGTAGCTAAAGTCATCGGCAAATTCGACCTCGTAGCGTCCGTATTGCTTGCCCTTGAGATCGAGCTGGCGGAGGCGATCGACGAGTTGGTGAGCGCGATCGCTATCTACGCCCTCGTAGTCGTGCCGCGAGTAGTAGTTGCGCCCGTAGCTTTGCCAGTGGCTCTGGGCAATTTGTTCTACCGACTCTTGACGCACCGCCAAAATGTTGAGCCAGAAAAGCACTGCCCACAGCCCATCTTTCTCGCGGATATGGTTTGAGCCGGTGCCAAAGCTTTCTTCGCCGCAGAGAGTGGCTTTGCCTGCATCTAACAAGTTGCCAAAGAACTTCCAGCCTGTAGGCGTTTCGTAGCACTCAATGCCCAGCCGTTTTGCCACTAAGTCGGCGGCTTGGCTGGTGGGCATGGAACGGGCGATGCCAGCCAAGCCAGAGATATAGCCCGGCACTAAGTGAGCGTTGGCAGCAAGGATCGCGAGGCTGTCGCTAGGGGTGACGAAGAAATTGCGACCCAGGATCATGTTGCGATCGCCATCACCATCAGAAGCTGCCCCAAAATCTGGCGCGTTGTCTCCAAACAGCACTTCTACTAACTCGTGGGCATAAACCAGGTTAGGGTCAGGATGTCCGCCGCCAAAGTCTTCTAGGGGAATGCCATTCATCACGGTGCCTGCTGGCGCACCTAAGCGTCCCTCAAACAATGCGGTTGCGTATGCACCCGTAACGGCGTGCATGGAGTCCATCTTCATGCGGAAATCTCCGGCGAGGAGTTGCCGAATTTTATTAAAGTCGAAGAGGGACTCCATCAGTTCGGCATAGTCCCCCACTGGGTCGATCACCTGCACGGTCATTTCGCCTAGTTGGGCAGTGCCGATCAGGTCGAGGTTAATGTCTGGGGCTTCTAGAATTCTGTATTGGGCGATCGTCAAAGTTCCGGCATAAATTGCCTCGGTCACTTTTTCGGGTGCGGGTCCGCCATTGCCAATGTTGTACTTAATGCCAAAATCTTCGGTAGGTCCACCTGGATTGTGGCTGGCTGATAGGACAATGCCACCAAACGCTTGATTTTTGCGAATGATGCAGGAAACGGCTGGAGTCGATAGAATGCCGCCTTGCCCGACTATGACTCGCCCAAAGCCACTTGCTGCTGCCATTTTGAGAATGATCTGGGTAGCTTGGCGGTTATAGTAGCGTCCATCGCCTCCTAATACTAAAGTCTGACCTGGGTAGCCTTCTAAGCTATCGAAGAGTGCTTGGACGAAGTTTTCTAGATAATTAGGCTGTTGGAATACCGTTACTTTTTTGCGGAGTCCAGAAGTACCGGGTTTTTGGTCACTGTAGGGAGTCGTAGGACGGGTGGTGATGTTCATAAAAATTTTAGAGGAAGGACGGTGTGACGCTCAGTAAGATATTACTTGGGTGAGGGACTGGAGAGATAGAGTTCTAGGCTACGATGGGCGGCATGATTCGTAAAGAATGGCGCGACTATTGACGAGTATCTTGAAGAAGAAGTTGGCAAAGTGATTGATTTGTAGAAGTTAATGTAGTATTTAGAACTTAGAATTTCGTTAGCCGAAATCAATTACCACATCTAGTGGCTGGGTACGTTGTCTCTCCAGAAAAACGCCATTCTCAGCACTTGTTCAAACTCTCAACCATCCATGGGTTCCCTGTTGTGAATCAACCCCTCTCTAAGCTCCAACTGACTCAGTTAGTTTTCATTGCCTTCTTGTTGCCCGTTGGAGCTGCTGCTCTAGTCGGCATCATTCAGGCTTGGATGGGAGGAAAGGGCGGCGCACCGGGAGCGATCGCCCCAGCCCAAGCCGATACCACGCCCGCCGCTGCTCCGAAAGTCGATTATTTGGCGAATAAGCTCAACGGTAGACCACAGCTATCACCGTTGCCTGCTGCCAAAGAAACTTGGGAATGTGAGGTGGCGATCGTGGGTGGGTCATTAGGCGGCGTGGCAGCAGCGTCCCAAGCCATGCAGTCAGGTGCAAAAACCTGCTTAATTGAGCTATCTCCTTGGCTAGGCGGACAGATTAGCTCCCAAGGCGTATCGGCGCTAGATGAATCAGTCACTATGCGGCGGGAGGGCAACGCTTCGAGGAGTTGGATGGACTTTAAGGAGCTTATCCAAGACCAAGAAATCAAGCTACCAGCCTGGACAAATATATCCGAACCTCTAAAAGTCTCAGAGATTAATAGCTGCTGGGTTGGTAGCCTTTGCTTTCCACCCAAAGCCGGAGCTGAAGCCTCTGCCCAGCTTTTAGAAACAGCAGCAGAAAACGCACCTGGCAGTCGCTGGCAAACCTCGACGGCATTTAAGGGAGCAGAATTTGATAAAACAGGCAAGCAAATCACCGCCATTTACGCCGTCCACCGCGCCCCGCTCAACCCCAACTACGTACCCGAAGGTCGCCCTTCAGTAGAACTGCCTCGCTGGTATAGCTGGGACTCTGACGAAACCTTCAACAAAGTGTCGATTAAGCTGCAAGCCCCTCCTGGCAAAAAAATGATCGTCATTGATGCGACCGACACGGGCGAGTTAGTCGGTTGGGCGGGTATCCCGTATCGCTTGGGTTCAGAAGCACGAACGACCACCAGCGAATCTTTTGCATCCCGGCAAGATAATCCTGACTGCACCCAGGCATACACCTTACCCTTCGTCATGGCAATCAAGGACGACCAGAAAGTTAGCCAAAAGGCACTCTCTAAAATTCAGCCTGACTTTCCTAAAGAACAGCATCGCCGCGAGTTTAACTTAGGTAGATTTCCCATGTTCGAGGGCGGCAGTTTCTTTCACTATCGCCAGATTGTTAGCACTCAGCAATCTGATTTAGGCGATCGCTTCCCATCGTGGGGCGACATGACTTTGGTTAACTGGAACCAGGGCAATGACTGGATTTGGATGGACCCACCATTGATTTTGAATGAACAAAAAATTTCCAAAACGGGGCAGCACCAAAACTGGATGGGTGGACTGTCGATGGAGTCGTTACGCCATGCCGAAAATCAGTCCTTCTTGTTTGCCGAATGGCTGATGGAAAACCACTCTCAGCCCGGATTGCCGCTGGCGTACCTCTATGGAGCCGATGAGCCAATGGGAACGATTTCTGGACTCAGCATCATGCCCTATATTCGGGAAGGAAGGCGGATCTTGGGGCGCGCTGCTTACGGACAAGACCAATTTATGATGCGAGAGCCTGACCTGCGAAAAGATATGCGGGGCAGCCGTGACTTGAGCGCAACGGCGGTAGGAGTCACACACTATCCCATTGATATGCATGGCTGCCGTTACCGCAACTCTGATTCGTCTTGGGAGGCAAGCAGCGCCCCCTTAGGAGACGACTCAAAGATCAAGCCTATTTTTATTCCCATTGAGAGCCTGGTGCCCCAAGGGGTTGATAATTTGCTGATCGGCGGCAAGGGCATCGCGGCAAGCCACATTGTCAATGCTGCCACTCGCGTTCACTATGGCGAGTGGGTGATTGGCTCGGCGGCAGGTGCGACAGCGGGATGGCTAACGACGAAGGAACCGGATTTGATGCCTGCGGCGATCGCCACCCAAAAGCAAATACCTGCTCTGCAAGCCTACATCGAAGCGCAGGGGGGACGAGTTGAGTGTTAAGCCTAGCGCGGGGCTGGGGTAGTCGGAGCCGGAGTTAGGGTGGGGGCGGTCGGTTC
>JBBRCV010000073.1:0-22027 GCA_038204505.1 Elainellales cyanobacterium
TCCCTCGCTAATGTGGGGTTGAGAAGAAAAGCTTAAGGCGTGGTATTCCTAAATCACTTGATACCATTAGCGAGGTGAAACGATAAGATCGTCACAGCCTAGCTTTCTGCCTACTTCAGAGAGTCAGGTTAGCTGGTTAGATGTGCTGTATACACTTCTAGCCAGTGTCCTCACCTTAAGCCTGTTTTCCTGGCATCAAAAACCAGTGTTGACAGCATAAGGGCAAAGGCGAATTGACACAAGTATTTTTGGGGAATTGGTGAGAGGCGATCGATTGTTGATGAAGGGGGCGATCGGCTGAGCTTTGCAGGTTCATCATCCGATTGGGAAGTAACGCAGACGAAATCATTTTATTTTCACTCAAACCATTTCTTGCTTAAAGGCAAGGTGAAGATATACGGAACGTTTCTGTCTATCTACCTAATCTGGTATGTTATGCGGAAAGATTCTTGCGATCCTCCCAATTAGGTGGATAGACAGAAAGATTCTTGCGATCCACCTAAAATAGGGTGATATGCAGAAAAATTCTCCCTAAAAAGAAGTTCGACTGCTTCACCTATACTAATTTGAATGGAAGATTTCACAGCTAAAGAGCGACGAGAACGAGCGATTGAGGCAGCTACTGCAATTGCTCTCATTTATCGCATCAAGTTAGATACACCTACCCTACTGAAAGACTCTAATAACACGGTCATCCATCTCGCTCCGTCTCCAGTTGTTGCTAAAGTCGCAACGTCCATATTCCAAAAACAGAGTATCTCCAATCTGGAGCATGAGCTTAATGTCGCATTGCATCTCACTAATTCAGGTGCACCAATCGTTCCACCTAGCAAAGAGATTCCTCCTACTGTTCACCGTCATGGAAACTTAGAGGTGACTTTCTGGCAATACTGTCCCGGAGAAATTCGGGAAGAAATAGATCGCTCAGAACTTGTTGTTGCCATCAAACAATTTCACACCGCTCTCGCTAGCTACCAAGGTGCGCTTAAATCATTCACCAAAGATTATGAAGCTTGCTACTTGTTATTGAGTAGTGAGCGTCTTAGTCCAGAACTGTCACTCACTGATCGCCAATTCTTGCGTCGGGTATATGAACACCTGAGCGAAAGCTTACATGCCTTTGATTATAGATGTACTCCAGTCCATACGGAGATCCATAGCGGAAATGTGATGTGGGTAAATAAAGCTCCGCTATTGATCGATTTTGAAAGTTGTTGTCGCGGACCGCTTGAGCTAGATTTTCTCTTTTTCTCAGAAAGGAACTTGCTGAGTTGTCCAGACCTTGATAAACAGCTCATGGAGATTTTGAGCCATCTCAGGAGTCTTCGTGTTGCAGTGTGGTGTTGGGCACAAACCAATAGAGCACCGGAAGTGCGAGAAGCGGCAGAGTATCATCTCAGCCACTTGCAGAGTTTATACTAAAATAGATGAAAGAAAAAGCTCAAACACAACACGTTTGAAGTAGCGGTGCAGTCGAACAATTTGGTTGGAGCGGACTGACAGAAAATTTTAGCGTAGATACTAAGGCTACTTCAGCCGCTCAACCAAGCCGTTGGGCTGCTCTATATCTCGGTGAGGGCGTAGCTTAAATCTATTGCTTCAAAGTTAGAGTTGCATCAAATTATTTAATAAGCTAGCAATCAATTAACTTGACAGCATCGTATTCAGAAAATGACCGGAAGCTTACTTGTTATAAACTATCCGAAGATCTCTCCCGAAGATTTCAATTGGATTCAGAGTGTGCGAAAACAGCACGACGAACTTCATCAGGAAATTGTCGATCCGCATTTCACCTTTGTCTTTCCCGTTTTCAATTTTCAAGCAAAAGCCTTCATCAAGCATATCAAGCAGTCAATACAAGAAATCGAAGCGTTTGATTTTGTGTTTCGGTGCGCTGTGTTAGGCGATGATGCTTTTAGTGATTACACGCACGTTTTTCTAGTGCCTGATGAAGGTTATAGCAGCGTTGTTAAGTTGCACGATCGCTTATACACTGGCATCCTAACCAATGAATTGCGCCTTGACATTCCATTTATTCCTCACATTGGGATTGCAAACTCTCGTAATGCACAAAGATGTAAGCAGCTAGTTGATGAGCTGAATGCAAAATCATTTGAGATTAGAGGAAAGGTAGAAAAGCTAGACGTGATTTGGTATGAAAACGATAAAGTTGATGTGATTGAACAGATTCCCTTGATACAACTGCCTTAGCCTTAAAGCTGATGTTGGAGTGCCAGCAGCCCAACACTGCGTTAGAGCCGAATGACGAGGATTGTCTGTTAGCTTTAGAAAAGCTCTGCATCGGCTCAACTTTACCATTAGCAATCCACGCGCTAAAGCAGCTTCAGGGTTAAAGAAATTACGTTTACTGGTGAGTCTTGTGCTTATTGAAAGTCTAATTTATTGAGAGTCCTTAAGCTGTCTGCGAGGATAGTGCGATCGCTATTTTGAAGGCATTGCCCCCGAAGTGTGGGAATTTAAGATTGGCGGTTATCAAGTATTAGACAAGTGGTTGAAAGATCGTAAAAAAGCCAAACGCACTTTATCTTTTGATGATGTGTTGCACTATCAAAAAGGTGTAGTTGCCCTTAAGAAAACCATGCAACTGATGATGGCGATCGATGAACTGATTCCTGGTTTTCCCATTGAATAAAACTTGATGACTAAATCTTCCTCAAAGAAATCATGCAACTGATGGGAGCGATCGTTGCTAATTCATTCCTAGTCGCTTAGAAGAAATCCCCCTAACCCGATATGATCGTCCAAGGATTAAAGACATCAAGGACGAACTTATGGCTCAGGTCAAAATTGGGATCATTGGCGGCAGCGGACTCTACAAAATGGAAGCCCTCAAAAATGTTAAAGAGGTACAAATTGACACCCCTTTTGGTGCTCCTTCAGACGCCCTAATCGTCGGTGAACTAGATGGCACTCTAGTCGCATTTCTAGCCCGTCACGGTCGCAACCATAGCTTCTCCCCCTCAGAAGTTCCCTTTCGAGCCAATGTTTATGCTCTCAAAAGCTTGGGCGTGGAATACATTATCTCCGCCTCTGCTGTGGGTTCCCTCAAAGCCGAAGCCAAGCCTTTAGATATGGTCATCCCTGATCAATTTATCGATCGCACTAAAAACCGCGCTTCCACATTTTTTGGCGAAGGCATCGTTGCTCACATTGCCTTTGGAGATCCGGTTTGTCCTAACCTAGCTAACGTGTTGAGTGAAGCGATCGCCACTCTCAACCTGCCTGACCTGACCCTTCACCGAGGCGGCACATACGTTTGCATGGAAGGACCTGCCTTTTCTACTAAAGCCGAATCCAACCTCTACCGAAGCTGGGGTGCCACCATCATTGGCATGACCAATCTACCTGAAGCCAAACTCGCCCGCGAAGCTGAAATCGCCTATGCAACCCTCGCCATGGTCACCGACTACGACTGCTGGCACGCCGATCACGACAACGTTA
Organism: Elainellales cyanobacterium; assembly: GCA_038204505.1. Classification (GTDB taxonomy): domain Bacteria; phylum Cyanobacteriota; class Cyanobacteriia; order Elainellales; family Elainellaceae; genus Timaviella. The sequence goes on from JBBRCV010000073.1 coordinate 3,463, forward strand.
CTGTTGAAATGGTGATTGGCAACCTGATGAAAAATGCCGTTAATGCTCAACAAATCATTCGTGAAACCGTCCGCCAGCTCACCCAAAATCCACCCACATCTGAGGCGCACTCGGCTCTAAAGTCTGCCATCATTACCCCATTAGACAAAGCACCAGCAGCCACGAAAGAAAAGCTGGGACTTTTGCTAAAGAAATATTTGTAATCCAATAGGGTCAGCACTCAAGCCGCGCGAGGATTCCCAAAACTGATAGCAGAGTATACTCTGAAGAAACGTTGAGCAAGACTGTTGCATTAAGGGTTTTTACAGAGTGGAAGCTGAATCAAGTCGTCTAGAATCTGTTGTTTTACAAATTGGGGAATCGGTTTTAACCACCACCGAAACCGTAGACAAGCTTTCTGCCCAGGTGGATGCATTAGCATCACAGGTGCAGCAACAGGGCTATCAAATTTTTGCCCTGAGCGATGCTGTCCAAACTCTGGCAGAAAACCATGATGCGGCTTTAACCGAACTCGGTCAAATATCAGAAGCACTCAGACGGCTGGTCGCTGCTTTTGAAGAAGAATAAATTTCCCATCCTCATTTCTCACCCTTAAGGGTCATTTCTCTGTGAACCCAACTCAGGGAAACTTTATGAATGATATTCCCAAGGGGATATATAAGATAGGGGAAATCACCACAGAAGGATCGGTTGTTCAATGGCATTGGTTGACGAATTTAGGGAAGAGTGGCGATCGCGCATTCAAACAGAGAGTCCGCAGCTCTCATCGACCGACCAGGAAAGCGTAGTCGCCTGGTTAATCGGTGAGAATGAGGAGCGATATGTCGATCTGCCGCCCGCTCAAGTCACCATCGCCCGACAAGCAATGGACTACCGCTACCGCATTTTGCAGCAGCGCTATTTAGGCGTGTCGCAGGAATTGGCTTACCGTCAGCTCATTCAGCGGCTCAGCAGCTTATTCCTCATCCGTAGTAAAATTCGGACTTGGGTGGCGCTCTCCCGCGATCGCCGTCGCACGGTCATGGATGTCCTGCAAGAAGTCATTCAAGAAATGATGCAGAGCGATACCTATATCCGTCAGCAGGTAGCCTGGATCGCCAAATGCACCCCCAATCCGCGCGTTCGCAACGCCCTCATGCTGGCAAGCCTGGAAGAATACTGCCTGCGCCCCATTCGCAATCAGCCGCTTTTAGTCTTCCGCTTTGTCAACTACCTGCGGCGCAGTCAGCGGGGCGGCATGACCCATGTGCCCACCGGGGAACTGATTCGCCTCGTTTCTGACGAAATTGCGCCCGACGATGCCGAAAATCCCGTTAACTTGCTAGATGGGCAGGCGATGATGCAACACCAGGAAACTCAAGTTTTTGAGGAACAGCAAACCCTGCGCTCCAGCGTTACTCAAGAATTTCAAGACTATTTGGCAGAACAGGTCGAGCCATTGGCGGCGCAGTGGTTGCAACTCCATCTCCAAGGCGAGTCACAAGAAGCGATCGCCAAAGCCCTGAAGCTACCCATTAAACAGGTGTATCGACTGCGCGAAAAAATCAGCTACCACGCCATTCGTGTCTTTGGCTTCAAACACAAGCCCGAACTGGTGGCAGTTTGGCTAGGAACCTCTTTGCAAGATCATAGCCTGGGGTTAACGCCCGATTTGTGGCAGCAGTATTGGGCGACCCTCAACCCCTTTCAACAGGAGATTTTAGATAGCCTGAAAGCAGGGCAGACGATGGAAGCGATCGCCAAACACCATAATCTCAAGACTAATCAAGTCATGGGCGAATGGAGCAAACTCTATTTGGCAGCACAGGAGTTACGGAGCGCCTCCTAGGTCTAGAGACAATTTTAGAGGCAATTCTGGGAACGCTATCTTTATATCTGTGTTCATTTCGGGTTTTGCCATGTCGTCTTCGAATGCCGATTCGATATTTTCTGCGCCTGTTCGACAGCGCTTGCTAGATCAATTGCGGCGCGGATCTTCACCTAGCTTTTCTTGGGAAAAACTGGGCGATCGCATTAACCTGGATCAAATGTTCGTATTGATCGATGGCATTCTGCCCTTTGAGGCGTGCCTTTACTATCAGGTGCTGCCACTTTTTGTAGACGATAATCAGCTTAATCTGGGCATGGTGAGTCCTGAAGATGGAGTAGCGTTTGAATATATCCGCCGCATCATTTCGTATCTCAACTATTCACTGGTCTCTCGCCCCATCACGTCAGAAGCTCACCAATCTGTCCTAACCACATACCTCAGCTACACCGCTAAAAGACCCCGCCGTACCCCAAATCCTTACCGTTCTGCCATTCGCTCCACTAAAAAAAAGGCTGTTGAAGCGGGCGATCGCCTCACTTTTCTACTCGACGATTCAAATCCTTCTGAAGCCGAGACACTCGATCTTTTTCCCCCAGCGCCTCTTTCTGCCTCAGCGTCCCCTTCCAATTCAGCGACCAAAGAGCCAATTCCTCCAAGCGTTGCAGCCCCAGCGCTTATTTCACCTTTACCAGCACTCATTTCACCTTTACCAGCGCTCAATATTGCATCCCGCTACGGCGCTAGCTCTGTGGATACGCTGGCAAGTCTTCCGGCTGAAGATCTGCTGCAAGAACTCTTTGCCCGCGTCCTCGACAGCGGCATCGGACGACTGTACTTTGAATGTGGCGTTCAGGGGCGCATCCTGTGGAGTCAAGATGGCGTGCTGCAATCGGTGATCGAAAATCTGGCGCTCCCCGCTTTGCAAGCCGCGATCGATCAACTCAAAGCGATGGCGCAACTGCCGCTTCAGCCCCTTCAAAAAACAGAGCAAGTTGAAGTTGAATACCTTTATCAGCAGAGTCGAGTATTGCTGCGGTTTCAATTTATGCTCAGCCCCCACGGCGAAGCTGCGACCGTGCAGATTTTGCGAGGCGCTGCCCTGAAGTTTTATCAGCAGCAGCAGATTTCTAAGCTGGAAAGAGACGCTTTAGGGATCGCCAAGCAGCTCCAGGTGAAGCTCAGCGAAATCCGCGATCGCGCCCAAGCCGAATCAGGGTTAGCGGGAGCAAGGTTTGATGTGCTGCCCAACCTCAACAAGCTTTTGCAAAACATGGGGCAAGACCTAAATGATTGGGTCAATCCATCTTGATCGCTTCCTCATTTGAGCTAAAAAATTAGCAAAAGGAATTAGCCGAAATTGATCCATTAGTGGCATCATCAGCTATCTTTAAGGCACTTTGCGGTGAAGTACCCCCCCGCCGAGCGGACGAGGCTTCCAGTTTCAATCGCCATCGCCTCGATCTTGCAAGCAAAATGTTGGACTTACATCGCGTCTGGAGGTTTTAGTCAATGCCCATATAAACAGCACATTGCTACTGACTCCTGGAGTAGATCGTTCTACCCCCCTGGCAGCAACCCTGCTTCCCAAGGTTGTTGAGTTCTATTTGTACAACGCATCTTGGACTTACGACGATAGTCAGCCAGCGGACTTGTTCTTTCCCCCTTTCTCATGCTAGTTGCAGGGCTAAAAAGCCTTTTGTGGTCAGCCATGTGGGTGGGTCAACGACCAGGACAACTCTTATCATGAATTGGCTGTTTCCGCTCTTGAGCTACAACAGCCGCGCTCTCGACCCAACCCACAAGGGGATTGGGATTTCCGCTAATTATTAAAGAAATTTAGGGTGATTGAGGCATGGCAAATTACTGGGCGATCGCAATTGGCATTAATCAGTATCAATCGTTCCAACCGCTGATATACGCCCAGCGGGACGCTCAGATGTTCCGCGATTTTTTGGTGACAGACGGTGGATTTGCGGCAGATCACTGTCTACTAATGACCGATGGCGTTTCTGCTCCCGATCATGTGGCATATCCTAACCGAGGCAATATTCAAGCTCGCATTGTCCAAATTTGCCAGCAAATTCTGCGCCCTGGCGACTTGCTCTGGTGTTTCTTCAGCGGCTATGGTGTGCGATTTCAGGGCAAAGATTACCTCATGCCCGTGGATAGCGATCCGCTGCAAGTAGAAGCGACGGGCATCCCCATGGAGTCAATTTATCGCCTCCTCAATGCCGCACCCACCGATAACATCATCATGGTATTGGACATCAACCGCAGCCAAAGCGCCATCACTGGCGAAGGCGTAGGGGCAGAAACCGCTGCTTTGGCAAAACAATATGGCATTGCGACCCTCTTGTCCTGTCTACCCGAACAGTTCTCCCACGAAACCTTGGCGTTGCGGCAAGGGTTATTCACCTCAGCTCTTGTAGAAGCGATTCGTTACCAGGGTTGTGTCACGTTGGAACAGTTGGTGCAGTACTTGGGCGATCGCCTCCCTCAGCTCAGCGAACATCATTGGAGACCTCGGCAAGAGCCGCTGATTGCTATCCCCCCTGAAAAAGAATATTTGCTGATTGTCCCGGAACAGGCAGCAGTCACGCTGGGAACTGCCGCCCCGCTGCTAGTACCCAATTTCGTTAACCTGAGCGAATCCGCCCAATTGCCTGTTCTACCTCGGGGCAATACCGCTTTGCTAGAGCGATCGCCTCATTCGCCTGATGGTGATCCCACCTCTTTTGATGCTGAGGCGCGATCGCCTCTTCCCCTGCCAGCAACGCCTACAACCGATCCAGAAATTTCTACCAACGATCCCTTTATCCAAAAGCTTCTATCTTGGGGCGGCATTGTTGCCTCGGTATTATTGGTCGGCGTTTTACTTCGCAACTGTGGTGCTTTGATTCCGCCTCTCGCGCCACCTGCGCCCGTAGTGCCCAAGAAAGCTCAGAACGTCCTGCCCCCAGGCTTTTTAGACACTACGAATTCACCTGACATTAAAGTGGAGGCAGGTTCCCCTTTAGCGGCGATCGTGACGGCGATCGATGCCCAACAGTTTGAAGCCGCAAAGCAGCAAATTGAGCTAATTCCTGCGGCACAGCGCAAAGGCAGCTACAACCAGGCTTTGGAACAAATTCACCGAGGTTTGCTCAGCGAAGCCCGCAGCATGATTAATCGGCTTCGAGAAACTTCTCCACAAAACCAGGCTTCTGATTTTGTGGAAGGTATTAAGAAAGTTCGTCAAATCAAACCAGGTCAGCCTTTTTATCAAGAGGCCCAGCAGGATATCGATCGCTGGAGTCGCGTCATTTTAGACATGGCGGAAGGACGAGCAGGACGCAATAATGGCGAACTGTCAGTCCGGGCAAAAGCTGAAAATTTGAATGGGGCGATCGCTTCTGCCCGTCTCATTCCTGCCGATCGCCCTGAGCTTTACAATCAAGCGCAGCAGGCAATTGGCAAATGGAGTCAAGCCATTTTAGATGTGGCTTTGGCAAGCGCTGCCGAAGGTAACTTGGATGAGGCGATCGCCGCTGCCGAGATGGTGCCGCCCAATACGCCCGTTTACCCCGATGCACAGGAAGCGATCGCGGGTTGGCGCAACAAAACCTTGCCAGATGCCTTGCCCGATTTAGCACCAGCGGCTAATAGCTCTGGAGCGATCGAGCCTGATCCGGTCGCACCTAACCCAGCCGACTTACAACCTGTCCCCCTCGCCACACCTTAGAAACGCACAGATCCCCAAACCTAAGATCCCCGCAATCTTAAAGACTCTGGGATCTTAGCTTTTGGGAGTTCTTTACTTCTCTAATCGCACCACATACCACTGCAAAAACTGCCCTGGCTCAACGTCCAATTCGCAGGAAGTTTCCATCAGATATTTTGCCTGTACCTCCAGGTCAGAGAACTTCTGCAAGTCTCTCGGCAAGTCATCTTGACGGTTTGCCAGAACTGCCTTCAGTCGCTCTAATAGCTCCGCAGGCGTAAGAAACTGTTCAGGCTGATTCGGTTCCAGCAAGACGTAGGCATCCTCGGAATACATGATGGAGTCGGGCATTATTCGTCCTCTGCAAACACAAAACGGTATAGCTCACTGGGATCAGGTTCAGGACTATCTAGGGCAAACTTGACCGCTTCCTCAATGTCTTGCTGAATCTGGCGATCGATCGTCTTCAGTTCATCGGCATCGGCAAGCTGATGCTCCACCAGGTGAGCATTCAACTTCTTAATGGGATCACGGGTAAACCAGAGTTCCTTCTCCTCTTTCGATCGCATCTCATCGGGATCAGCCAGCGAATGCCCTCGGAAGCGATAGGTCAAGCACTCAATCAGCGTTGGACCTTCACCAGCCCTAGCACGAGCTACAGCCTCTTGCGCCACCGTCCGCACTGCCAGCACATCCATGCCATCAACCTCAACCCCAGGCATCCCAAACACGCTGGCTTTCTTATAAATTTCGGGCTGTGAAGTTGCCCGCTCGTGCGACATGCCGATCGCCCACTTATTATTTTCCACTACAAATAAAATCGGTAGCTTCCACAGAGCTGCCATATTCAGGCACTCAAAGAACTGCCCATTATTAGTGGTGCCATCCCCAAAAAATGCCGCTGTGACGTTATCCGAACTCTCATCGCCCAACACTTCCCGCCGATACTTCGACTGAAACGCCGCCCCCAAAGCTACCGGAATCCCTTCACCAATGAAGGCGTAGCCCCCTAGCAAACGATGTTCTGCGGAAAACAAGTGCATCGAGCCACCTCGCCCCTTACTGCACCCAGTCGCCTTACCGAATAACTCTGCCATGACGTTTCGAGCCGGAACGCCCGCGCTCAGTGCATGGACGTGATCCCGATAGGTGCTGCCCACGTAGTCTTGACCGGGGCGCATGGCTTGGATAACGCCCGTCGAGACAGCTTCTTGACCGTTGTAGAGATGGACAAACCCGAACATCTTGCCGCGATAGTACATCTCAGCACATTTATCTTCAAAAGTCCGCCCTAGAACCATGTCTTTGTACAAGACCAGTCCTTCTTCTCGAGTGATGGTGTTAATGGACGGCAAAACTGGGATTATCCGTTCCTGAATCATGGGTATCTAGTATCCTTGGGCTTCAAAACAATCAAGTACAAGCGGGCGATCGTCAACTTTTCTGAAGGCTGAGTGAGATCATTCAACAGGTCTGCCCTCGTCTAAGCATAAAGGCAGGCTAGCCAGGGTTCAAGTTACTGGTTTTCCGGGTAACCCCGTGTTGAAGATGTAAGAGTAACAAAACAATACTCAGTATTGTCTTTTGTGATGACTTTTGACTGGGCTTGAATCATCGATCTCAGTCATTTCTGAGGTAGCCCGTTCTGCACTACAAACGACTCATTATTAAACGACTTATGAATTCTGACTTTTGATACCTGTAATATTCTGGGCAATTCCTTGAAAAACTAATCTAATCTTTTAAGGGAGGATGTTGTGGAATAGAATCCTATTGATGTTAAAAGTAAACACCGCTCGGAAGAAACAGGCATTAGAATAGATCGAAAATAACTGTAGTAGGCATCAGTATCCATCAAGCACCGCTGAACGCTGCGAAGTCTTAGGATGCTTGGTTTGGTTGGTTTAAGTTGATATTAAGCAGGGGTTCATACCAGTTAGCAAAACTTAAATATGATTTCCTCCAGTTTTTTGTCTATGCTAAATAGTCAATGTCAAACTGTGAGCCGCCTCAGTTTTCTCTAGATTGTCAACCACTACCGTTAAAGCTTGCTGGCGATAGTTGGAAAGGTTATTTTTATTTTTTATTGTTGCGGGGGATGGGGATTGTGCGAATTCCGCTAGACTATTATCGAATTCTTGGCTTGCCAATTCAGGCGACGGCTGAACAGTTGCAGCAGGCTCACCGCGATCGCACGTTGCAGTTGCCCCGACGCGAATTTTCTGAGACGGCGATCGCAGCTCGGCGCGAACTGATTGATGAAGCCTTTGCAGTTCTGTCTGACCCCACACAGCGCCAAACTTACGATGCCAACTTTCTAGCCAAGTCCTACGATCTAACTGACGACCCGGCACCCCTAGATCTAGAAGACAGTTCAGACAATGGCATGGTTCATGCTCTGTCCAATCTTTCTGAACCTGCCGACTATTACACCTCCAGCATTGAAATTCAAGAGCATCAATGGGTCGGCGCTCTGCTGATTTTGTTGGAAATGGGAGAGTATGAACTTGTCATTAAGCTGGGTCGCCCTTATTTAGGTAGCGATACGTCCGAAGCAGGTAGTCCTGAAATTATTGCCGCCGATATTACGCTAACGGTTGCCCTGGCATGTTTAGAACTTGGACGAGAGCAATGGCAGCAGGGGCGCTATGAAAATGCCTCTGAGTCTTTGGCAACTGGCAAAGATGTTCTTTTGCAAGCGGGGCTGTTTGCCAGCATTCGCGGCGAGATGTATTCTGACCTGTCGAAGTTGCGCCCTTACCGCATTCTAGAGCTAGTCGCCCTGCCCGAAAGCTATAAGGCAGAGCGTGAGAAAGGGCTGATTCTCCTCTCTGACATGCTAGAAGAGCGGGGCGGTATGGATGGTACTGGCGATGATCAGTCTGGGCTGAGTATGGATGATTTCCTTCGATTCATTCAGCAGTTGCGGAGTTATCTTACTGCCGCAGAGCAACATGCCTTGTTTGAAAAAGAATCTCGTCGTCCTTCAGCCGTGGCGACTTATTTAGCCGTTTACGCGCTGTTAGCCCGTGGCTTTGCCCAGCGCCAACCTGGACTGGTGCGACGCGCTAAGCAAATGCTGACCCGTCTAGGCAGTCGTCAAGATGTCCATCTTGAGCAAGCGGTTTGTGCGCTGCTTTTAGGACAGACCGAAGAAGCCAGCCTGTCTCTAGATTTAAGTCAAGAATTTGAGTCGATCGCCTTCATTCGAGAGCATTCTCAAGGTGCGCCTGACCTGTTGCCAGGGTTGTGTCTTTACAGTGAGCGGTGGCTGCAAAACGAAGTCTTTCCTCACTTCCGCGACCTGACCCAAAAACAAGCCTCTCTCAAAGAATATTTTGCCGACGAAGATGTCCAGGCTTATCTCGAAGAATTGCCCAGTGAACCGCAGCCGACGCTGATGCCTGACGCAACTTCTATTCAGGCTGGAATTGCTCATAGTGCTGGGTCATATCGCCAGTCGGCGCGATCGGATGTGGCAGCGCTGGCTGAACCGCGATCGCCAACAGCACCTGTTCGAGAGTGCGCCGGATCTGCCTCAAATGGTGCTAGCGCTACCCTAGTTGAACCGTTACAGGTGTCCGGTGGTGCGGATTTGGCGAGCGCTCCCCCATCTAGCACCAGCGAACCGTTGACTCGTCAGGAGAATAGCGATTCACTGCAACGCTCTAATGGGCGGGGTGAGAATAGTGGTAGCTTACGACGCATACCGCCTGGAGTTCCAGTTGAGCGGACAAGGCGGTCTAACCTGAATTCTCCTCGGCTCGATCGCCTTCTGTTCTTAGCAGCGATTGGCATGGTCGGGATTTTGCTGCTGGCATTTTTAGCGAACTGGCTGCTGAAGGGGCGATCGCCCCAACCCGCAGTGGCAGCTTCTAGTGTGGCGGCTCCGGCGACAATCCCCGCATTGAAAAAGCTGGAGCCTGCTTTGACAAATAAAGTGCCGCAGCCCGCTGCACCGACTTCGGGAACGCTTAATACTGAAGGCGCTTTAGTCGTGGTTAAAAACTGGTTGACGGTCAAGGCAGCAGCGATGGGTGAAGCTCATACGACGGATCAATTGCCCAAGACGTTAGTCGGTTCTGCGCTGAGCCAATGGCAGACTTGGGCAGACCAAGAGAAGGCAGGCAATTACGTAAAGTATGAGCATTCTGATGTGGCAGTGGATTCGGTGGAGATGAGTCCTGATAACCCTGATCAGGCGATCGTGAAGGCGAAGGTGATTGAAAAGAAGGAAGTTTATGTAGACGGCAAGCTTGATCCAGCGACTTCCAGCCCCGCTAATTTGCAGATTCGCTACACCTTAGTTCGGCAAAACGGACAGTGGTTGATTCAGGCGATCGAAGCAATCTAATGTTGAGGTCGAGGCTCTATTTGGGCAGGGTATTCCGTAAACTAGTAAGCCGATAGTGTTTCACTAGCAAACCCCGTTACTAGGAGTACCGCCCCATGTGTGGAATTGTCGGCTACGTTGGCACCCAAGCAGCCAGCAGAATTTTACTAGAGGGTTTACGCAAGCTGGAATATCGGGGCTACGACTCTGCGGGCATTGCCACTTTGCTAGAAGGCGAGGTTCACTGCGTTCGCGCTAAAGGCAAACTGCAAAACCTGGAAGACAAAATGGCGGGCTGGGAAAATCCTGCCACCATTGGCATTGGGCATACTCGCTGGGCAACTCACGGCAAACCAGAGGAGTATAACGCCCATCCCCACATGGATACTGCCCAACGAATTGCGGTGGTGTTGAATGGAATTATCGAAAATTACCGCGACTTGCGCGAGGCGTTAAAAGCGAAAGGGCACGAGTTTCGCTCCGAGACTGATGCTGAAGTGATCCCTCATTTAATTGCTGAGTGTTTGAAGAATTTACCTGCCGATCAACCGTTGCCCTTTTTAGAGGCGACTCGGCTAGCGGTCAATGAGCTAAAGGGCGCGTTTGCTTTGGCAATGATCGATGCTGATTATCCTGATGAAATTATTGTGGTGCGGCAGCAGGCTCCTTTGGCGATCGGGTATGGCGAAGGTGAGTATTTTTGTGCATCGGATACGCCTGCATTAGTTGCCCATACGCGGACGGTGCTGACGTTGCAGAATGGTGAATTAGCAAGGCTTACTCCCGAAGGTGTAACGGTCTATAACTTTGCGGGCGATCGCCTTAAAAAAACGCCGCGTACTCTCAATTGGAATCCCATTCTGGTCGAAAAACAGGGCTTTAAACACTTCATGCTGAAGGAAATCTTCGAGCAGCCCGGAGTCGTTCGTGCCTGCCTGGAAGCCTTCGCTAATCCCGATTGGACTGCCGCTTCCACCGACGCGCCGATCAACCTCAACCTACCCGCCGAATTTTACGAAAACCTGGATCAAATTCAAATTGTGGCTTGTGGCACCAGTTGGCACGCCAGCTTAGTCGGTAAGTACTTACTAGAGCAATTGGCGGCAATTCCGACCCAAGTTCAGTACGCCTCAGAGTTCAAATATGCGCCCCCTCCATTGACTGTTAATACCCTGATCATGGGCGTGACTCAATCGGGAGAAACGGCTGATACATTGGCGGCGCTGGAAATGGAAAAGAAGCGGCGAATTGCTAAAGGCGATCGCTTCTACCCCAAGCTTCTCGGCATTACAAACCGCACTGATAGCACTTTAGGAAACCTGGTTAATTATCTAATTGATACCCATGCAGGGATAGAAATCGGAGTAGCGGCAACCAAAACATTTACCGCGCAGTTAATGGCATTTTACTTCCTGGCGATCGATCTAGCTTACCGCCGTCAAACAATCGAGCGCGATCGCCTGGAAGAGATTTTGACTGGACTCCGCCAACTCCCCGCACAAATTGAATCGATTCTAGAAATTCAAGAACGCTATGTTGAACAACTTGCCCATCGTTTTTCTGAAACCCAGGACTTTATCTTTTTAGGACGTGGAATTAATTTCCCGATCGCACTAGAGGGCGCACTCAAGCTGAAGGAAATTAGCTACATTCACGCCGAGGGCTATCCGGCTGGCGAAATGAAGCATGGTCCGATCGCCCTATTAGATGAAAAAGTGCCTGTAGTGGCGATCGCCATGCCTGGAACCGTCTACGAAAAATGTCTTTCCAACGCCCAAGAAGCAAAAGCCAGAGATGCCCGCTTAATTGGCGTAACTCCAATGGGCGATCCGGAAGCGATCGAGGTATTTGATGATGTGTTGCCTGTGCCTGCGGTCGAAGAACTTCTGTCGCCTATTTTGACCGTCATTCCCTTACAGTTTTTGGCGTATCACATTGCAGCGCGGCGGGGCTTGGATGTGGATCAGCCGAGGAATTTGGCGAAGAGTGTCACGGTGGAGTAAGGGCAACTGACAGAATTGCTGTAATTGCCTTCAATAATTGCTTTGGAGGCAATTCTGCTAGTGTTGAGTCTGCATTTTCGCTTGGGCACTCTAGGCTTGTAAATCTCTCAGTGAGAAATCTGCTATGTCCATGTCCCCTATTAGTGCAACGCTTGACGCAAAAGACCGGAGTGCGGTGATGGATGCGATCGCAACGATCAAAGCAAAGCTGCCGTTTCTGATTGATTTGAATGCAAACGAGCGGAAGGCTCTACCCAAAATGGGCGATAAGAGTCGGGCGTTTGTTAGTAAGGCGCTAGAGGTGGCGACGCAGAACCCGGACTTTTTGCCGCGATCGTTTGACTTGGAGGAGTTGCGGAAGGATGTGCAGCTATTTGAGGCGATGTATCCGATTGTGGTGGCGCTGACGCAGTTGCAGGAGTTGGTGGATGATACCTGTTTGGCGGTGGGGAGTGAGGCGTATGCAGCGGCGTTGCAGGTCTATACCTACGCAAAAGCAAGTGGACAGGGGGCAGGGTTAGATGGGGTGGTGAGTGAGATGGGACAGCGGTTTGCTCGGAAACCTCGGAAGGTGAAGGTTGAAGGAGCGACGGTGTAGCTCAAAGCCTGACTGTTTGATGTTTGAGGGCGATCGGTGAAGCTCAGAGCTTGGGAGTTGGGGTAATTTGCTCGACGTTCCGGGTTCTGAGCTTGGGAGTTGAGGTAGAAAGGTTGACGTTTTGAGGTCTAAGGTCGGAGTTCCCAGTTCAAAGATTGAAAGATGAGGATAGGAGGGCGATCGCTGAAGTTTGGGGGACAATTAGCAACTTTACTAAGTTGAGATCTGAGAACTAGCGTAAACATACGCAACAAAACGGTTTTTTGAAGCTCGATCGCTGGTACAACATTAAGAAGAGTAAAGTACGGGGTTGGGGTTGGCTAGAAATGTCAAAGATGTTGACGACGCTACCAGATGGTAAAATCTGCGATTTTATCGATCAAAAGATTCGGAATGACACGCCGGAGGAGTACGTTCGTCAAAATATTGAGCGTCGTCTTGTTCTGGAGCTAAAGTTTTCCCCAGAGCAAATCGAGGTTGAGTTTCCAATTCGTTTTGGTAGTGATAAACGTGCCCGCATTGATCTGGCAATTTTTCATGATGATGATCCGCATACTCAGGAAAACGTTTGGATCATTATTGAATGTAAAAGAGATTCTGTTCAACCCTCAGCCAGTAAGGATGGTACTGAGCAGTTGATGTCCTACATGGCAGCTTGTGATAATGCTGCGTGGGGTATGTGGACAAATGGACGCTTTAAGGCGGTTAAACGCAAAGTTAGAGGCGATGACGGTAAAACGGTTTACGAAGATCCAAATGATATTCCTGGTAAAGACGGCAATGTTGAAGAAGTCGATCGTCCCACCCGTGAGTTTCTAAGAAATGCGGTCGGAGATAATCTGCTGTTTTCGTTTAAAACCTGTCATGACCATATTCATGTCACGGATGGGTTACAGAAACAGCCTGCTTTCTTTGAACTCCTAAAAGTGATCTTTTGCAAGATTCATGATGAGCGCAACTTTCCACATCCGTTGGAGTTTTATGCAACAGCGCGCGAGAAAGCCAGTAATGATGGTCGGCTCACTGTTGTTAATCGCATCGGCAAGATTTTTCAGGCGGTTAAGGCGCAGTATCCAGCGATCTTTGATGCCAATGATCAGATTAAACTGCAACCGCGATCGCTAGCGTATGTGGTTGGTGAACTTCAGCGGTATAGTTTTCTCGATACCAATATTGATGTGAAGGGAAAAGCCTACGAGGAACTGGTAGGAGCGAATTTACGGGGCGATCGAGGCGAGTTTTTTACACCTCGTAACGTGCAACGAATGACAATTCAGATGCTTGACCCACAAGTGGGGGAGAAAGTTCTTGATCCGGCGTGTGGTACAGGTGGGTTTCTGGTGATTGCCATGAATGAGGTGATCAAGAAACTGCGGCAGGAATCCGGGATTAATGAGCAAGGGAGTTCCTGGATGCAGAGCGCCTTGAATGACCGAGTTCGAGAGATTGCTAAACTCAATTTCTTTGGCATTGATATCAATCCAGACTTGGTAAAAGCCACCAAGATGAATATGGTGATGAACAATGATGGATCTGGAAACATTCTCAGACAAGATTCGTTGCTACATCCGCACCAATGGGAAGATGGCTTTCGTAAAGAGTTTGCTAAAGCGGCTGGGGTTGATCCAAAGAACCTGTGGAGTTCAAAAGATTTAGCCTTGTTTGATTACATTGCGACCAATCCGCCTTTCGGCTCTAAGCTGCCGATTAAAGACCGGGAAACGTTGAGTCAATATGAGTTGGGTCATGTCTGGCGATTAAGCGAATCTGGTTGGGAACGGACGGATCAATTGCAAACCTCTGCTCCACCGGAGATTTTATTTATTGAACGCTGCTGGCAGTTTTTGAAGCCTGGTAAGCGAATGGGCATTGTGTTGCCCGATGCAATTTTAGGTGCGCCCGGATTGCTGTATGTGCGGTGGTGGATGATCAAGTATTGTCGGATTGTTGCCTCAATTGATCTACATCCCGATACATTTCAGCCGCGTAACGGGACTCAGACCTCAGTTCTCATCCTCCAGAAGAAGACGGAAAAGGAAATTGATCAGGATAAGATGTCTGATTACAAAATTTTCATGGCTCAGGTGAAAAACATTGGGCACGATAAGCGCGGTAACATAGTCTATAAGCGCAATGAAGATGGTGAGGAAATCTTAGTGCCTCTTGATGCTTTAGCAACTCTATCTCCAGAACAAGTATCTATTGAAGGAACAAGTGTTAGAGCATTTCAGAAGGTTGTAAATGATGATACGCCTTCTATCGCTAATGCATTTCTTGCTTGGAAGAAGGAGGTAGTATTGGGATGGTAAGTTCTGCGTTGAGATTGGATTTTTCACCTTACGCTCCTACATTGGAACTCCTCACCTTCTCAGAAGCCGAAGTTGAGCAGATAACAGATGTTATCCGGCATACAACTATCCAATTCAGTGAACTTGACAAGACTGAGATTAGATTAGATGCAGTATTTAATATTGAAACTCCAGCCGATTCTTACAGTGCAGCTACTAGTTTAAGAGACAGTGGTTTACAACTCATATCGCTTTATGGCAGAGAAGGTCTGTGCCAAGAGGCTTTTTACCCTTCTCAGATCAAAACAGCCTATGTGAGATCTAGAAATGGCATACCTTTCTTATCGAGTTCTGAAATTACTAGCTTACAGCCTAAGATTGATAACTTTTTAAGCCAGGAATATACTCAAAATCTAGAAACACTATTTCTACGAAAATGGGATATTTTACTCTCTCGCTCTGGAATAATTGGCGATGTTGGTTTAGCAACAGAAGCTTTTTTAGATAAAGCTCTTTCAACTGACGTTATTCGTTTGCGAGCAGATGATCCAGATACAGCAGGTTATATTGTAGCTTTTCTGCGTAGTCGTTACGGTCGTCCTCAACTCATCCAAATAGCTTATGGTTCGATAATTTCATACATTGAACCTGAATACTTGAAACAAGTCATGATTCCTGATTTGCACACCATTCGTCGAATTGAGATTGGGCGATCGATGTGCAAAGCGGGTGAACTGCGCGATGAGGCAAATCGTCTATTAGATGAAGCCGATCGCCTATTGCACGAACGGCTCAACCTACCTTACTTAAAAACCATTGCTCCAGATACTAACGCTTCTGTTGAAACAACGATCAACGTCTCGGAATGGAAGGGACGGTTAGAAGGAAGTTTTCATGCTGCCGTTGCGATTGCCGCTGAAAAGCAATTACGCAGCTTGCCTGTCGAAATCACAACGGTTGGCGATACCAGAGTCACCAGAGAAGTACGGGCAATCACCAAGTTTCGCAAGCGGGTGTATGTGGAAAAGGGCGGCATTCCCATGCTTAGTAGTAAGCAACTGTTTCAGATTGATCCGATCGATGTAAAACGATTGGCGAAGGGCGCACACACCAAAGATTTGTCCGAAATTCAGCTAGAAGAAAACATGATTGCGGTGACTCGTTCTGGCACGATTGGACGAGTACAAATCATTCCGGCATATATGGCAGACTGGACAGCAAGTGAACACGCAACTCGATTTTTAGCTGCACTAGATATGAATGCGGGCTATCTTTATGCCTGGTTAGCCTCAGACTATGGTTATAGCCTAATGACTCGACACTCTTATGGGTCGGTCATTCTTGAAGTTGACAAAGAAATGTTTTCTTCTGTCCCTATTCCCTTACCCGATCGCATCATTCGAGATGAAATTGGCAACCTGGTACTCAAAGCCAACGCCTTACGCGATGAAGCCTGGAGAAAAGAGCAAACCGCGATCGGCAAACTTGAAAGCTTAATTGCCAAAGAACCATTCATTCGGATTAAAAAAGAAGCAACTAACGATACCCCGTCTCTTAGAGATGTGCCCTTTGACCCCAATGCTATTCCGATTTGGGAGCTTGCCGCCCAAATTACTGCCTCGATTCCGGCTGAAGAATGGGCAAAGTTACCCTCCGACTTGGCACAAAATTTTGACTACTATCAGAACCAAAGAGACGATTCGTGAAGTACATTTTTGCCGATACGGGCTATTGGGTTGCATTGCTTAACCCCGGTGACAACCTGCATCCTAAAGCAGCTTCTTTGGCGCGATCGCTGCAACCCTGTCATATTGTGACGACTGAAATGGTATTAGTAGAAGTTTTGAACGATTTCTCCAAACGAGGAGACTATCTACGGGATGCTGCGGCAAGCTTTATCCAAAACCTCTATCAGCACTCCAACACAACGATTATTGAACAGACCAGCATTCAGTTCAAGGAAGCTCTAGCGCTATACATCCAGCGCCGAGATAAGGCATGGAGCCAAACTGATTGTGTGTCGTTCAACATCATGCAGGAATATAGCCTCGTAGAAGCGCTTGCCTACGATAAGCATTTTGTTCAAGCAGGGTTTCAACCCCTAATGCGGAACTGTCCACCTTAAAATCATTTAGCTTGAGCGGAACTGAGGAGCGGTCGTCAAAAACAAAAGATCAAAGCGGAGATTGAAGTATTAATTTTAGGTACGCAGGCGATCGGATTGATAGTTAAAGGCGATCAGTTATGAGTAATCCAATTATCACGAAAATCGTTGAACAGGTGAATGACTTACCTGATAGCCTTCAGCAGCAAGTTCTTACTTTTGTTCTCACCTTACGACAAGAGCAGTTGCAAAAATCAGGTAATGCCTGGGATGTGCTGGAATCCATGACCGGAACTGTTGAAGCCCCTGCCGATTGGTCAGCCGAGCATGATCATTATCTCTACGACACACCCAAACACCAGGAGACCGAGTCATGACGGGCGATCGCTTGTTTCTAGATACCGCATTTATTCAAGCATTGCTCAATCCCCGCGACGATTATCACAATCAGGCAAAAGAACTATTCCCGCGCATTCGTGCAGCAACCGAAGTCTGGGTCACAGAAGCTATTTTTGTTGAAGTCGGCAATGCTTTAAGTGCCTTAAATCGCAATGGTGCAGTTTAGTTTATCCAGCAGTGTTACCGTACCGACAATATTAAGATTATCAGTATCGATACAGAGTTACTGATGCAGTCACTCATGCTCTATCAATCTCGCACCGATAAAACTTGGGGCTTAACCGACTGCATCTCCTTCGTTGTCATGCAGCAGAACAACTTAACCGATGCAGTAACAGGCGATCGCCATTTCGTTCAGGCAGGTTTTCGTGCCCTAATATTGACCCTATAGTGAGTGAAGAGGGGCGATCGTTACTGCTGATTTAGTTAAAGTAAACTCGGAGTAACCGTTATGGAACCCACTATCTCGCTTGATGCCCAAGCCCTCAAAACCCTCATCAAAGAAAGCGTTCGTGAAGTCATGCGCGAAGAGTGGTTCAAATTCTTCGACCTGCTGACTCCCTACGTAGACAACGAAGAGCAAGCCGCGATCGAAGCCTCATTCTCCCCAACTGATCACCCAGATACCGACTTCGTTGACTTCTCGCCTACAATTAGGACAAACGCAATCTAAATGATGCGGGCATCTCCGCTTGCAAGCCTCACTATGGATCTACGCAAAACCATCACAGCCATTGTCCATCCAGGTGAACAGCGCGGTTACGTTGCTGAATGCTTGGAGATTGCCGTCATCACTCAGGGAAATACTCTAGACGAATTGGTAGACAATCTGCGAGAAGCGGTTGCTCTGCATTTAGAAGACGAAGATACTGCGCTTCTTGGATTTATTGAACATCCCGTCCTCATTGTCACGTTTGAGCTACTGCCAGCCTATGCCTAAACTTAAAAGGCTTTCAGGGCTTGAAGTGATTGACATTCTCCGCAAGTTTTCCTGATCAGGGCTACGGTATGAACACACGTAGCCCCTGATGTTTCATCTATCTCACCAACACGCTCATGTACTTGCCACTGGCAAACGGGGCGGGAACGATCGGCGTGAAATTAACGCGATCGCTCGCTATCTTCTTAACGTAAAACTCGTTGATCAAGTGCAGCACCTGATCCCGCGATCCGACAATCCATACCTGAACTTTATCGCCATGCGGAACGGGCAGCAGTCCGTTGAACTCTGTAGTCATCACTATTTCCCTCGCTAATGTGGGGTTGAGAAGAAAAGCTTAAGGCGTGGTTGCCTAACAACTTGTGCAACATTAGCGAGGTGAAACGATAA
>JBBRCV010000074.1:0-21849 GCA_038204505.1 Elainellales cyanobacterium
AAATCTCTAAAATAGTAGAGAAGTTTTATCTCTGCTGCAAATACACTGCCGCGAACGCCTTATGTTTGATGCTCTTGCCGATCGCCTAGAATCTGCCTGGACAAAGCTCCGGGGACAGGACAAAATTTCTGACTCCAATATTCAGGACGCGCTGCGTGAAGTCCGTCGAGCTTTACTAGAAGCCGATGTCAACCTGCAAGTGGTTAAAGACTTTATCACCGAGATTCAAGAGAAAGCTCAGGGTTCACAGGTCGTTTCTGGCGTTCGCCCCGATCAGCAGTTTATTAAAGTGGTCTACGACGAGCTGGTTGCCGTCATGGGCGAAACGAACGTGCCCCTGGCAGAAGCCAACACAGCCCCCACCGTTGTTTTGATGGCGGGCTTGCAAGGAACAGGTAAAACCACAGCAACGGCAAAGTTAGCGCTCCATCTACGCAAGCAAGAGCGAACCACGCTATTAGTCGCAACTGACGTGTATCGACCAGCGGCGATCGATCAGCTAGTGACCCTGGGCAAACAAATTAATGTGCCCGTTTTCGAGATGGGCAGTGATGCTGATCCAGTCGAAATTGCCCGTCAAGGAATCGCCAAAGCCAAAGCTGATGGTATCGATACCGTTATTGTCGATACTGCCGGACGGCTACAAATCGACCAGTCCATGATGGACGAACTAGCGCAAATCAAAGCCGCCATCCAACCCCACGAAGTTTTGCTAGTGGTCGATGCCATGACAGGGCAAGAGGCAGCTAGCCTGACCCGCACCTTCCATGAGCAAATTGGCATTACAGGCGCAATCCTCACCAAAATGGACGGCGATACGCGCGGCGGAGCCGCTCTATCGGTACGCCGGATCTCAGGGCAACCCATTAAATTTATCGGGGTCGGCGAAAAAGTTGAGGCGTTGCAGCCTTTCTATCCCGATCGCATGGCTTCCCGCATTTTGGGCATGGGCGACGTGCTCACCCTAGTAGAAAAAGCGCAGGAAGAGGTCGATTTTGGTGAAGCAGAAAAGCTGCAAGAGAAAATCTTAAGCGCCAAATTCGACTTCACCGACTTTCTCAAGCAAACCCGCATGATGAAGAACATGGGGTCTTTAGCCGGAATCATGAAGCTGATTCCCGGCATGGGCGGCAAAATTTCCGACGAGCAGCTACAGCAGGGTGAAGTCCAGCTTAAACGCGCAGAAGCCATGATTAGCTCCATGACCCTGGAAGAACGGCGCGACCCCGATTTGCTGGCAGGCTCGCCCAGTCGTCGTCGCCGGATTGCTAAAGGCGCAGGGTTTGGGCTGGATGCAGTCAGTAAACTGGTCAGTGATTTTCAAAAAATGCGCTTGATGATGCAGCAGATGGGGCAAGGCAACTTTCCCGGCATGGGCGGCATGGCAGGCATGGGCGATATGTTTGGTGGCGGAGCACCTGCGGCTGGGCAAGGACAGGCTCCCGGCTGGCGGGGTTATCCGGGAGGGGCAAATCCTTCTAAAAAGAAGAAGAAAGAGAAGAAAAAGAAAGGGTTTGGCAACCTGTAAGTTCTACCATTTTGGTTCTGTTCAAGTTGGACAAATAATCCTCAAGGTTGATCATCATCGTGCTCCTCTCCGTGATAGGCTCATAGCTGTAGGGTTCATATATCACGGTATCCCTACGCCTTGCCTTTACCGTTGAGGCTGCTATAAATTTCGTTACATAATAGACTAGATAGATATAGATTAGGAGCGATCGCAATAATGGTTCTGAAATTTTTGGGCATTGGTAAAAAGTCTGGTTTTTTCTTAGAAGCGCCCCCCGCAGACTCCCAGCCTGCCGCCACCAAGCCTGCCACCAAGGTTGAGTCTGTCAAGGCTGCTGCTGCTGAACTAACCCATGTGGATGCAAAAGCTGTGCTCGCTCCCGTTACCGAGAAAATCTCTGAAGCGACATCAAAGGTAAAGAAGACTTTAAAAGAAGCAACCGTTGAGAAAAAAGCTAAGGCTGAAAAAGCTAATGTTGAGAAAGGTGGAGCTGAAAAAAATGGAGCCGGACCTGCGACCCCAGCAATCCCGACTTCTAAGCCTGAACCGACTCTCACCAATTTTGCCACCACGCTTCAAGCCAACAATACTCCTCGCCGCCGTCCAGGTCCTAGCCTAGATATATTCAAAAACATGGCGAAACAAGTTAGCCCTCGAAAATAGTGGTAGTAGGCTAAAAAATCAGTTGAAAGGTCGGGATTCTTCATGAACCCCAACCTTTGTTCGCCTAACCTTTGTTTAAAGAATGCTCAAAAATCAGCCCGCTGTAAATCTGAAAAGCTGAATCCCAGTATGTTGGAGCTTTGCGAAGGAGGTTGATATGGGTCGGAAAATCCTGGAGAAACGCAAAGTGTTCTGGGGTGGTTTCAGCGAAGAGTGTGAAGTCTGACCGAGAGGGAACCGCCGCTAGACGATCGCCCAAAAAATGGGTTAACAAATTCCACCGTATCCGAGTCGTAGCCTGATGATTGGGCATTGCGTCTGGGTCAAATATGACACCCTGCTGAAACTGGTAAGCGCGATCGCAAAACCGCAAAATACAGTGACGCTTCGGCAAATGTAAATCCAACACCTGCGCGTAGTCTTGAGTTTTCTCTTTACGCATCAGCTTTTTGCGACTGTCTAAATCCACCACATCCTCAAAAATAGGCAGCAGTCCCTCAACGCGATGAGTCACCTCAGACCAATCAAACGTCAATGTTCCTGTTTGATCTGCCTCATTCTGACAAACCACGGTTGCTCCAGGCGAAACCGCTTGAAAATAATTGACCCGCAGTACCCGCAGCTTTTGCAGCGTCTCTAGCGAAGCCCAAAAAGCCGGAATTCCCGCCTTGCGAAGCTCCTGCCCATAAAATTCTAGTTCCCCGATCGCCCCTGTTCGGTACAGCCGCCAGCCTCGGCTAGGAAGCTGCAACCGAGCAGTGTAGGCATCTAGCTTCATAATTCGAGCAAAGTTTTGAGCCGCTACTTGGCGCGCATCGCCCACTATTGGCTCTAAGATCAAGAACCCGATTTTGGCATTATTGGGGTCAGCCGTTGCCTGTGCAATCGCCTCTAACCGCTGTAGCGCTTGCCTTGCTTGGGTTACAACTTTAGGATTAGTCACAGACTGCAAAATCTGTCGATAAGCCGCTGTTGCTGCTTCCACTTTTCCCGCTGCCTCGTACAGCCGCCCCACGTAGAGTTGGACGAAAGGATGGTCAGGATTCTGCTGTCTCAAAGGTTTGAGGAGTTGGGCGGCAGTTTTGTAATCCTGTCGATCGAAAGCGGCTTCAACAGATTCAAACATGGTGGCAGATTTTGCTTGATTAGCTTAAACGTTCTCTTGAACCTATGGCATCACACGCTGCGCCGATGAGAGAAAGAGCCACTAAGGGCGCAGTGACGGCGCGGAGAATGCGGGAGCCTAAAGAAACAGGTCGGTAGCCAGCGGCGATCGCTTGTTCAATTTCTGCATCAGTCCAGCCGCCTTCAGGACCCGTTGCTAATACGATAGAACCTTGGTTCTTTTTTGAGTCTTGGGCTGATCCGTCCCCTTCTGATTGGAGACAGCTTGATTGGAGACAGCTTAACAAATGCGGATGATTTCCACGGGCTTCGCAGAGATAGCAAGTGGCGCTACCAGAGTTCCAGGTTTGAAGGGCTTCTGCCCAAGCGATCGGCAGCAGGACTTGAGGAATAATTTGACGTTCACATTGCTCGGCGGCTTCTTGGGCGATACGTTGCCAGCGATCGCCTTTTTGAGAGCTAGGTTTGAGCACGGTGCGATCGCTAATGATCGGCAAAATCCGCTCTACTCCAAGCTCAGTGGCTTGCCGAACAATATCATCCATACCGTTTTTAGGTAGAGCAATCAGAAGCGTTACAGAAATAGGTAGCTCGGTTTTGGCAAAGATCGGCTCTAGCATTTCTGCTGCCGAAGCGTTTTCGTTCAAGCCAGCCAGCCAGCCGTTGCCTAGTCCATCTATGGCAATAAAGCGATCGCCCTCACCCAGCCGCAACACGTTATGTAAGTAGTGTCGTTGCTGTACCGTGAGCTGAATCTGCTGCCCTACAACCTGGTTAGGGACAATAGTAAGCCGTTGAAGCTGAGCCATTAGTCTGGTTACCACTACAAAAACAATTAGACAAGTTTTGTAACAAATTTTTAACAAATCTGTTATATTTGTTTACACAAGGTTACACAAACAAGGTTGAAGTCATGACAATTCTAATTGCTCTATTCGCGATTGCCTGGGCTGCTGCGGCTGTTATTGGCACACAGGCTTATTTCCGGGGCGAACAAACCAAGCCCATCCATGCTCGTAACTGGCGTTCCGAGTCTTTTGAAAAGCTAGCGGTATCAGTCACAGGCATTGAAACCGATTTTGGCGATCGCGTGCCAGCATTTCCCCTCGATGCCTACGACAGCGCCACCCTCCCAGAAGCGTAGGTTTCTACTTGGGTCGCTACTCTGACTATCAATTTTTCTGAAAGCTTTTTGATCCCCAGCGGACTCTCCTCCGTTGGGAATTTTTATAGAGAGCAAACTTGTAAGCTTCAGATCTCGAAATTAATCTTAAACCTGTAGAAAAAGTAGGTCAGGATGCCTGTAGGGGGGATTGTATCTCAAAAGGTTAGGGGTTCTAATGGGAAATCGGTGACTTCACTGAAGCTAATCCTAGATCCTCGGTCTTTACGTAATCCAACACAGAGATGCTAATTTCACACACTAAAGTTTTACATACTGATGCAACCTATGAGTATTCGACTAATTAAATTTTCAATGCTTCTACTGCTGGTTAGCTTAAGTCTAGCTGCCTGTGCTACTCCTCAAAATACAGCCGTAGCTCCTAGCCCCGCAGGTGGATCGGCATCTCCTTCAGCTAGCACTCAGACCACCCAAACTAAACTGTTGGTCGTCACAACCGTTGCTCCTCTCACTAATGTCGTTAGCAATATTGGGGGCGATCGCATCACTGTGCAAGGCATTATTCCTGAAGGGACTGACTCCCATACATTCGAGCCGCGTCCTTCAGATGCCGATGTATTGTCTAGAGCCAATCTAATTTTGGTCAATGGCTTACATCTAGAGTCTCCGACCGAGAAATTGGCAAACGCTTCTAAGCCAAAGGACACCAAAATCTTTGAGATGGGTAGCAACACCATCACTCAAGGTCAGTGGATGTTCGACTTCAGCTTTCCCAAAGATAAAGGCGATCCTAATCCGCACTTGTGGGTGAACACCAAGTACGCGGAAGCCTACGCCAAACTTGCAGCCCAGCAATTGACAACGCTCGATCCTGCTGGCAAAGACTACTACGAAACCAACCTCAAAAAATACCTGGGACGATTAGAAGTGCTAGACAAAACGACCCGTGAAGTCGTGGCAAGCATTCCTCCTGAAAATCGCAAGCTGCTGACCTACCACGACTCCTGGGCTTATTGGGCAAGAGAGTATGGTTTTGAAGTGATTGGGGCTATCCAACCTTCTGACTTTAAGGAACCCTCTGCTCAAGACGTAGCGAAATTGGTAGACCAAATTAAGCAAGTGAAAGTGCCTGCAATCTTCGGCTCAGAGGTTTATCCCAGCAAAGTAGAAGAGCAAATTGCCTTAGAAGCCAAAGTTAAAACTGCCAATACAGCGGATGATGAGTTGCCAGGAGAGGGTTCAGCCAATGCGATGGAGAACAAGAATCCTAAACACACCTATATCGGCATGATGGTCAACAATCTCCGCATTCTGGCTACTAACCTAGGCGGCAAGCCAGAGTTAGTGGATACCGTAAACACTGCCAATGTTGTTGGTCCCACCGCTACCACCGCTAATCAATAGAATCAGGTCACTGAATGGAATCTGTACTTGAAGTTAATCATTTGACCTGTGGCTACCAAACTCAACCCGTTTTTAGCGATGTCAACCTGACATTATATCCAGGTCAGTTTTCTGGATTGGTGGGTCCCTCTGGCTGCGGAAAAAGTACCCTCATTAAAGCCATGCTGGGCTTAATTCATCCCTGGCAAGGGGAAGTTCGGTTTCGGGGCAAGCGTCTAAGGGCAGGCGCGCCACCACCGGGCGTAGGCTATGTACCGCAGGTCGAAACGATCGATTGGAACTTTCCCGTCACCGCTGAGGAAGTCGTGATGATGGGACGCTATCGAGAGCGGAAGCTGCTGCCCTGGGCGAGTCGTGGCGATCGCCTCATAGCCAGAGAACTGCTGGAACGAGTCGGCATAGCTCATGTCGCCCATCAGCCCATTGGTGAATTATCGGGTGGACAGCAGCAGCGGGTGTTTCTGGCTCGTGCCTTAGTTGGGCAACCCGACATTGTTCTGCTCGATGAACCCACTAGCGGTTCAGATCTCCATGTGCAGCACGAACTGCTGCACTTATTGGCAGAACTAAGTCAGCAAGGGCTATGTATTTTACTCTCTACCCATGACCTCAACTCAGTTGCTACTCATCTCCCCTGGGTGGTGTGCTTCAATCAGGGAATTGTCTGTCAGGGGCAACCCACAGAGGTCTTTACTCCACAGACCTTACAGCAAACCTTTGGCTCAGAGATGCTGGTTTTACGGCAGCAGGGACGCATCCTTATTTCTAGCGATGCCACTACATTGCTGCACGAACTCCAGAGCAACTTACCGCCAGCGCTACAGCAACACAACTCTCAGTCTGTCTGATCAGTCTGCCTAATTCAGTCCACCTAATTTTCCAATATGGATCTTCTTCTCAAACCCTTCCAGTACGAGTTTTTTACCCGCGCCATACTGGTCGGTGTCATGTCAGGGCTGCTCTGTGGAATTATGGGTGTTTACATTACCACTCGACGAATGAGCTACATTGCTCATGGTCTTTCCCACGCCATTTTAGGTGGAGCAGTACTCACCTATGTTTTGGGCTTGAACTTTTATGTAGGTTCGGGCATTTGGGGATTTGGAGCGGCACTATTGATTCAATATTTAACGGGACGACGGATATACTCTGATGCGGCGATCGGCATTGTCACCACGGCTTGCTTTGCCCTAGGCGTGGCTGTCATCAGCACCTATCGCAAGTTCAGCCAAAACTTTGAAGCTGCCCTATTCGGCAACGTTTTGGGAGTATCTCCCACTGACCTTTGGGTGGTTACAGGCGTTACTATCGCCCTTTTAGCCATAGTGTTTGTTTTCTATCGTCCGCTACTGTTCTGGTGTTTTGACCGAGAAGTTGCTCAAGTTCAAGGAGTGCCTGTTGTAGCAATGGATACGTTGTTTGCATTGATGCTAGCAACTTTGCTGGTGGTGACCCTGCAAGTACTAGGCGTGACGTTGATCATCTCAGCCGTTGTTATTCCTGCCTCGATCGCCCGTCTACTAAGCAATCACTTTGGCTACATGATGCTGATTTCTGGAGGGTTAGGCTCAGTCATCTCGTTTGCAGGCATCTATTTAAGCTACTACTTCGATGTCGCTTCAGGAGCCAGCGTCGTCTTGTTGTCTACTTTCGTATTTGGTGCCGTATTAGTTTGGACAAATTATCGCCGTCGCGCTAAACGTCTTACTGTCCCTGTACACTCCAATCATCTGTAGGATCATCTGTAAAGCACCTCAAAAAATTGCTGGCGTTGCTGAATGAGGCTGTGAAGCGATCGCCAATACCCGCTATCATAACCCTTGTGCAGCCCCGCGCCCTCCTTGAGATACCCATAAGGGTTCGCCCCTTAAACTATGCCCTTTCACACTGTGCGGATCTACAACCGCCAAACCAATACCCATCACACCGTCCAGGTTCCCGAAGACCGCTACGTCCTCGCCTCCACCGAAAACCAAGGTGTTGAACTGCCCTTTTCTTGTCGCAACGGAGCCTGCACCGCCTGCGCCGTTCGCGTGGTTTCTGGCGAAATTTATCAACCTGAAGCAATGGGGCTATCTCCCAAACTTCGAGAAAAAGGCTATGCGCTGCTCTGCGTCAGCTATGCGCGATCGGATTTAGAAGTCGAAACCCAAGATGAAGATGAAGTGTACGAACTTCAGTTTGGGCGATACTTTGGCAAAGGCAAGGTGCGTAAACGTTTACCGCTTGACGAAGATTAATCTTATCCTGTTCTTCCTATGACTCATTCTCTTCAGACATTTTTAGATATTGCAACTGAGGCGGCGCTTGCGGGTGGAGCAGTTTTGCAGACTTACCTGGGCAAGTTAGAGGATATTCAGGAAAAAGGACGACCAGGCGATTTAGTCACTGAAGCCGATAAAGGGGCTGAAGCGGCGATTTTAGCGGTAATTCAGCGGCACTTCCCGGATCACGGCATTTTGGCGGAAGAGTCGGGGAAGTTAGGTGGGGCAGAGAGTGGGTTTTTGTGGGCGATCGATCCTCTAGACGGCACGACTAATTTTGCTCACCAATATCCCTTTTATTCAACATCGATCGGATTACTAATTGATGGCATACCGCAAGTCGGCGTGATCTTTGACCCGTCGCGTCAAGAGTTGTTTCGGGCAGCACAGGGCTTGGGCGCAACATGCAACCGTCGCCCCATTCGCGTATCACGGACTAAAGATCTGTCGCGGAGCTTGCTAGTGACTGGGTTTGCTTACGATCGCCACGAAACTCCTGATAACAATTACGCTGAGTTCTGTCGGCTAACTCATCTAACTCAGGGCGTGCGACGGGGGGGATCAGCAGCGATCGATTTAGCCTATGTAGCGTGTGGACGGCTGGATGGCTATTGGGAGCGAGGGCTATCGCCTTGGGATATCGCGGCTGGCGTGGTGATCGTCCAGGAGGCAGGAGGAAAGGTCACTGCTTACGATGAAGGCGCTTTTATGATGGATTCGGGGCGCATTTTAGCCACCAATGGTCAGATTCATAGGGCTTTGAGTGGAGAGTTGATTAAAACTGTGCCCTTAAATGTGAATTGGAATTAAATAATTTTTAATTCTGTGGATCAGGCATCTTGCCTGACATTCGCGGGAACTCTCTATGGGTAAGTTTCTGGGATGATCAGTATGTCTTTGAAGATTGAACAGGGATTATTTAATCTAGACTTCACCGATTACCATGCAATTTTAGGCGTTCCGGTTGATGCGGATATGAAAGATATTCGCAAAGGATATCTTAAAATCGCTCGGCGGCTGCACCCAGATAGTTGTGCTCAAGATGCGGAGGGCGATCGCCAACAAGCGGCTGAGTTCCTCTCAAAAATGGTCAATCCGGCATACGAAAAGCTTTCCCAGGAGCGCAATTACAGCGAGTATTGTGTGTTATTGCGAATCAAAGGGCAGCAAGCTTTGAAGCAACAAGAGACAGTGCTGTTGACGAGTGAACCCGCTCGGAAGCTGGCAGCGGCAAGCGATATTGATAGTTTCTACCGCATCACTTTGAGGAATCTGGCTGAAAAGCAGTACGAGAATCTGGGTCAAACGTTGGATTTGACTGGGCAAATTAGTGAAATGAATCTGATTTACCTGATGCGGAAAGAAGGGCGGGGTGAGCTGAACTTAGGGAAAAAAGCAGCGGTAGGAAATGCGGCTGTGGCTACGGGAAAAACAGCGATCGCCGCAACTTCAACTACTTCGGTTGTCCAAACTACAGATACTTTAGTGTCAGCATATCTACGCCGAGCGCAAGAGTATGAGAAAAAGCAGGATTATTCTCGCGTGATTTTAGAGTTGCGTGATGCCACTCGCATTGATCCTAAAAACAGCAATTGCCACAGCCGTTTGGGTGAGATTTACTTAAAAACTAATCAAGCGAAGATGGCGAAGATTCATTTCACTAAGGCACTGGAACTTGATCCCAAAGATGAAGCGGCTCTAGTAGGGATGAAGAAGGTGGACGGTAGCAGTGTGTTGGCTGGAGCAGCGGCTGGAAAGAAATCTGGAAAAGTTGATCCAAAGGCTACCCCGAAAAGCGGTAAGGTTGATCCGAAACCCGAAGGCGGTCTGTTTGGATTATTTGGTGGGAAGAAAAAATAATGGTTTATCAATCTCCTGTGGGAGCAAGGGATTTATTTCCCTTAGATGTGGCGCAAAAACGATGGATCGAGAATCGTCTCCGGCAAGTCTTCCACAGTTGGGGTTACCACCGCATTATTACTTCTACCCTGGAGCGCCTGGATACATTGATGGCGGGTGGTGCAGTCGAGCAATCCACCGTCATTCAGCTACAGGATCACGAGGGCGAAGCGCTAGGACTGCGCCCAGAGTTAACGGCTTCGATCGCCCGTGCAGCAGTGACGCGCATGGCAGGAGTCAGCCGACCTCAGCGGCTTTATTACAACACTAATGTGTTTCGGCGATCGCTAAAAGGCAACCATAATCGGCAGCAAGAGTTTTATCAGGCAGGCTTAGAGCTTTTGGGCAGCAGCGGTGTGGCTGCCGATGCTGAGGTGTTGCTGGTGGTAATGAACTGTCTCACCCGTTTGGGTTTAGAGGATTCTTATTTAGTATTAGGCGAAGCAGAATTAACGCGATCGCTCCTCTCTGCCTTCCCTGAAAACCTCCGAGAAAAAGTGCGACTAGCGATCGCCACGCTCGATCGGATCACCTTAGAAACTTTGCCGCTTACTGTTGCTCTGCGCGATCGGGCGCTATTAATTATGGATCTGCGAGGACAACCTGCGGACGTGTTACAACGGGTTGCTAGCCTGGATTTAGATGACGGGCAACGGGCGATTGTGGCTAATCTTAAAGCCTTGATTGAATTGTGGCAGGCAACTTGGGCAGGGCAGAGTGGTGTGGCAGTTGTCCTTGACCTGAGCCTGATTCAAACCTTCGATTACTACACAGGCATTGTTTTTGAAGTAGTCAGCGGCACAACTTTTGGGCAACGAGTTCTAGGTCAAGGTGGACGCTACGACCAGCTTTTAGGACTTTACCATCCCCAAGGTGAAACCTGTCCCGGCATCGGCTTTGTCATGAATATTGAAGAACTCCACCAGGTTTTGTTGCCCACCAAACAATTACCTGCCCAAACCCCAGCTAGCGATTGGCTCGTAGTGCCGACAACGCCCAATGCTTACGCCGCCGCCTTTGCCCATGCCCAACAGTTGCGAAACGCTGACCCTACAGTGCGTGTAGAGATGGAGCTAGGCAGCCGAGAAGATTCAGAATCCGTTACCACCTATGCCCAGCGCCGCCGCATTCGCCAAATTGTCTGGGTAAATGAGGCTGGTATTGCTCAAATTGAAGCCTTAGAAGTATCAGACTAGCTACATCAATCAGCCCAGATCTGCTAGTCTCTTAAGACGGTTTTACCATCCATTTATTCAAGTACCCCTTACTCAAGTATCACAGATGAGCGTAGCGTCATTGCAGGGAAGAGATTTGCTGAGCATGGCAGATCTCAGCGTGGACGAGTTGCGAGGGCTTTTAGATTTAGCCGCCGCGATGAAGGCAGGAAAAGTTAATCTTCGCTGTAACAAGGTTTTGGGGCTATTGTTTCAAAAGGCTTCGACTCGCACGCGGGTGAGTTTTACGGTAGCAATGTATCAACTTGGTGGGCAGGTGATTGACCTGAATTCTAGCGTGACCCAAGTGGGACGCGGCGAACCAACGATCGATACAGCGCGAGTGCTCGATCGCTACCTCGATGTGTTAGCCATTCGCACCTTCGAGCAGCAAGAGCTGGAAACCTTCGCCAGCTACGCCAAAATCCCCGTTATCAATGCGTTGACTGATTTAGAGCATCCTTGCCAAGTGTTAGCAGACCTTCAGACTGTGCAAGAGCAGTTTGGGCAACTGGAAGGGTTGACCTTGACCTATGTCGGCGATGGTAACAACATGGCAAATTCATTAATGTTAGGTTGCGCTTTGGTAGGAATGAATGTCCGAATTGCGGCTCCTCATGGGTACGAACCGGATGCGGCGATCGTGCAACAAGCGACAGAAATTGCGACAGGCTCTCAGGTTTTAGTAACGCAAGATCCGATTGAAGCCGTCAAAGATGCCCATGTGGTTTATACCGATGTGTGGGCAAGCATGGGGCAGGAAGACTTGGCAGAGGGTCGGCTACCAATTTTTCAGCAGTATCAGGTGAATGATCAACTTCTCAGTCAGGCTGATGAACGGGCGATCGTGCTGCATTGTTTACCCGCGCATCGGGGCGAAGAAATTACTGATGAAGTGATGGAGGGATCAAAGTCCTTAGTGTGGGATCAGGCAGAGAATCGGCTTCATGCTCAGAAGGCTTTACTGGCGAGTTTGCTGGGGGCAATCTAGGGTTGGTTTAGGGAGGGAATCGCAGTCTGTACTGTACGGGCATGGGTAATTTCTTGAGAGCTGACTGCCCTAACCTGTTCGGCTAAAAGCGTCACAACGGTAAAGGTTTCGCCATCTAATTTTACAAACTCGACTTCGTAGCCTTTGCGCTGCTGATGAATCAACACCACAGTACCAACATCGCCTTCCTACAAGTCGTACTCTGGCAGATTAGTGGTTAGAACTATTCTTTCAAGTTCCTGGATCATTTTTATTTCCCTTAACGCTGCTCACTTTCCTGCTTCTCCATTATTTTTTGTCTAGCCCGCTGCACTTCAGGTAATTGCTCAAGTTCTTCAGGAGCATTCAGGGTTTTTTGTGGACTGGCATAGACGCGATCGGCAAGCGCATAGAAAGCCTCGCTATCTTGGGTATGAGACGACACATAGGTTTTCAGTTCTGTCAAATCCATTGCTTCAAAATTGGGTTTCGTCATAGATGTCTCGTTTCTCCTTGTCGGTTGATTAGAACCAAAATCTCATCGCCAGCTAGGATAAAAATCTCATCGGTTCGCTCATCTAAACGCACTAGATTGATTGGCAATAGCATTTGAGTGATTTGTTGACAGATTCGGAAGCATTCTAGCGTTTGGGCTGGAGTGGGTAACAGTGGGCTTCTCATTCAATTGTGCATCGAAATTCTTATGGCGAGTGGAAACAATCATGCCATGACGGTAATGCTTTGATCTGCCTCCGGTCGTCTTTTTCGGCAGTCGAAACCTTAGATCACTGCGATCGAGATATCCACCATGCCCCGCCCACCCCGTGAACTAAAACCCAACTTCTGCTATCACATCACGACCCGTTGCAATAACCGCGAATTTCGCCTCATCCGCGACGAATGCCGCGAGGTGTTGCTGTATGCGCTGCAAGAATGTCGAGCTAAGCACGACTTCAAGCTGTACGGGCTGTGCATTATGAGCAACCATGTTCATTATTTGCTGCACCCTGCCCAACCCGAAGATTTACCCAAAATTATGCACTGGCTGAACTGGTTTACTGCCATGTGTTTTAACCGAATGCTGAATCGGACGGGACACTTTTGGGAGAAGCGGTATCACAGTACGGGGTTTCATATTAGTGAGCATCGGCGAGCATTGAATACGTTGCGATATATTCACGCTAATCCGAAGGCGGCGAATATGCAGCAGGGATTTTTCTATGACTTTAGCAATTATGGTACGTATGATCGATTGAGCGAGGATGGGTTGACGCAATGGCATCCGGCGTTTTTGGCGTTGGGGAAGACGCTGGATTTGTGTGCGGAGGCGTATCGCAAGTTTTGTAAGCGGTATCAGCCGAAGCCGAAGACAGAGCGGCGGAATCATTGGGGCAGCAAATTGTTGGAGCAGATTAAGGCGAGGAGCAGGGTGAAAAAGAAGACTCCGGGGCAAAAGTCGCTGTGGGAGAACTGGGAAACTCCGGCGGCAGAAATTAGGAAAGTGGCGAAAAAGTTTGTACTGGCGAACTGCTATGACCCACAAATTGCGGGATTGAAGTTTGATTCGCTGCCTCCCGATCCTCCGAACCCGCAGCCCGATTAGATTGATTTAGTGCCAGGTATCGGATCGCTGGAAAGGAGGTTTTGGCTATGAATTAGGCTGTGAAATAAAACGTTCAAAAAGGCTAGGACTGTTGTGTGCTACAGTTCACAAGTCTCTGTGCGAGAGAAGAGACCACCAACACCAACCCCCCCCCACCACACCACACCCCAGGAAAATTTCCTTGAGGAGAGGAAAGAGAGGGGGCTAGGTCTGAGTCGTTCATCCATTCTCCATTGATTCTCCAGCCGACGCGATCGCCAAACGCTTCCCAGATTTCATCGCCAGGATATTTGCCATCCAGCTTACCATTGCTACCCAAACAATCCACATAAATCGCTTTCTGCACACTAAACCCAAAGTGCCCATTACTGTATTGCACCCATAGCCCATCGATCGCCCTTAGCTCATCACAAGGAAAATTAAGTAACTCTTCTTCTGTAAACCACTGACCTTCTTCCTTGCCTACCGCCGTAATCATCAGCCGATAGGTTTCTTCGTCCGCCTCTTTCCACTGCTGCGCCTTCAGATATTCTTCTAACTTGGCATAGCGCGAAGTCTGCACCGCAGGTTTCAATGCCTGCACTTCTGCCTCAAACGTCTCATCTAGCGTATACTGCGTCTCTCGATAGCAGGCATAAGCCAAATCCGTTGCGCCTTGACGAATCGCTTCTTGAATAATCCGAGCCGGATTAGTCTGCGCCGCATATAGCAAAATGGTTTGTCGCCACCAAGACTTATTCTCTGCACTATCCGCATTCGCAGCCATCAAATGCGGATACAACCATTTCTCCTCCTGATTCAGTGCCTTAATCTGTGCTGCCGCCAAAAACTCCTGAAAACTCAAGTGCGAAAACTCGCAGCCTTCCAATCCTTGCCGCACAATCAACTCACTCACATCAATAATTTGCTTGAGAAATAGTTCAGGGGTAATCCGATGCTTCTTCTCCTTCAGCGCCCGATCGATCAACTGCAATAACTCAGACTCAGGAATGAGTTTAAGTTCTTTTTGCATCATCGTTAAAGCCACATTTTGCAGAACTATCTGCCGTTCATTAGGTGGCAGCGACAAAACAATATTTCGGGCTTCCGGTCGCTTTCGCAATTGCAACGTGCAAATGTCTTGATAAAGCTCTGCCCGTTGGCGGGGTAGCTCTGCACTAGGGTCACTACGATGGTAGGTTGCCAGCAAGTTTAAGAGCAAAGGGTTTTTGGCGAGATCCGCTAATCCTGGGCGATCGGGATCATTAATTTGGCGCAATAAACTATCCGCATTTCGCGTCGCTTCTTTCGTCACCTCTGGCGTATCACGTCCCCCGCGATCAAGTTTCTCTTGGCACAAATACCACTGCCGCACAAATGACTCTTGCTGACTGGGCTTAAACGGGCGCACCCAAAGCTTAGTCCGTAGGGGTTCGGCATAATCTTCTTTGTAAGCGGTCGGGCGAGAGGTCAGAATAAAAACTGAGCGATGGAACTGTCGCATCTGAGTACTAATCCAACGGCTTAATGCAGGTCGCTGACTCTCGGGAATTTCATCAAATCCATCCATCATGACTAGGGCATTGCCTTTAGTCAGCACTTCTTCAAACCAGTTCGCCGGAAGATTTCTTAGCTTTGCACTTAGCTCTGCCACCTCGACTTGCTTGAGATGTTTTTGCATCACCAACTCTGGCAAGGTCGGAGGTTTATCGCCCGTCAAAAGATCTTTATAATTCCGCAACGGCAACAGCACCGGAACTAACTGAAGCGGTGCATTAAACTTACCCTGCTGTTTCATGCCGTAGTTATAGGCAATGTGCTTCAACAAGGTGGTTTTGCCAAATCCACCCCAAGCAACGATCGCCAATTGCCGATAGGCAGGTTCTTCTTTTGCTTTTGCCAATAGATCCCAAATGCTGGTTTCTTGGAGTGACTCTATCTCTTTTTGACTCAGTTCTTGGCGACGGTGAGCTTTCAACCCTGCTGGAATTGCACTGGAGTCTAGCTGTAATGGCACAAAGACTTCTTGCAGCATGGGAATGGAGATGCGATCGCGTGCGCCCAATCCTTCTGATTTATAGTCCCGGCACTCTAAAGCTTGTGAGAGAAGATAGGCATCTTCGGCGCGAGTCACTTTGGCAATGAGCTGGTTGATATTTTCTTCAATGGCTCCGTCGATCGCTTTACCCGTATCTTCTAGCCGCTTTTCAGTGCCCGTATGAATGGGCTGAAGCATTTTTGCAGCGTAGGAAATCCCCAGCCCAATGACGGCAGAGGCGATCGCCTTTGGCACATCACTCTCCTTAAACAACGACCAAAACGCCCCAATACCGCCCCCAGTCACTCCACCCGTCATAATCACCTTGAGGGCAATATCTGCCAGTTTGTCGTTAAAGGAAGGCTTTTCTTTATCCTGAGACTTTGGCTCTTCAGATTTGGGGGCTTGAGTCATGGATCATTTCTCGGAGCGGCTCTCCTTATTGTGGGTCAAGAATAGATTTTGTCACAGCCCCGCCGCAAAAACTTGCGCTGCGGTCAACGCTAAATTCGGGAAAGTCGGAGAACAGATTAGCTCATCTCCCGTAAATTGAG
Organism: Elainellales cyanobacterium; assembly: GCA_038204505.1. Lineage (GTDB taxonomy): Bacteria > Cyanobacteriota > Cyanobacteriia > Elainellales > Elainellaceae > Timaviella. Next base: position 16,347 of record JBBRCV010000074.1, read on the forward strand.
TAATTTGATATTCCCCATCCACCAATTCACAAACCGAAAGCGTCGGCTGCTTGGGGTTCCCAATAAAACGCCGTCCCCCCAATCCAGCATAGTCAACCACCCAATATTCCTGGATTCCTAGAGATTCATAATCCGTCATCTTGACCGCATAATCATCGCGCCAATTCGTAGAAACCACTTCCACAATCAGCTTAATTGAGGCTCTGTTTTCAATAATAGAAGCGCTTGCCCATCGGGGTTCATTCACCAAGACTGGATGGTCTAACACAATCAGATCTGGCTCATAACCTGTGTCATCAGAAATTTTAACGATGCATTCCTTCGGAATAATATAAGGAAGTCGAGCTTCATCAATGGCATTGTGTAACTTCTTAACGGCGAATCCCGCCACTTCCGAATGCTTTCCCTTTGGCTTTGGCATCTCGACAATGACTCCTCTCCTCAGTTCGTAATGCGTCGTTGAATGTTCGGGATACCCGTCGATGAACTCATCAAACGTGACCGATCGCAATGCTTGAATCATAACTTTTTCCCTCTACCGCGATTCGTAGCTGACTTCTTCTGAAATATACTCAGGTGGCTCAACGTGAATGTTGACACGCACAGGATCGTATTTTTCTTCTAGCCGTGCCTCAACTGCTTCTGTAATTTCATGAGCAGTTCCCACATCCTGAGCTTCAACAATCAGGTGCATTTCAATGAATATCTGCCGACCCAATATGCCCCTAGAGGCAATGCTATGGCAGTTAATAACTCCCGGAACCTGCATCACTTCTTGCTGAATAACTTCAGGAGCGATCGCCATTTCATCCACTAACCAGGGTAGATTAGACTTCAAAACCGTCCATCCACTCCAAAACACCAGCACCGCCACCGGAAATGACAACGCCACATCTAGCCACTGAAACCCCCAAATCCAAATCCCCACTAACCCAGCCATGACGCTAATAGTTACCCAAATATCGCTCATGGTGTGTTGAGCATCGGCAATTAAAATAGGGCTACCGACTTTTCGCCCCATGTGACGCTCATAAAAAGCGACAAAAATATTGACCCCCAAAACAATCAGCAGCAACCATAATTCGGGCGGCGAAATTTTGACTGGAGCACCCGCCTTAAAGAGCCTCTCGACAGCTCCTTGAAAAATCGTGAAACAAGCAATTCCTAAAAAGGCAGCAATGCCCAGCGCCCCCAGCGCCTCGTATTTTTGATGTCCGTAGGGATGATCGCGATCGGGTTCGGGCGAGGAAAGGTGGCTGGTAACCAGTCCCAACACATTATTGGCGCTGTCTGTAACACTATGCAGCGCGTCTGCCATAAGACTTAGAGAACCTGTCCAATATCCCACAACGGCTTTAAGAGCCATGACAAAAAGGTTAAGTCCCAACGTAATGATCAACACCTTCCTGACTGCGGGGCGGTTGTCGATCATCTTCGGGGCGATCTTCTGAGAATGTTGCATCGTTGGTAAACTCTATACAAGCACCCTTGTGGGGACTATGGGGCAGGCGATCGCGTGGCATATCTTTGTAAATGATCTTACCTCCCTTGCCACACCCGTCATTCTAATGAGGACTTCAGAAAATGGTGACTCAGATCTTGAAGATTACGAATGACACAGTATTCAAACAAAGTCCAATGCAGGCGATCGAATTGCCTCCTGAAGAGAAATTTGAAGTTCCTGCTGGCAAAATCTTTGAAATTGAGTCCTACGCCTATGCAGAAGGGGACGTAGAATTTGATGGTCACATCAGGGTGGCGTTAAAAAAACCAGCCGACTGGGTGCGGGGTATTAATACCTGGTATGTCTACACTCGCCATGCTCAAGTGCTGGCAGATAGCAAAGTTGTCTATCCCCAAGAAGATCAAATCGCCATTCTTGTCCTTAAGGTAATTCAAGATACTCAGTTCAAGCGGAAGCCTATTCCAGCAATTTTATTGCCAGAGAACGGTCGCCACAATGTTCCTAAAGACACTGTTTTGATGCTTCACTCCTACGCCTTTGCTAGTGCTCAAGGAGATTTTAACAATCACATTAAAATTGCGCTGAAGCGACCCGAAGACTACATCAACAGTTGGAATACTTGGTACGTCTACAATCAGCACGCCCAAGTTTTATATGATGGCAAGGTCGTTTATCCACTTCAGCGCAGTCAATCTTTCAGTGGCACTGGCTTCAGACTTCCAGGTAACACCAGCGTTTTCTTCACCGATCAGCCCATTATTCCAGGTGGTAGCCTCACTTGGGGCGAAGCCACCCGCAATGGGGAGCGAATTCCTCAATTAGTTGACGAGGTGAACGACATTATTTCTCTAGCCAGACAGCTTCAACGTGCCCGTACCCAGATTGGTAAACCCTTCAATATCACCTCCTGGTATCGTCCAGAACCCTTCAACTCTCAGGCAGGTGGTGTCTCCAATAGTCAGCACTTGACGGGTAAAGCCGTTGATTTTTGGGTAGAAGGATATACGGGACGACAGCTTGCCTTTGAATTTCTGCCGTGGTGGGAGGGTGGCATTGGGGTATATTCTGGAGCCAGATCAGACATTGTGCATTTAGATGTAGGTTCTAAACGCACTTGGGGATTTTAAGGCTGGTAGGATAAATGAAATAAACAGATGATATAAAAAACCTATGGCTTCACCCCTTCGATTAAATTTAGCTGAGGGCGCGGTTTCCTTTAGCTTTAGCCCAGAAGCAGCGCAGGAACTACAAGGGGCGATCGCCCTTTTAATGGATAGCCTCAAAGCTCCCGCAACTCCAGGCACAGGCGGCAGACCCACACCCAAAAAATCTATGGAGTACCAGCACACGGGCGACGTATTCCTAGAAATTTTCTGCAACCCCAACATTTGGCCCACCCCCTTCGCCGCCAAAGTCCTGATTACCTTACGCGACGATCGCATTCGCATCAACACCGAAGCCGACCTCACCCGCATCATCGAAGATATTAACCAATACCTCGAACAATGCGGTTAAGCGCTCCCTAAAATCCAAAATCTATCCTCCTTCCCATGAACCCCGACACCCTCATTCAAACCCTCCAAAAAGGCTATCGTGTGACCATTGGCGCGACCGCTTCAGTCATTGAGTCGCTTCAGGACTCTCAGTGTCGAGAAGAAAACTTCGCCAAGCTGAGAAGTGACCCTAATCAACTGATCGAAGAACTTGCTGCTAAAGGCGAAACTACTGAAAGAGAAGCTCGCAGCTTTGTGGATGGCGTTTTTAGTCAGTCTAGGAACAGCCAGTCTAATAGCAGCCAGCCGTTTAACGGTATCCCAAGTCCTTACGAAACTAATACTCCCATGCCTCCTCGGACAGTTGCCATTCAACAGGACTTACAAGAATTGACTGCTCAACTCGCCGCAATTCGTATTGAATTAGAAAGGCTGCGAGCATAATACTCACAGCCTTAACTTACTTTAAATTTCTATTTGCAGCCTGCTTTATTTGCAATCTTCCAACAGGCTGCAAACTTTACAGCGAATTCTTAGTCGTTATTCCAGTCTTCCCGACCAATCAAATCACTAATTCTATCTCTCAAAAGATAGTCATTCTCTTCTAGGACACATTCCACAAAACCCCATTCGCGGGCAGGAATATACTTACACAGTACGTAGATGGGCTGCTGAGAACCAACTACACCTTTCTCCACAAGTTGACGAGCTTCATCTTGAATTAGCCCGACGGAATAATGAATAGCTTGAATCATAATCTCTACCCTCAATTGTTCAGTTCTGAAAAGCAATGTACGACTAGACGAGCGCTCTAGATCGTTTAGGTTCGCCCATGGAAGGCACTAAAAGGTCTAATTTCGCTGAAGAGCAAATCTGTAGCTAGATATACGAAATATCTTCCCAATGGTATCACTGTGTCCGCGATATGTTAAGCCCCATTGTATTAATTGCAAAACCCATTTTGTGCATGATTAGCTTTAGAACCTGGGTTGCTTAGTTTACTTAAGTCTCTCAGGCAGTCAGAAAAAATGAGTTGAAGATTACTTTTTATACATGAAAACATAGGTACTGTTGAAGATTTAGTTCAGCGGCTTAAGTCTATTGCAAATCACTGAGCTAGCTCGATCGCCAGTTCCACAGCGGCTTTCATGCTAGTTGCATCAGCGATGCCCTGTCCTGCAATATCAAATGCTGTTCCATGATCCGGCGAAGTCCGCACGAATGGTAAGCCAATAGTGGTATTCACGGCCCGATCGAACGCCATCAGCTTGACGGGAATTAGCCCCTGGTCGTGGTACAGAGCAAGGTAAGCGTCATGGGCTTTAGAGGTTGGAGGCTGAGAAGAATACCAATGTTGTGCCGGACGAACCCACATCGTATCGGGAGGAATAGGACCGTCGAGATGAACAGTGGGATGGCGATCGCCCATGTCTTTGATCCAGGGGATCAGCCAGTCGATTTCTTCAGTGCCGAGTTGTCCCTGTTCGCCACTGTGAGGATTGAGTCCGGCGATCGCAATACGCGGCGCGGCAATACCAAAGTCTTGTCGTAGGCAATCGATCAGCAGATCCAGTTTCAGGGTCAGCAGAGCCGGGGTAAGAGCATCAGGGACTTGCCGTAAAGGAATGTGGGTGGTGGCGAGAAGGGCGCGGAGTGTCCAGCCTGTATGGGGCGATCGCCCGACAAATAGCATCCCGAAGCGCTGGCTGCCCGCTTTTTCTGCTAACAGCTCGGTTTGCCCTGGATAATGATGTCCTGCTGCTTTCCATGCCGATTTGGCGATAGGAGCGGTAACAATGCCTTGAAATTCACCAGAGAGCGTATGGGCGATCGCCGTTTCCAAAAACTGAAAGCTAGCGGCTCCACTAGCAGCGTTGCCAACTCCAGGAGTGATTTGGGTCATCTCAGCAGGGGCGATCGGGACATCTATAATCGAGAGTTGGTCGGGATCGATCACTACCGACTTGGGCGCGAGTTGCTCGTAAGTTTGGCGCAACAGCGATCGATTGCCAACCAGGGTAACTTTGCAGTTTTGAGTGAGGGTGGGATCAGCTAAAGCTTTTAAGACCACTTCTGCACCAATGCCAGCGGGATCGCCGAGGGCGATCGCCAGATGAGGATAGATAGAGGCGGGGCGATCCCTTGCGGGTATCTCGGAGAGCACGCTCATAGAGTCACCAAACTCATTTAAGATATCTACAGGTTTAAACCTAGCAACATCTAGTTACAACAGGAACGCTGATCATGGGTCCCGAATTTTACAACGCAGTTATTCTATCTTTTGTCTTAATTTTAGTGGGTTTGAGCCTGGGATTCCTCATGCTAAAGATTCAGGGTGGAGAAGAATAAGTAGGTTATTCGTTGAAGATATGCATGACTGATCACTCTGTGGATTAAACTAATAAAGTTAATAATCTGTTACAGAGCTTCTCATGAGTTTATTAGTCGTCGGTGCCACAGGTACTTTAGGAAGGCAGGTCGTTCGTCGCGCTCTAGACGAAGGCTACTCGGTTCGTTGTTTAGTCAGAAGTTTTAGAAGAGCCTC
>JBBRCV010000075.1:0-21745 GCA_038204505.1 Elainellales cyanobacterium
AGCCCAGTAAGCCTTAATACTTATCCAGTCTGAATAGTTGGGTTTTTCCCAGGATGACCATATCTAGATCGTCTGAGGTTTAAAAACGCTAAATCTAGGGCTTGACAGATCTCTCATCTCCTTAAGTTGACAGTTATGGCAAGATGCCTGCCCCACAGGAAGTTAATCTTTTCTGATTACCTGAAAGTTGGAACCATAATCTGTTGTAAGCCTTGCACTAATCGATTGATTCCGGCTGCCGCTGTTTCTTGATCTAGAGCACCATAGGCAACTCGCAAATAACAGCCATTCGTGCCGAAAGTAGAACCCGGAAGGGCAGCAACTTTGTGATATTGAATTAACTGTTTGACGAGTTCTAGAGAATCTAAATCTGTCTGAACTTTGAGGAGGAAATAGAACGCGCCTTGCGTGGGTGGAATGGTGCAAAGGTGGGGGATAGCGGCGAGTTCTTGGAGAACAATTTGACGAACTTGAGCGATCGCCTCCACTTTTTCCAAACAAAATTGTTTACCGGCCTGCAATGCTCCCAATGCAGCATATTGCGATATCCCTGCTGCACAAATCAAATTAGTATCCTGAATTTTTATGACTGCCGACATCAGGTGTGCCGGAATCACCATGTAGCCAATTCGCCAACTTGCGAAGCCATAAGCTTTCGATAAGCTGAAGAGAGAAATGGTATGGTTACCGGAAGTTGATCCGGCTGAAAAGTGAGACGCACCATCGTAAGTAAAGTACTCGTGGGTTTCATCGGTAATGTGATAAATGCCATGCTCTCGACAAATTTCGTTAACTTCTTGAAGAACGACTTTGGGATAGACAACACCAGTTGGGTTGTTAGGGGAAATAGTGACAACGGCTTTGGTTTTCGGCGTAATGGCTTGGCGAATGGCATCAGGATTGAGTTGATAGCTTTCGTTTGTGCTGACTAAAACGGGGCGACAGTTGGCGATCAGGGTTGCCATTTCGTGATTAAAGTAATAGGGCGTTTGCAGAATAATTTCATCATCTGGATCAGCGATCGCCAGCACCGCATTTAGAAAACCCATGTTGCTGCCTGCGGTCACGACAACGCCATGTTCTGCTCCAATCGAAATCCCATTTTCTGCCAGAAGCTTAGTGGCGATCGCCTCTCGTAATGCGGGAATACCCTGGACGGGATGATATTGATGGTTGTGGGGCTGAGCTAAAAATTGAGTAATTTGGGCGATCGCTTGAGGCGGTGGCGGATAAGACACTACGCCCTGTCCTAAAGAAATCGTTCCGGGCGAGTTGCGAATCAGTTCTCCAATGATGGGAATCATGGGAGCCTGCACAGCCTGTAAACGGTTAGATTGGGGCATGGCTGAGTTAAGGTTAGAAATTACTTAGCGGGAGGAACGGATGAAACAGCTTGAACAACCAAAGCGATCGCACAATCAGGAAAAACCCGCTCAAACACCAGCCATTTTAAGGCGAATTGTAACGCTGATACTCGTCATTTGCTTGGGGCTATCGACAGTCTGGTTTTTTTCAGGGCAGTTGTTAATTGGCGATGTGCCTTCATCAGTTATCCTAACTTTCTTACAAGATCAACCTGCTTTAACAGCGTATTTTCAAGGCAATAAGCAGGCACTTCACGATCGCCTCAACGAGATAGGAATTGAAGAACAAATTAAGGCTTACTACCGTCCTCAAATTCCTGATGAGGTCAAACTAGACCAGTACATTCATCAAGTTTTTTATAATCGTACAGGCTATGTAGGGAAACAATATCGGGTTAACGAACAAGGCACCCTAACTTTAAAACAGCGCCACTAAAAAACCCCGCTTTTCTTTACGAAAACAATGGGCATCTGTGGAGACACCTGTGATTGTTCACGGGTAGATTTTTTGCATTAACTCAGTCGGACTACTGCCTGGTTCTCTAGCAGCGTCTGTGCGGTTAATAAATCTTCGACACTCATTCTTAAAAAGCGGGATTCGTCAACCCAAAATAGTACTTTAATGCGATCGCTCCCCGGATAGCCAGGGGGAGTGAGTTGGGCAATGGTTCGAGCTTCGGCGTGATCATTCAGCGGCTTGGCTACAGATCCGCCAGAGACGGAACGGGTGATGAGGCGATCGCCCTCGTAAAATACTTCTGTGCCGCCTGTTTCTGTGCCCAACTCGCCCATAATTAACTCAATGCTGGGTTGATTTTCTATGGATGCACCTAAGAAAAGTTCTACAGGCTGAGGCATGGGGTAAGGTTGTCCCTCGTTAATTAAAGGATGCCAAGCGTGACGATTGTTGCGTTTATCCCAGTAGCGGATGCCATAACTGTGGTAGAGGTAATCCTTCACCTCCATGCCTTGAGAAATTTGTAATGCGCCTTGGGCGATCGCTTCAAAAGGTTGCTCTGAACGAATCTTTTCAGGTGGAAAATACTGTTCGATCCAAGCCTTAACCGCTGGAATTTGAGAAGTCCCGCCCACCAGTAGAACTGCATCAATATCGGCAGGCTCTAATCCTTGACGACGAGCTTGTTGCAACACTTGGCTCATTGATTCATCAAGGCATGTAAAAAACTGATTCTCGACCAGTAATGCATTAAAATCTTCTTGATTTATCTTTAGCTCGTAACTTTCAAGTGTTTCATCATTGAAGTAAACTTCGGTTGCTTCAGTTTGTTGTGAAAGCTGTATTTTAAGACGTTCTGCTAACCGTAACGTTAGTGATGTCATTGCTAATCCTTGAGTCGTAGCAAAATGATTCACTAACCATTGATCAATGTCTGCTCCACCCAGGTTCTGTCCCGCCTTTGCCAAAACCCGCGCAATTTTAGGGCGCTGTGTTGATTCCTCTAGTACTTTCTGCCCCCACTTCAACAAAAATCCCACAGGCTTCTGTTCTGGTCTACCTTCCAGTTTCACTAACGATAAATCCAACGTGCCGCCGCCAAAATCGACGACTAGCACAGTCCTTTGTGCCGCCAGCCCATATCCTAAAGCTGCTGCTGTGGGTTCATCAAGCAGCCGCACCTGACTCACTTGCAGCGATTTGCAAACCTGAGTCAGCCAATTACGATACGCCTCAAAGCTATCGACCGGAACCGTGAAAACGAGCGAGTCCAGGGTTGGATCGGCAGCTTGAAGCTGTTGCAGGAGAGTCGTTAGGAACCAAGTGCCTGCTTGCTCAAAACTAATGGTGGCTCCATCCAACTCTGGCAAGAAGCCCTGAATTTCTGCGCCAATGCCGCGCTTGAAGTTGCGAAAAAACCGTCGATCGCCACTCAAGTCAAACCCGCGATCGCGCACTATCTGTCCCGCAATGACCTTGCCTGAACTGCCATCCTCCACATATAGCAAGCTCGGCACTAGCGGCGGATTCTGCGCTAACTTCAGCGAAAGTCCAGGAAGCGTCAAGGTTTCGGGCTTCTGAGTTGCCAGATTCCAGCGAGTAACAACAGTGTTGCTTGTACCAAAGTCGATAGCGTAGACCATGGGCGTTAAAAGTGATAGGTCGTTATTCTATTTTTCATACCAAGAATGGGGGCTAAAGGACAAGCGTTACGAGTCGAGCCAGGGCTGAATGCGATCGCAAAAAAATAAAGTTCCTGCTGCCACACACACCGGAATCGCCAGCAAATTAATCAACGGCACACTCACTAACGTCAAACAAACAAATCCAAACGACGCACTTGCAGGTAAGCTCCGCAGCACCACGCCCAGCTTTTGCCGAAACCCCAAGTGCCGTCGCTCTAGGGCAGAGTCCAGGAAATCGAGGCAAACGATAGTAGCAGTGAGGGTAATGGTTCCTGTGGAGGCGATCGCCGTCCCGATTCCTGGCAAAAAGTTGAACAGCAGCAACGGTAGTCCAATAAAAATCAACATTCCCAGCTTTTTCAATTCATACAAAATCGCCCGCCCGCTATCTCGAACCGTACTGCCTAAATCTGACTCATTGGGCGGCAGTTTGCCTAACTTCAATAGCTCCAATTCCTCCGACAGCTTGCCATACCACGGCGAACCGAGCAGTACCCCAAATTGAAGAAAAATAAAGCCTGTAACCACTAACAAAACCAACACCAGCAGCAAGCGCAAAACCCACAGGAACGAAGCCCCCAGAGCGTTGGCAATGGCGATCGCCCGATCTGCATTCCACCCTGGCAGTTTCCAGTCAATCAAGTGCCAGTCGGGCAGCGCAATATTCCACTGAGGTAGCGCAATATTCCAACGAGGCAACCAACTGGGGAGGCTAATCTGCCACTGAGGCAAGCTAACTTGCGGCAAGCTGACTTGCGGTAAGCTGACTTGCGGTAAGCTGACTTCTGGCATGGGAGGAAGATTAGGTGATAAGTGCGCTAAGTTGCCTGTCCAATTCGGCACGTCGGCAATAATGTTGTCGATCGCCCGTAATCCAGCAAACAGCAGTGCCGCATAAATTGTGCCTCCCACCAACAAGTTGACTGCAATAGGAAACAACACATACCTCCGTAGGCGAGGAGTTTTCATAAACAAGCGCAATGCCTGTAAAGGATAGATTACGCCTGCTAGCAAGCTGCCAGGGACGCGCCTGACGATGGACTTGGGGGTAGGGTCTGGAGTCATGAGTAAGACGATTGAAGGGCTGGAGTTTTAAACAGGCTGTGCTGAAAGTTTACAATCCATTGTCAGCAGTCTCAATCCCTATTTAGGGCGATCGAGGCGATCGCTCAGTCGAAAGTTGTTGCCGTCATGCAAAACTGGGATGTCCCGCAACCTGCTTTGCTATGATCAGCCTTGCGGATGACAGCAAGAGGTAAAAGAATTGGCTTCTCGACGACTGGCATTACGGCATCTGTTTCACGCGCGCCTATCTCGGCGGATTGTGCTGTCTGTATTTGTCAGCATTGTGCTGATTGAAGCGTTGATTTTATTGCCCTCCATTTACCGTCGCCAGCAAGAGCTATTGTCGCAGCTCAAAGAAATTTCTGCTGCCGAAACTTCAGGCGCTCTCAGGATGTTGCCCGCTGGAACGACCGATCAACAAGTTCTAGCTCGGCTCCAGCAAAGCATCCTCAACCCCAAAATTTTGGGAGGGGCGCTGTATCGTCCCAATGGCAGCCTAGTGGGTACTTTTGGCAAAATGCCACAGCTTAGTTTTGCCGCAGTTCAAACAAATCCTAGAGCTACTCTGTATCAGCAAACTCAATATGATGCCGCTTGGGCGATCGCCCCTCTCAAAGGGCAATACGTCCTAATCATTCGTCACAACGCCGCCTCAGTCCAAGCCGAAATTATCGCCTTTATTGAACGTATTACTGGACTCGTTCTAATTATTTCTATCTTTGTTACCGTTGCCACTCTCATTGTTCTAGAGCCGCTGCTAATTACGCCCATTATGCTGTTGCGGAGAGATCTGTTAAATGCAGGAGATGCCGTTCTACAAGACAAAGCCCCGCCACCCTTTGCATCTCTACAAGCCCAGAGACAGGATGAACTTGGAGATGTAATTGCGGCATTTAGCCAAATGTATCAGCAAGTTTCGGCAGCGATCGCCGAGCGCAAACAAGCCGAGCGCAACCTTGCCAACCTTGCTGAAGTTGGCGAACTCTCTGCGATGATTGTCCACGAAGTTCGCAATCCCCTCACCACAGTGTTAATGGGACTTCAATCCTTTCAAAAGATCGATTTACCCGCTGTTGCTCACTTTCGTCTTAACCTTGCCCTTGAAGAAGCCGATCGCCTCCAGCGCTTGCTTAACGAAATTCTGAACTACACTAAGTGCCAAACGCTGAATGTCGTTGAACTAGATCTCAACACGTTATTTAGCGAAATGTTAGACACACTTCGAGAAATGCCTGTTGCCCAAGGCAGACACATTAAATTTACGCCTGCCGATACACCTGCTGTCATTCAGGGAGACAAGGATAAACTAAAGCAGGTATTCATTAATTTAATTTGTAATGCTTGTGAAGCAGTCAGCGAGAACGAGAGTGTTAATTGGAGTGTTCAACACATGACGAAAGAAGTTAGCATTAGAGTTCACAATGAAGGTGAACTCATTCCTGCCGATAAAATTGAACAGATTACCAAGCCTTTTTTTACCACTAAATTAACTGGAAATGGGCTGGGGTTGGCGATCGCCAGACGCATTGTTGAGGCACATGGTGGTCAGTTAGAAATTGAATCGAATCTGCTGATTGGAACTGTTGTCAGGATAAAGATTCCGAAGCAACAGCAGCAACTTACAACCTAGATTCTTACCCCAAATTTAGCTTCTGCCGTGCCCCTCGCCATAATCGATCTAGATGCATTGCCGGAATCGTTAAATACAACACATCTCCTGCTGATAACTCCATTTCTAATAATTTCCAACCATGCATCGTTTGACGCTGCGTTTCCAAGTACAGCGGCACTAAATCAGCATCCATTGCCACATCCTGCACCCGCTTGCCACAAAACGGATGAGCGGGAGTAATCATCGTTGCCAACGCCACCCAAAGAATATCTGCCGTTACTCCCGTCCCCAAAATTCGCCCGCCTAAAGCCGCCGCCGCAAATGAAGGAGCTGCCAACTCAGCCGGACTCAACACCGCTTCAAACTCAAAAACCTGCTGGGCTAAAGGTGCAAATTGAGGGTTCTGGTTACGTACAATAACGGGCACTTTGGGCGCAATCCCTTTGACGGTCAGCGCAATTTCCAAATTAGTCACATCATTACTCGTTGTCACTAAAACCGCTGCTGCATCTGCCAGACGAACCAATTGGAGCGTAGGCAGCAAGTTGGCATCGCTATGAATAACCGGAACCTTGAGCGATCGCGCTGCATTCAAAAAGCGATTATTGGCATCCCGCTCAATTACCACCACACTGCACCCATTAGCACAAAGCTGGCTCATCACATTCATGCCTGTCCCGCCCAACCCACACACAATATAATGCCCCCGATAGGGAAGCTGAGCCGTGTTCCAAAGCTGATGAAAACGGGTTCCTAAAACAAAATCATTGAGCAATGCATAGAAAATTCCAACCACCGCTGCACCAATTAACATCATCACAACGGTAAAAATTTTAATGCTATCAGGCGCTTGCTCTGCCACATGCTCGCCACCGCCTGCCCCCGTAATCATGCCCACTGAAAAGTAGAGCGCATCGACTACCGAAACATGAAAACTAGTTACGGTATAAGTCAGAGTGGCGATAAAAATTGTGAACAGTAATGTTAACGAAACCAGAACAGTGGGTTTAATGTGAATGTGAAAAGTTTGTAGACCTGCTAGCAATCCTAAAAGCTTCTGTTTCAAAGTCCGTTGCACCGTTTGCGCTTTCGGTTGGTTGGCAACAATTAGGCGATCGCCTACCTGCAACGACTGTCCACCCACTACCGCCGCCACTAAATCCATCTGGCTGTAGGCTGGCAAATAATAAATTAACATCCGCGATCGGTCTTCCCAAAGTTCGCTCAATTTTCGCCCTAGCCAAGGGTGGTTTTCGTCCACATATTCTTCTCGAATTGCCCAAGTTTGATTGAACAATTGCAATTGCCCGATCGCCCGATTTCCCAGTGCCGCAAACGCAAAAATAGGAGCCGACAGCGCCGATACACTCATGCTGAAATGATCGGATAATGAATGGTCGAGGCGATCGCCCAAACTTGCATTAAACAACCGATTAACTACTCGAATATGGGGATTTAGAACTCGCGCCTGAGTTAATACTGCCAGATTCACCGCATCATCATCATGCACAATCACCAGCGTATCTGCCTCCCGAATTCCAGCCGCAACCAGCGTTGCGGCTGCCGATAATTCTCCCAGCACAATATTGTCATCGCGCTCATGAGCAGGCAGCAGATGGGGATGTATTCCTATCACCGTCGCTCCTTGCTGCTTGAGCAAGCGAAAAACTTGATAACCCGTTCGACCCAAACCACAAACAATAATTCGGGGCTTCATAGCAAAAGACTTCATGGCAAAGGAACTATGCAGAGTAGTGCTTCATTGTCAGCTAACCCAAACTTGTAAACTGTAGCTCGGAGTACGACGTTGCAAAAGTTTAGAAATTAGCAACGGTGGGAATTTTCAGGGCGAGGGCACAATAGGACAAAATTAGGTTCTTTATTAGGCTCCCTCCCTCCTATGCTGCGTATTCCTAAAGGTCAAGTTCGTCCCAAAATCAGCACCATGCCCCGTCAACAAACCGAGGCAGCAGCTTACCTGGATATTTATAAATTGGTCATTGAGAAAAAACGGCTTCGGCAAGAGCTAGAAGGTATGGACGATCGCCGCCAACAAATTTGCGATCGCCTCGCTATTCTTGAACAGCACATCACCGCTTTAGAAAAAACAGCACACCAAGTTCGAGATGCAGAAGCGACCCCGGAAAATCCAGCCAGCCCAGTTAGTCCTCAAGTACCCGTGTCTCGGCTCCCAGTTCATAAGCCCACAAAGCTTACCGACGCTGCATTTGACACACTCTTTTTAAACTACTAATACAGCTTTTCTATGAAGGGAGGCGCTATGCTGATACGCTTCCCCTATGTAAGATTCAGCAGCCCCAAAATTTAGTAGCCCATGGGACAAACCAACCGCCTCAGCCAGCAAATCGCCTTCATTATTGAAATCGATCGCCTCAAACAAATCCTCCGCCAGACCTACATTTCCGATCGATCGCGCCCCGAAAACACTGCCGAACATTCCTGGCACATCGCCCTAATGGCGACCGTACTAATTGAGTACGCCCCACCCGAAACCGACCTGCTCCACGCCACCAAAATGCTGCTGATTCACGATATTGTCGAAATTGATGCAGGTGATACATTCGCGTTCGACGAAGTGGGCAACCAAGGCAAAGCGGAGCGGGAAGAACAAGCCGCCGAAAGATTATTCGGGTTACTTCCTACAGAACAGGGTCATGAACTGCGATCGCTCTGGAACGAATTTGAAGCCCAACAAACCCCAACTGCCCAATTTGCAGCAGCCCTCGATCGCCTTCAGCCCTTTCTCTTGAATCAGCAAAACCAGGGTGGCACTTGGAGCAAATATGGTGTTGTGCGCGATCGCGTGGTCGAACGGATGCGTTCGGTAGAGGTAGGAGCGCCTGCCCTATGGTCGATGGTGGAGGAGGCGATCGAAGAATGTGTGGCGGCAGGGTATTTGGATACTTGAATGGGCAGAGGCTACTTAAGAGATAATTGAATCAAGTTCAGCCGTTACCTCCTATGAACACCACAGAAATTTTACAATCTCTCCCCAATCTGCCCATTAGCGATCGCCTCCAAATTGCCGAAGCCGCCCTTTATCTGGTGCAACAAGAGCAACCGCTGACCCAAGAGCAGCGTCGGCAACAGATGGCGATCGCGGCACTGACTGCCATTTCTGATTACTCCTTAGATAAGGAATTAACAGCTTTTACAGTTTTAGATGGAGAAGACTTCTTACAACAGGGCGAAGTAAATTGAGAAGTGAAATCGGAGAATTTCAATGAACAGGGGCGAGATTTGGTTAGTTAGGCTTGATCCAACTGTAGGCACAGAGATCAGTAAAACTCGCCCAGCAGTGATTGTAAACGACAATGCAATTGGCATTTTGCCACTTAAAGTCGTTGTGCCAATTACCGATTGGAAAAAGACATTTGCAACTCGACCTTGGATGGTTTGCCTGGAACCTGATTTAGAAAATGGACTCAGCAAAAGTTCAGGAGCAGATACATTCCAGGTACGTTCCCTCTCTGAAACGCGTTTGGTTAAGTATTTAGGTTACCTGAATGACTCAACTATGCGGCTCATCTCTGAAGCTTTGGCGATCGTTTTAGCGATTTAAAGAGATACATCTGAACTTAGTGCGCTTTGTCAAGGCGCGTCAATCAGTCTTACCGTAATTTCCTTCAGAGGTCTGAGAATCGCTATGTTCTCACTTTTTCACACGATCGCAGAATACCTCTAAGAAGTTAAATCTAGCAGCGGTCGAAAGCCATGCTTTACCGAAACCTGCCCAATTAAATCCATCTTTTCAAGAGTAATTTGGTTGCGTCCCCAAGAAAAATTGGTGTACAGCTTTTCAAACTCTAGCAACATCGACTCAGCAAAACAGGCGAAAAGCTGTCGTGCAGGAATATCCATATTAACGATCGACATAATCTTCCAGTCGATGTCTAAAGAATGTTCCACAATGCCACCGTTGAGTACGTAGACTCCCGGATGCTTCACCTTTGTCCCTAAATTTTTAGGATACCCACCATCGATTAGAATACAGGGCTGCTTAAGAGTGGTGGGATCAATCTCGACTCCTTTAGGCATACTGGCAACCCAAACCACAATATCAGCTTGGGGCAGTGCTTCTTCTAAAACCATGATTTTGCCCCGCCCCAGTTCATCTTGCAACGCCTGAAGACGCTCTGGGTTGCGGGCGACCAGCAGTAGCTCTGCCACGTCAGAACGAGCATTGAGCCAGCGACAAACGGCGCTGCCAATATCTCCAGTTGCGCCACAGACGGCGATCGTTGCCTTAGACAGGTCAATGTTGAGTTGTTTAGCAGATTGCTCGACTTGGCGGCAAATGATGTAAGCAGTGTGGGTATTACCCGTAGTGAAGCGGTTGAAGTCTAAGTGAATGTTGCGAACTTGGCGAATTTGATTAAGGTTGAAGTTTTCAAAAATGATGGATGAAAAGCCGCCTAGCGCCGTGATGTCGATGCCATGTTTCTGGGCGTGCGCCATAGCGTTAATAATCTTGCGGGTGGCAGCTTTGATGCGGCGGGCTGCTAGCATTTCGGGTAAAAAGCAAGATTCCAGGTAGCGCCCTTCGATTTGTTGCCCGGTAATGCTGGTGACTTTAATAGTGTCTACAATTTGCGGCGGGGCGCTACACCAAAAATCAAGCCCCTGATCGGCGTATTCCGGATAGCCTAGCTCTTTGGCAACAGACTGGGCGTGTTCCAAACTCGTAAGATGACCAATTAAACCAAACATGGACAAGCTCTGGGTTGGCGTGGAGGGTGGGAAACCAGCGAAATTAATGGAAATAAAATCAAGGTGCCCTGATCCAGGATACTACATTAAGTTTGGCGGTCAAATATTAACCGTTAGTTGAAGATAGGCGAGAGAGCAGGGGCGCTGCTCCTAATAGGGTTTGGGTGTAAGGATGCTGAGGGTGGGTAAAAATTGTTTCGGTTTTGCCTAGCTCGACAATTTTGCCTGCACTCATGACGGCGATGCGATCGCACAAAAACCTTGCCACCCAAAGATCATGGGTAATAAACAGATAGGTCAAATCAAACTCTTCCTTTAGCTCCAGCATCAGCTCTAGCACTTGCGATTGAACGCTGGCATCTAACATGCTGACGGGTTCATCGCAAATCAGCAGTTTGGGGCGAGTGATCAGGGCACGGGCGATCGCCACTCGCTGCTGTTGCCCACCCGACAAGTCTTTGGGATAACGATGGTAGAACTCTGCGGTCGGGGTCAAACCCACGCGCTCTAGCATTTGATGGGTTTGGGTCTTGGCTTCTGTTGCTGTCGCCAGACTATGGATCAGCAAGGGATCGGCAATGCTTTCGCCAACGGTCATCAGAGGATTGAGGCAGGCGTGGGGATCTTGAAATACCATTTGCATCTGCCGCCGCTGTTGCTGCAATCCTTGCCGAGAGAGCGTTGTTAGCTCTTGCCCTAAAAACTCGACTTTACCTGCTGTCGGGCGAATGAGTTGCAAAATCGTTCGAGACAAAGTGCTTTTACCGCAGCCAGATTCTCCAACTAGACCCAGGATTTCGCCGGGATAAAGGTCTAGGTCGATATCATCAACGGCTCGGATGGTTTTGTCTTGCGGCTTAGAGAAGAGGCGGGAGAAAAAGTTTTCTTCGAGGGTGTAGTGCTGCTGTAGGTGTTGCAGACGGAGCAAGGGCGCTTCTGTAAAAAGGCTATCGGGTAGCGAGGGAGGTACGGATTGGATATGAAGGGCGGCTTGCAAAAGGGATTGCGTATACGGGTGCTGGGGATGGGTGAGGACTTCGATCGCCCCCCCAGTTTCCACCACTTTGCCCTGGTACATAACGGCAATGCGATCGCAATATTCTCCCACCATCGCTAAATCATGAGAAATCAGCATTAGCCCCATTTGCCGTTCCTGACAAAGGCGGGTTAGCTCCTTCAGAATTTGGGCTGAGACGGTGACATCAAGGCTGGTCGTGGGTTCGTCGGCAACGATGAGTTTGGGTTCGAGCAAAAGGGCGAGGGCGATCGCCACACGTTGCCTCATGCCGCCGCTAAATTCGTGAGGATACTGCGCCCAACGGCTGGCTGGAATTTTGACGGCTTCTAAAGTGGCGATCGCCTGTTCCTTAGCAGCTTGCCGCGATAGCTGTCGATGCGCCCGCAAGGTTTCTACACAATGTTCGCCAATGGTCATCAACGGATCAAGCCGAGTCATTGGGTCTTGAAAAATCAGCGCCACCGCCTCTCCTCGAAACCGCCGCAGTTCCTCTGCGGAAAAGTCAAACACCGACTCGCCCTTAAAAGTCACCTGTCCTTCAATTTGGGTTGAATCTGGCAGCAGTCGCATTGCCGCCCGTCCCAAAGTCGATTTACCGCAACCTGATTCACCCACCAATCCAATCCGTTCACCCGGTTGCAGCGTTATCGACACATCATCAACCGCCCACCCCACGCTGTTGGGATAAGAAACGCGAAGGCGATCGATGTGAAAAAGGCTGTCGATGGAAGAAAGAGGCGCAGTCATGAGCAGACACAAAGGTGATTAATTAAAGATCATAAACCGATAGTAGAGCCCCCGTGCCTACCCTGAATCTCCGCAACGACCCATTCCAAAACCCGCAACGACCCATTCCCAAAACCCGCAACGACCCATTCCCAAAATCCGCAACGACCAGAGAATAAAGAATCAGAAAGTCAAAACTGCACGCCTAGCCAATCCTGCAAATGCGATCGCAGCTCCTTGGCAAACTCATCCCGCTGCTCAAATTGTTCAGACCGAATTGGCTTTCGTTCAGCATCTAAAACCCAACCATAATCGCTGCTCAATCGCAGTTTATCCTGCCAATCTGAAATCGAAACAATCAATTGACCCATCGGGCTGCTGTCATGATCACCGTCATGATCGGAGACCCGAAACACGTAGTTGAACTTTTGCCGACTGGGGGCGATCGTTGAAGGCTGACCAAATTTTTCTAATAGGCGCGATCGCACTTGTTCCAGCAATTCAGGGTTCGCTATCTCATCCAATGTTTTCACGCATAACGTCAAGGCAAAATAAAATTCTTCAACGGGGACAAATTCTAACTGCATATCTAACGGCATCTTTAACTACTAAAAAGGGGCGCTGCATTGAACTGTAGTTGAGTGTAGTAGATGAGTGTATCAGAGGGGGAGATTTGGGATAACTGAATGAAATCAGCGATTGATCTGTTCATTGATTCTTTTTTGCTATGACTTACTCTGTCCGAGTTGCCGACTTGCCTACTACTGAACGTCCCCGCGAGCGGCTGCAAGCGCAAGGCGCAAGGAGTTTATCTACGGCAGAGTTAATTGCAATTTTGTTAGGAACAGGACAAGGGGCAGGGAAGCTGTCGGCGGTTGGGTTGGGACAGCATATTCTACATACACTAAGCGCCAATCAGCGCGATCCACTGGCGGTAATGCGGGATGTCAGTGTGGGAGAGTTAACGCAGATTTTGGGGGTGGGTCCTGCTAAGGCAACCGCAATTTTGGCGGCGATCGAACTGGGTAAGCGGGTGCTTCATTCTCGTCCGGCAGAAAAAGCAGTGGTGGATGATCCGGCGATCGCGGCGGCTGTTCTCAGCCAAGACTTAATGTGGCAAACCCAAGAAAAGTTTGCGGTGCTGCTGCTAGACATTAAGCATCGACTGGTCGGCACTCAAATTATTAGCACTGGCACTGCCACAGAAACGATCGCCCACCCACGAGATATCTTTCGGGAGGTGATTCGGCAAGGCGCAGTTCGTCTGATCGTGGCGCACAATCATCCCTCTGGCATCCTTGATCCCAGTCCCGAAGATTTGGCATTAACGCGACAGCTTTTAGCAGGAGGGCAGCTTTTAGGCATTCCGCTGCTCGATCATCTAATTCTAGGAAATGGCGACCACTGTAGCCTGCGGCAAACTACGACCTTGTGGCAAGAGGTAGAGGAAAGGTAAGCCGAGGGAGCTTAGTCATTAGAGATCCCTAGAGATCCCTAGAGTATTGCGATCCCTAGAATATTTAGACTCCTGGAATGCTGAGATTTCTAGATTTTAAGATTCCGGTCAGTCTTTCTATCCTTCGCTATACTGAGTTGGAGCATGGGGCTAGACAGTTTTGGTTGCATAGTTAACCGTCTTGTCCTATACTTGAACCTCGAATCTCATATTGAAAACCTTAAGAAAGCACCGATACAGGAGGATTTTATTCCTGAAACACTCACCCTAACCGTTAGTTTAAGAGGCACACGCGAAGTTAGGGACAACTGCCAACTATTCCGCCTTGCTGGATTGTTCGATGCCTTCTCTGAGCCGACATTCCGCAAAACACTTGATAAGTTTGTGGAGGAAGGACCCAAGAACTTTATCCTTGATCTTTCCCAAATTGATTTTGTTGATAGCTCTGGATTAGGTGCCTTAGTGCAGCTTGTTAAGAAGGTTCAAGGCGTGGGAGGGACTCTTCAAATCGTGTCGAATCCGCGTGTTACCCAAACTGTTAAGCTGGTTCGCCTGGAGCAGTTCTTATCTCTACAGACTTCGGTTGATGTAGCGCTCGAAAACATCAAAAAGAGCTGATTTTTTATGACTTACAGCTCGTTAACTTGAGGCAGCCCTCGAAAATGTTATGCGGAAGCGTTACGAAATCATCACATTAGCGAGGTTGGGTCAGGGTGGAGTCGAGTGAAGAAAAAATTGTAGGCTTTTCTCCGACTGAGTTACTCACATCATTGATATCGCTCAACAACAATGAGTTTCAGGTGCAGGGATCAACTCGATTAAACCAGGTTTCGCCTGCTGCTTTGGCTTATGTGGGCGACGCAATCTACGAGTTATATATTCGAACCCACTATCTCCTGCCGCCTAAGCGTCTGCAAGCCTATCATGAACAAGTGGTGGCTCAAGTTAGAGCCGAGAGCCAAGCGCATCATTTGCAATCTCTCCAGCCTCATCTCACCAATGCCGAGCTAGAAATTCTCAAGCGGGGCAGGAATGCCGCCTCAAAAGGTCCTAAGCGACTTAACCCAGAAATTTACCAGCAGGCAACAAGTTTGGAAACTCTGCTGGGATATCTGTATCTCGCTGACCCGCCAAGATTAATGGATCTGCTGGCACAACTCCAGCTTGAAGAACCTGCAAAAATCAAAGGCTAATGCTTCAGGCTGAGGCGTTGCAGGACGGTTAATATATTTAATTCTTACGGAGAACTCAAGACATGCCTGGTAAATTTCGCGGCTCCAATTCTTCAGATCAGCCTCGTCGCAAGAGTGCGCCCAAGCGTGGAGATTCTCCGTCTGACAAGCCTGCCTTTAGGGGCGATCGCAAACCTAAAGCTAATCATAACGAGGATTTCAGGTCAGAAAGCCGTGCAGTTGTGCCACCCAAAAAAGCTAACGGGGCCAAGGTGAGGGTCATTAAAGTGAGAGTTGTCAAGGTCAGAAGCTCTAGAGACGATCGCCCCGGAGTAAAAAAACCGTTCTTGGCAGAGGGCGCAGGACGCGATGAGCGGTACGATCGCCCCGATCGAGGTGATCGTCCAGTACGCTCTGAACGTCCTGAGCGTTCGGAATGGAAGAACCGAGGGGAACGTCCTGCAAGTCCCGAACGACGGAATGATCGAGGCGATCGCCCAGTGCGTTCTGAGCGTCCAGTGCGAAGCGATCGTCCTAATAACAGTCCAGATCAACGAAACGATCGCGGCGATCGAGACTTTCAGACCGTTCGCCCAGTGCGTTCCGATCGTCCAGTACGAGGCGATCGTCCTGTGCGGTCTGATCGTCCACAAGGCAATCGTCCGGAGCGTTCGGAATGGAAGAATGACCGAGGGGGTCGTTCTGGCGGCTCTGACCGACGCAGCGATCGCGGTGAGCAATGGGGAAGTTCTGATCGGGAGAGGACGTTCAAGCCCAGATCGTTTCGTCCTGAATTTGATGAGTCTGAGATCGTAGAAGTAACGCCTGATACTGAGCCAGATGTAGATTTGATCTATGGTCGTCACAGTGTGTTAGCAGCGATCGAGGGTGTGCGTCATTTAAATCGCATTTGGATTGCCACCAAATTGCGTTACGATCCTCGGTTTCATTCACTTTTATCGAAAGCAAAAGCCAACGGTATTGTGGTTGATGAGGTCGAACCCCGTCGGTTAGACCAAATTACCCAAGGTGCTAATCATCAAGGAATTGCAGCCCAAGTTACTCCCTATGAATATGTTGACCTTGGCGATTTGATTGAACGGGCGAAGGCGGCGACCGATCAACCTGTTTTAATTATTGCCGATGGTATTACCGATCCCCACAATCTAGGCGCAATCATCCGAACGGCGGAAGCGCTTGGGGCACAAGGATTAGTGATCCCGCAGCGACGCGCTTCTGGAATTACTTCTACTGTAGTAAAAGTTGCGGCAGGAGCGTTAGAAAGTTTCCCTGTGTCGAGAGTTGTCAACATCAACCGAGCCATGGAAGACTTGAAAAATGCAGGTTTTTGGATTTATGGGGCGGCGGCAACGGCGGCTGAGCCGATCGATACCGTTAAGTTTCACCCAGCCACTGTTTTGGTAGTGGGGTCTGAGGGCGATGGACTGAGTTTGTTAACGCAACAGCGATGCGACGTTTTGGTTTCGATTCCGCTTCGAGGTAAAACGCCTAGCCTTAATGCTTCAGTGGCTGCCGGGATGGCGCTTTATGAAGTGTCGCGGCAACGGCGATCGCGGGTTCATCATCTGGAATCTACGGCAAAAGACGCTTTGCAAAAGTAGGTTCAACAGAGTATAACCAGGATGTTAGAAGCGTTAATACTTGTGTCGGTCGCCACGATATGCCTTCGAGCACTCGTAACGTTCCATCAAGCAGGCAGATTTTTATGAATGAAATTTGGATCAGTATCCTTGAGAGTGTTGGTTTGGCTTGGTGGGTAGAAGTAGTGACCAGTGTCCCTGCTTGTACCTACTATTTTGGACCTTTTTCTAGCGCTCAAGAGGCTAAATCTGCTAAGCCTGGATATCTTTTGGATTTAGAAGAAGAAGGCGCGCAGGGGTTACAAGTAGGAATCAAACGCTGTAAGCCTTCTCGACTAACGATTTTTGATGAAGCTATGGAAAAGAACCCGGTTCGCCGGGTTGCTCCAAGCCTTAGCAGCTAATCCTAGCTTTGTGCCTTCACCTTGACTTCTCCTCTAACCACTGGTTCTCCTTTAACCATTGGTCAATGTCTGCCAATACTTGCTCTGGAATTTCCCACGGAAATAGATGGGCAACGGTAGGGTAGCAGTGTGTTTGGCAGTTGGGGAGATGCTGTGCGGTTTCTAGACTGGATTGGGAAGTGATGTGGCGATCGCAATCTCCAGCAAGCATTAGAACAGGGCATTGAATCTGGCTAATTTCTAGCAGGCGATTGTAGCGCTGGCTGAGGGCATCATTGAGGGCGCGATTGGCTGCGCCTGATGTTTGCATGAAAGCGGCAGTGGCTTCGCTAGCGAGGTATTGGTAGGTACTAGTGGTGTGCTGTTGAACTAAATGGCGAAAGAGCGATCGCTTGCCAAAGGTTTCAATATTCCAATCCCATCCCGGCTGCACTTGATTAATCAACGCCGCGATCCCGGTGAAGAGATTATCTTGCCAAGTAATAGGCGGGTGGTTGCCAAAAGGTCTAGCAGCAGTAGCAATCAGGATCATGCCCTTGACTCGTTGGGGAAATTTGAGCGCCAGTTCCATTGCCAAAATGCCGCCGAGCGACCAGCCTAGAAGGATAAATGAGTCGAGATGGAGGCGATCGCACAATGCCTCTAAGTCAGTCAAATGATCAGTCATGACAAAATTGTCTCGCGTCTGGCTTTTGCCGTAGCCGCGCAAATCGGGGGCGATCGTCATAAATCGCTGTGATAGATGATCGGTAAACACCGACATACTGCTCCCGGAGCCGGGATGCCCATGCAGGCAAAGGATGGGGAACCCTTTTCCTTGAACTTGAACAGCTAGGTCAAACGCACGTTGGGTCATGTTGCGATACGCTGGGTTCTAAAGTAGATCCTTTGACGATACACTTTAAAATTGCTCAGTCGCGAGGTCAGTTCATGGCATCCATCCGCGAGTTGCACCAGCAACTCATTACTAAAGAACGTTCTGCTGTCGAAATTGCTCAGGAATCCTTAGATCGCATTCAGGCGTTGGAGCCAAAGCTGCACAGCTTTTTGTGCGTCACCGCAGACCGAGCGCTGGAGCAGGCAAAGCAGGTCGATGCCCAAATTAACGCTGGCGAAGAAATTGGTTGGCTTGCAGGCATTCCGACTGGCATTAAAGACAATATGTGTACCCAGGGCGTTCCCACCACCTGCGGTTCCAAAATCTTGCAAAATTTTGTGCCCCCTTATGAATCGACTGTAACGGGGCGACTGGCAGCGGCGGGCGCGGTCATGGTGGGCAAAACTAATCTCGATGAGTTTGCGATGGGCAGCTCAACAGAGAATTCGGCGTACCAGGTGACTGCTAACCCCTGGGATCTAGAGCGCGTACCCGGTGGCTCATCGGGGGGATCGGCGGCGGCGGTTGCGGGAGGCGAATGCACAGTTTCGCTGGGTTCTGATACAGGCGGATCGATTCGACAGCCAGCGGCGTTGTGTGGCGTAGTGGGGATGAAACCGACCTATGGATTGGTTTCTCGCTACGGATTAGTGGCGTATGCGTCTTCGTTGGATCAAATTGGACCGTTTGGGCGATCGGTAGAAGA
Organism: Elainellales cyanobacterium; assembly: GCA_038204505.1. Lineage (GTDB taxonomy): Bacteria > Cyanobacteriota > Cyanobacteriia > Elainellales > Elainellaceae > Timaviella. The sequence goes on from JBBRCV010000075.1 coordinate 18,875, forward strand.
TGCGGCAATTTTGCTGGGGGCGATCGCGGGTCATGATCCCAAAGATTCCACCAGTCTCAAAGTCGAAGTCCCAGATTACGTCAGCCTGCTGTCACCCGAACTGCGCCCTAAGTTTCGGGTGGGCGTAATTAAAGAAACATTTGGAGAAGGGCTAGATGCGGTGGTTAGCGAAGCCGTGATGGCGGCGATCGCGCAATACGAGGCAATGGGCGCAGAAATCGTCGAAATTTCCTGCCCCAAGTTTCGCTATGGCTTGCCCACTTACTACATCATTGCTCCCTCAGAAGCCTCAGCAAACCTCGCTCGGTATGATGGCGTGAAGTATGGCTTCCGGGCTGAAAATCCTGATGATTTGATGTCGATGTACACCCAAACTCGTGCCCAAGGCTTTGGCACAGAGGTCAAGCGGCGCATCATGATTGGCACCTATACCCTATCGGCGGGTTACTATGACGCTTATTACATTAAGGCGCAGAAGGTGCGAACGTTGATTAAGCAAGATTTTGAGCAGGCGTTCGCTCAGGTCGATATTCTAGTTTGTCCCACAACTCCTACCACGGCGTTTAAGGCGGGTGAAAAGACAAACGATCCGCTCAGTATGTATCTGTCTGACCTAATGACGATTCCGGTCAACCTGGCAGGGTTACCAGGATTGAGCCTGCCCTGTGGGTTTGATCAGCAGGGATTACCCATTGGGCTGCAAATTATTGGCAATGTGCTGCGGGAAGACTTAGTTTTGCAGGCAGCGTATGCCTATGAGCAGGCAACAGAGTGGCATAAACAGACTCCTATCTTGTAAAAGAAACTCATGAAGAAGCCCCCTAACTCTACAAAAGTCGGGAGGCTTCGGTTTTGGGCAAGCAAGATACTTAGTAGCCTTCTACTGAGGGCACTCTGACTGCTGCCGATCGCGCCATTCTGAGCCAGCGTTGATCCGCTGTCAGGTAGCCAATCTCAGCGATGTAATCGCGATCGCTCTCGTTAACTGGAATGTCTTGGTCTCGGGCTAACTCGCCGCAATCAAACTGCTGGACGCTATGGGGCGTTTGATAGCTCAAATCTAAACCTGTCACGTCATACAGCCGCAGAGCCAGCTTCTCGCCGCCCCGTTGCCGGATGGCATCTTTGTAAGCATTGGGGATTTCCCAGTAAACGTGGGCACGATGCGGTTCACGGGGAACTAGCACAATGCGGTTAGTCCCTGCGCTAAGCGTAGAGCCTACAGCCGCAACGTCTGCACCTCCTGATAGGGCAGATCCAGCCGCAGCACTCGCCGCCATGGCTGCACCACCTGCGATCGCCCCTCCTCCTGCATTCGTCGTCCTATCTGACGTGCTCCCAAATATGCCAGAGAGATCATTATTACCTGAGTCCAAAGCGTCGCCTCTCATATCAGAGGTATCGCCAAATAACCCGGAGAGGGCATTACCACCCGATTCAGCAGCATCGCCAGCCCTGCCAGTAGCATCCTCAGCCAGGTCGGTAGTTCCCCCCCATAGCCCAGAGAACATGTTGTCATCTGGTGCATCGGCATCGCCAACCCTGGCAGTTGTGTCTGCTGCTAAGTCAGGGAAGTCGCTCATGCCAGCTTCAGCTGTGTTTCTAGAGAAATCTAACGCCGAGCCGTCAGCCGCCAGAGTGCTGCCTTCTAGTCCAGCTGTTGCCATACCGCCCAAATCTTCGTCTGGAAGCCTGCCACCTGTGGCGGTGAGTTCGGGGTCTTCTTCAGTACGGCGATCGCCAAACAACCAGCCCAGCAATAGCGCTAGCAATCCGAGGGGCAATAGCCACCAAAGCCAAGAGGGTACATTCCAGCCTGTATCGGCAGCGGGTTCAGCACCAGGGACGAGTGCCGTTGCACCGGGCGAGGCTGCACCTGAAGGTTGAACGGTTGGAGCAACAGTTGCGCCTGGAGAAACCGCCACAGAAGGAGAAGGACTTGCTATCACACCTTGGGTAGGCGGGGGGGGGGCGACACTCACCGCAGCGGTCGATCTAATTTTCGCCTGGTCAATAGCAGGTTGGACTTCGGGGGCAGAAGCATACCCTAAGAAGGCTTGTACTGCCGGACTAGGATTTTGACCGTTGTAAACGTAAGCGAAGGGCTGCGAGAACGGATAGCGCGGGTCGGTAGGCGGAGTGCCCCACATAGAAATGACGCGCACACTGGGTTTATCTAAAACTTGTCTGGCAGTCGCATAGCCAACGCCATTTGGACCTAATGCCTTGAGCATTTCGTCGGTATTATCTTGCGGCAGCGCTACGGCGTTGGGTCCGGTGGCAAAGTTGCCAGCAAATATGGGATAGCCCTTAAAGGACTGACGCAAATCGCTAGTTTCGGGGCGATCGATCACGCGAATGGCACTCGGTTGACCACCGACTTGCGACCAATCGGTGATTTCACCGCGAAAAATTTTGGCAAATTGTTCGTCGGTCAATTCTCCTTTAAAGGGATTGTTAGCACTGACAACGACCGCAATTTTGTCGCGGCTAACGGGCACATCGACTAAACCCGCCGCTTTTTCGTCGGCAGTCAGGGGGCGACTAATTGCCGCCAAATCAACCTTGCCATCGAGCAGTTGTTTAATAGCAGTGTTGGCATCACTGGTTTCAGAGGCGATCGCCGAACCTGGAAACTTCCCTTCAAACCCTTGCTTCAGCGCTTGGCTAATGGCTGCCATGCCGCTGGAACCCGCAATTTTAATGGTAGTGCCATTGGGCACATTGGTTGGGAGCGGGAACGTCGCAAGATTGGCGCTTGTGCCCACCGCCTGAAGATTCCAAGATGCCGCGAAGGTTTTGGGGGCATTGGTGAGGGCAAGCAGTAGTGCGATCGCAACTACCGGAGCATCTTTTTTTTGCAACATCATA
>JBBRCV010000076.1:0-21639 GCA_038204505.1 Elainellales cyanobacterium
GTTTGTTCAACCTAAAGATTTGGAGAAAGAAACTTGGACGGGCTACCGGGTTGGCGTAGAAGCGGCAAAAGAAAAGTTTGGGGCTGATGCGGTTTATCCGATCGCCGAACTTATGGAAAAACTACCCCAGTATTTAGAGAAGGCAGACCGGATTTACTATAAGTTGGGGCGCGATCGCCGTTTCAACGACACCATTCTTAGAGAGTGGCAAAAACTGATGGCAACCTACCCCAAACGCGGCACGGGACCGACTGGAATGGAAGATCCAGCACCCACACTCCACGCGCTTCGGCAGGTAAAAAGCCCAGCCGAGTTAGACCTGATGCGAACGGCGGCGGCAATCTCGGTGGATGCCCATAACCGCGCCAGAGAATTTGCGCGCCCCGGCAGATATGAATACGAAGTGCAAGCCGAAATTGAGCATACTTTTGGGCTACGCGGAACGGTCGTAGCATATCCTTCGATCGTAGCATCGGGGGCAAATGCTTGTGTGTTGCATTACACGGAAAACACACGGCAAATGCAAGATAATGAACTTCTGTTAATTGATGCAGGATGTGCCTATGAGTACTACAACGCAGACATTACTCGGACGTTCCCAGTCGGCGGTAAGTTTACCGATGAGCAGAAAATTTTGTACGAAATTGTTTTAGCAGCGCAAATGAAGGCGATCGCCCAAGTCCATCCTGGCAACCCCTACAAGCAAATTCACGATACCGCTGTGCGCGTGTTGGTTGAAGGCTTAATGGATTTAGGTTTATTAGTGGGCGATATTGAGGAAATCATTAAAGAAGAAAAGTACAAGCCTTTTTATATGCATCGCACTGGACATTGGTTAGGTCTGGACGTGCATGATGTAGGAGTTTATCAGCATGGTGAAATGCCTCATAATTTGGAGCCAGGACAGGTTCTAACAGTTGAACCTGGACTTTACATTTCTCCCTTTATTAAACCTGTTGAAGGTCAGCCAGAAGTTGATCCGCGTTGGCATGGCATTGGTATTCGCATTGAGGATGATCTAGTGGTAACGACTCAAGGGTGTGAGGTGTTAACCGAAGGGGTGCCAAAGGCGATCGAGGATCTAGAGAGTTGATTTCTGTATGTGGTTTTTTGCGATCGCTTTTCCATACTCAGTTGCGTTAATTATTAGTTTAGTTATCGCTGTTTTAGGGTATTGATGGGCGATCGCACTACAAGTAATCTAAATACTATAGAGCGTTAAGAATTATTGTCAGATCTTGAACCCGACATTTTCAGTCCCCTAGTTTTCTCCAAATGCCAACACCTGAGCAGCACTAAGATTAAACTCCGAAATTACTGTGGATTGGATCGGCATATCATTGGTATAAACCGTGTCTTCATATTGTCCGTTTACCCACAAACACAGCCTTACTTGCTGCATTTCTGGGTCGATAATCCAATATTCTGCAATCTCTCTGGCTGCGTACTCGGTGCGTTTGTAGCGATAGTCGCGATCGCGGTTCTCTGTTCCAGGCGACACCACTTCAACCACCAAACGAGGCGACGGCATATCATGCGTAATCGTGTTGCTGCGTTTTCCTGCCAAAGCCGCATAGCCTTCCTCACTTAGAACAGTTAAATCGGGAAGGCGTACCTTTGCCCGTCTCCCGCTAACGGCAATTTCTATGTCCTTAAGGTTAATTAGCACAATAGGAATAAATTTTGCCAATTCAAACATCAGCAATTTTGCAATTTTGCAGTTCTCAGGTGACTCAGTTGGCATCTTTACCAATTCTCCATCTACAAGCTCATAGCGTGTATCTGTGCCATCGTCGTAGGCAAGATATTCCTCCATCGTCAGCAGCTTAGAAGAGCTAGGTGCAGTTTGCGTCATCGTTAGGAACCTCCACGAATGTCTAAATTTTAACCTCGCCCCGTGGTAGACAGTCCTTCCACAATTACTGAAGGCGTGTAGCACGAACCATTCCAGTCAGCATCGCCCCCCAACTCCACCAAGTTTTTCAAAGCCGTGTAGACGTTGCCTGCGATCATCGTATCCTTCACCCGCCCGACGATCGCGCCTTTCTCAACTCGATACCCCAGCTCCACATTGACCGAAAATTCTCCCGAAATACCTGCCCCGCCACCCAGCATTTGATCAACCACAATGCCTCGCTCCAATGTGCCAATTAAATCGGGTAGAGATTTAATGCCAGGTTCGATCATCAAATTAAATAGACCTGGCGTTGGGTAACTGCCTAACCCAGAACGAAAACCGTTGCCCGTTGTACCGCTAGCCAGCGCCCGTCCGACTGTGCGATCGGTATAAAAAAGCTGGAGCACGCCCTCTTTAATAAAGGTGATGGGCTGAGTAGGCGTGCCTTCATCGTCAAAGGGACAGCTAAACGGACCTGCATCAGGCTGTTGGGAGAGAGTAAGAGCAGGTGAAGTGATGGGTTCTCCCAGGCGATCGCCCCAGGGCGAAGCTTTTTCCACCACCTGCTTACCATTCATTGCTGCTTGCACAGTGCCCCACAGCATATCTGCCGCTTTAGACGTAAACAATACAGGCACTCGTCCAGCAGGTGGAGCCGCATTCTTTTGTGCCCATTCCAACCGCTGCATGACTTGTTGAGCTAATACCACAGGGTCAAGCGATCCGCGTTGAGTTTGACCATCAGAAACGCTCAAGAAGTCGTCTCCTCGCACCCATTCTGCCGAGAGGTAGCAACTAAGCGTCGTGTCAGTGTAGCCACAGTCTAAGCCATGGGAATTGAGCAGACGAATGGTTTCTATGTCGCATTCCCACTCCGAATCACAGAGTAAATCGGGGTTAAAATCTCGCATTAGGGCGATCGCCTCTTTTCCCCACTCCAACAGTTGATTAACGCTAACTTCTTCGCCAAGATTAGGATATTGCACCTGAGAAGACGGCGATAGCTCAATGGTTTCAGGCTCGTTAAGTTGACTGATGGCGATCGCCCGTTCCACTAATGCTTGCGGCTCAACTGAACCATAGGCAACCGCCAAACCAGGGCGACCTGCTCGCCATAGCCTGAGCGCAACTCCTTCTGCCTGAGAGATTTCTAGTTGCTTAAGCCGATTGGCTTCAAAAAAAACAGGACGTGACAAAGACTGCGACTGAAAAATCTCTGCCGCCTCAGCGCCCGATTGCATTGCCAGTTCCAACAACTGCTCTGCCAGTAATTCCTGTTGTGACTGATCAGGACTCATAGTGTGCGCTGCTGCTCTGCGTATTGAAAAGTTGTTTTGTGTAAGGCTGTTTTATAGGTTTAAAAATTAGAACTTATCGTTAATCTCAAGACAAAACGCCTCTCAATATCTTCGAGGATTGGGTAACATTACGCCAGATTAAGTTCTTGCATGAGCCAAAATCCTGCGAACGCCTCCGAATTTTGGTCAGCCTGCACAGCTACAAAATGTACTTGATTGGCAGCCAGCTTTTTGGCTTCAAACCCTTTTACCTCGGCTTGCAATTCGGCAGTCGGCAGGCTTGCCAGAACCCAAGAATCATTTGCTCCTGTTTCCAGGACAAGCTGAGGCGGGGATGGATTAAACCGTAAGAACGCTAGCTCTAACCCTGACATCCAGGCGGCTAGAGGCAGGGCGCGGGACGAGAAAATAATCAAACCAGGAATAGGCGTGTCGGGCGCTAGGTCAAACATCTCAGGCGGAAATGATTCGCTAAAGCCAATCTCCCACTCTGGCATTTCAGCAAACGCCGAGGTTTCGAGAGTGACAAATGCCCAGCGTTCACCAATCAGGGCATCGGGGAGCGCCTGAGCAGGTACACCTGGCAAGATGACAGAAGGATTCGCTACAACCTGATAGTTCTCCATTGCCGGATAGACGCGCTTCATCCGCTCTTGAATCCACTGGTTGAGCGCTAGAGTTCGACGGCTAGGAGCTGCCGAAATGCCTGCGTCGGCACAAGCTTTGGTAATCATATTATTCATTTGGCGACGAAAGAACCGCACCCGATCGGGGGGCTGAGGAGCTGGGGCGATCGCCTTCTCAAGCGCCGCTTTTAGCCACACCGAGTTAACTTCTGTGTTGCTACAAAATTGGGAGTAGCGGAACAGGGAGTCAGGCTGACTGCGAACATCGAGGGGACTTTCGCAAATAAGCACCTCCCAGAGCTTTTTCTTCCCCTCATCAAGGACGGGGCGCGAGTAAAAATCTAACTCCCAAATAGTCGTCATAGCTTGTAGATAAAATTGCGAACGGATGGTTTGATCATACGCCTAAGATCATACGCCTAAGAGTAGAGCATTAGAAAAGAAAAATTAGGAGTTCGTAGAGTAGTGTGTAGGGCGGTTTTCAGAACACTTCTCAAAGCATTACATCTCTACACACTCGAAGCTGCAAATGCTAAAATAGATACATCGAAGAACGATAAAGTTAGCCTTATTTTATCTATCCCAGAGAACGCTCAATGAACTCTCAGTTAGCCAACGATAGCACTATTCAAGACACGTTGAACGAAGCTGCAAATCAACTAAAAAATCACTTCATTCGAGAAGAGGGAAGTGCATACTCTGTTGCAGATTTGCGGCAAGCTTTGAGCAACTGGTTAGACCTCTCCAATGAACGACCCCGCCGCAAGCGGACGGGGTATCAAATATCCCTTTTTTAATTAGACACTTACGCCCCAAGGGGCGGGGAATCTACCCTCTACGAGATTGAATCACTTCTTGACGATGTTTTGTTCCATGTTATGGAAGGCGATCGCGCCTATGCATTTAACCGTCGCGCTTTTGAATTAGAAATGCAGCGGCTCCAGTCTGTTCATTCAGAGCAAAGTGTCCAAAATTCCTCTGAGCCTGCTCCTGAGCCTATTTCCAAGTCCTCAGATAGCCAGGTTGCAGCTTAGTATCTTCAGCTTTTAGCCGTCGTTTCCCCGCCACAATCATCACCATGAAACTTTTCGATTATCCAACCGCGATCGCCCAACAACAGCGCCAACTGCTGCAAACCGACCAACACATCCGTAGACTTCAAGATATTCTCAATCATTTAACGGCTGCCATTGATACGTCGATCGCCTTCGACCCAGACTTCAAAAACGAAGCTCAGCGCAAAGCCAGAAGAGTCGAAATGATGGCATCTGCTGAGTATCGCAAAGCATTAGGAAATTTGCTAATTGCTCAAGACAAGCGCACCGAAATTGAGATTGATTTAAATCTGTTGCGTAACCAACTTTCTGTCCTCAAGCTAGAAATGCGAGAGACTATTACCAACCGTGAACTTCAACTCGTTGACGCAGCCTAACTTAGGTTAGGACAAGGGGCTTAAGCCCCTTGTTAATCACGGTGTAACTTGTCCTAATCAGAGTGCTTATTGCTAGCGCCAGCTATCTAAGCGCGGCGAAGATCCCCGGTTTCTTTAAGAAGCTAGGGATTTTTTAGTGACCTGTTTGATTTCTGCTCTACGGGTGAACTTACCCCAACATCCGCTATAATCCCGTAGCTATGGCTTTACTTTCTCCCCCATGACTGCCAAACGAATCTTCATTACAGGTGCCAGTGGATGCATTGGTCACTATATTGCCGACGCTCTAATCCGCGATACAACTCACGACTTGTTTCTGTTTGTCAGAAATCCTCAAAAGCTAAAGTTTGATTACAATGCTCGTCCTGGAATCACGATTATTCAGGGCGACATGCACGATATCGAGCAGGTTGGCAGGTTGTTAAAAACGATGGATAGTGCCATTTTGGCGGCGACTTCTTGGGGTGGGGCGATCGAAACTCAGGATATTAATGTGGTTAAAACGATTCGGCTGATGAATTTGCTTGACCCAGAGGTATGCCAGCAGGTTCTATATTTTTCGACTGCAAGCATTTTAGGACGAGATAATCACCCGCTGAAGGAAGCCGGAGCCATTGGTACAGACTACATTAAGTCAAAGTATCATTGCCATCAGCAGTTGGCAAAGTTGGCGATCGCTCCTAAAATCACCACGCTCTTTCCTACTCTGGTCTTTGGCGGAGACGACCAAAAGCCCTACTCTCATATCTCTGCGGGCATTGGCGACATTGTTAAATGGATGAATCTCATTCGCTTTTTCCAAGCCGACGGCAGTTTCCATTTTCTCCATGCCAAAGACATTGCTCAGGTCGTCCTGTGCCTGCTAGAGCATCCCCCCGAATTAGGCGATCCTCATGAATTCGTTCTGGGCAATCCGGGATTGACCGCCGACCAAGCCATTGGCGAAGTCTGCGTCTACCTCAAAAAACCAATTCTGTTCCAAATTCCGCTATCAATTCATTTGGCAAATTTCTTCATCAAAGTGTTTCGCATTCAAATGGCAGAGTGGGATCGGTTCTGCATTGAGTATCGACATTTTACCTACGCGCATCCTGTCAGCCCTAGTAGTTTTGGGTTAACGGGCTATTGTCCCACGGTGAAGGATTTGTTGCGGATTAGTAGAATTCCAGCAGGGCGTTAACTGAGAGATCAGCCTACAGGCTTTGCACCAAACTCTCCTGAATTTGCTCTTGCATTTGCTTCAAGCTCATTGCAGGTTCTTGGCAGCTTAACCCCTGACAAACTAATCCTACTGCACCTGCTGGTAATTCTGTAGATAACTGATGGACAACCGTAGGTAAGTACTGCTGGTTCAACTCAATCATTGGCTGGAGGGTGCGAACAAGCGTCGGGTTATGAAGCCAGTCGAGAGCAGAAAAGAGACTGGGGCAAGCCTGGGGCGATTCACGCATGACACTACCGAAAGACTGGAGGGCTTGTTCAGCACGATCGCGGTACGACAAATCTTCAGTGGCAAGGGCAAGTCGCATCAGGTTGGCGATCGCCACTCCATTAGCTGCGGGTGTCGCATTATCATCAAAGCTGCGCTCTCGTATGACTAGATTGGCGCTGGCATCGGTGTTGTAGTAGCCACCGAGTTCAATGCTCCACAAAAACTCATCGAATTCAGCTTGAACTTGAGTGGCGTGGGTCAGCCAGTCGCTAGAGATTGGGAGAGAGGCTTGATCAAGGTCTAGAAGGGCTTTAATAAACAGAGCATAGTCTTCAGATTGGGCAATGACAGCAGGCTTACCGTTGTAGTTGAGGCGATGAAAGCGACCCTTTCCAGGTATCTCGGAGAGAGCGTCCTGCCACTGATGATCCAGAATAAATTGAGCCGCTTGTGCTGCAAGGTCAAGATACTCTGGTTTTTGAAAGACGATCGAGGCCCTAGCTAAGCCTGAAATCATCAGACTGTTCCAAGCCACAATCATTTTTGTGTCGGTGACCGGAGGAATACGTCCTGCCCAAGGGTAGGTTTTGGCTTCTTGGTTATCACGGGCGGGCGGGAATGTTGCCACATCGGATGCGCCGTAGCGAACAGCAAAAAGCTTTTGTAGAGATGCTTCTACCGTTCCGGGAAGATCTCCGGGTTGCTGACGTTGAAGGACTATTTTGCCCTCAAAATTGCCTCTAGAAGTGATGTTGAAGTGGGTGGCGAGTTCTGCTAGTTCGGCGGCGGTAAGAATTTGTTCCAATTCTTGATAGCTCCAAATGTAGAAGTCGCCTTCTTCGGGTTCAATGTCATCAGGAGTTGCAAAATTATCGGCATCTTGAGCAGCGTAGAAGTAGCCTTGAGGAGCGGTCATTTCGCGTTTAAGCCAAGTGACAGTATGGGCGATCGCCCGTTCAAAGGCTGGCTCTTGAACACCTGCACTCCACAAATCGGCAAGGTATTCAACAATTTGCCCATTGTCGTACAGCATTTTTTCAAAGTGAGGAACCGTCCAAGTTGGATCGACGGTATAGCGATGAAAACCGCCGCCCACATGGTCAAAAATTCCGCCCAGCGCCATGTCTAGCCCTCGCTCTCGGCAGATTGAAAGGGCATCGTAGCGAGAAGCTAGGAAATTAAAGCGACTAGCTCTCAACGCTGTTGCCGCATAAGGAATCATCGGAAAACTGGGACCCATCCCTTTAGAGCTGAGAATGCCTGTGCTGTATTCCAAACCGCTACGCAACAAGTCGTTGCCCAAGTCATCTGCACCTGAGATGGCTCTTTGCTGGAGGCGATCGAAAATTTCTCCTTTGATGGTTTGCAACTTCTCAGTTTCGGTGTCGTAAAAGCGACGAATGGCTTGCAGCGTTTGCAAAAATCCGGGTCTGCCGTACTTTGGGTCTACTGGAAAATAAGTGCCACCGTAAAAGGGGAGGCGATCGCTAGGCGATAGAAAAATGTTGAGAGGCCAGCCGCCTTGCCCAGTCATGGCTTGCAACGCCTGCATATAAATACTATCAATGTCGGGGCGTTCTTCGCGGTCTACTTTGATGGGCAAAAAGTTGGCATTCATGTAATCAGCGATCGCCTCATCAGAAAAAGCTTCGCCCTCCATGACCGTACACCAATGACAGCTAGAGTAGCCAATGGATAAAAAGATCGGCTTATTCTCCTGCCGCGCTTTCTCCAAAGCCTCATCAGACCAAGACCACCAATCAATTGGATTTTCGGCGTGTTTCCGCAAATATAGGCTTTGAGATTGGGCAAGGCGGTTGGTCATAGGAAACCCATTACATCTTAATAAAACGTTATTAATCAAAATATTAGATTAATAAACAGTATCACGCTGAGGATGACCCAACTGCTATCAGAAGAGAGAGGAAAACCGTCATTTTCTAACCGTTTTCCCGAACTTTTTTCTTTTGAAATTTCCTGAGATTTCCACATTTTTCTCGCTAAGATTAAGGTTAAGAACGAGCGTCTCTTCCATGAGACGTCTCGCTCCTCACACCTAAACCGTTCCTGGTCAAAAGCTGGGAACTTTTTTTGTGGATCAGTTTTTTAGAGGCTTGATTGTTGGATCAACCACTGGCTGAAAGCTGCGATCGCCTGTCGAATTTTTTGGTAAGTGGGCTGCACTTGATGGGCAAGCTCCAAGACGCGATCGAGCTTAAGTTCTAGCTTGTAGCGATGGCGATCGAAATGACGAAATTTACGATATTCATTCAGATCTAGCAGCAGCGAACCTTGCCAAAGCGGCGGGCGACGCTGCTCTCCCAAATCAGCCTCTCCCAAATCAGCCTCTCCTAAATCAGCAACTTGGCGCAAAAGCTGTTCATGCCAGTTAGAGCCTTCTGGAATACCGCCATCTAAAGCAATGGCAACCCGTTCGCTGATGCGTTCGCAGCCCGTGTAAAAATCAGTGATGTAGCTGGCTAACGCCGGAACTAAAGCAATTTCTGGAATAGTGTCGGCTTGGTCTAGGAGAATGTCTAAGACGTTGATCAGCCGCTCTAGTGCAACCATCTCATCATCAATATGGGTCTTTAGTGCCAGATATGGATCGGCGGGCATAGGCTGTTGTTGCAAAATGCGGCTCCGGACTTGGGGGGCAACCTGTTCTAGGGCAACGAGGTCAAACTTTAACCAGTCGGGCATGACTAAGGCAAGCTGCTGATGTGCCTGCCACAACGCCTCATCTGAGATACCACTGACGGCTAAATCCAGGTCAGATTGCCAGTGCCACGGAGCATCGCCTCTGAGAGAGCCAAACAGAATAATTTCGATCGCCCCAAATTCTTGCCTCAAAATTTGGGCACATTGTTCTGCCACCGCGATCGCTTCCTGACGACGGTGTTCTAGCAAATCAGGTGGATGGACTGGCATCATAGCCCAATCTTAAAGCAATTGATTCCGTTCAGGCGCACCGATTCGATTGGAAAGATTGTTAGCGCGATCGCTAGGCTGAACAGCAGGCGGAGTAGGCACTGGAACACCCCATTTTTGTTGCAGTCGTTGCAGCAACGCATCTTGTTGATCATGAAAAACGCCCACATCGCCAGCGCCATAGTTAATAATCGTGAACCAAATTAAGCCGCGATCGCGCGTGGGCACGACTCCAGATAAGGCGCTGACTTCGTTTAAAGTGCCAGTTTTAACAACTGAATTAGCAGGAATCGATCGCCCCTTCAGCGTCCCCACATCTCTGCCCATAACAGGAAACAAGTTCCCTACATTCAACTGCTTATCTCGTAAATAGCTCTGAATGGTCAACATCATTTGCGTGACTGCGCGCGGCGAAATCCGATTATTCGTGCCCAGCCCAGAGCCATTCTCTAGGGTGATTTCGATCGCCGGAACACGGGCAATTTCGGCTGCTTTCTTGGCGACAGCAGGCGCACCTCCCAGCAAATCTGCCATCATTTGCGACATGATGTTGTTGCTGTAAGTGTTCATTGCCTTGAGAACGCTGACCAATTGCATCGACTGATGCCGCACGACGAGTTTAGAAGGCGGAATGTTTTGGATAAACTGCACTCCGCCATTAATGGTCACTTGAGGACGGGGCGTTCCAGCGGGCATTTGCTCAAACTGTGCCTTAGCTTCACCATTCCACAAGTTCGGATCTAAGCCCTGTTTTAATAAATTTCCAGCAACGGTTGGATCAACTTCATAGTTCATGGCAAAGTTGCCCGCAATCAGTAAGTTGCCCGTCACCTGAGTAATCCCTGCTTTGTTGAGAGCGTTGCCTAACGCCACCGCTTCTTCCCACACAAAAAATGGATCTCCCTCGCCCTGCACAATCAAATCACCATTCAGCACCCCTCCCTGAATTGGCCCTGTAGTGCTGACCAAAGTGTTGAACCGATGATCTGCGCCCCAAGTCGATAACGCTACTAACGTAGTTGCGACTTTGGTTAAAGAAGCCGCTGGAATCGGTGTAGTTCCTAAATGATCAGCTAGCATCTGATCGTCTTCCTGCATCCAAATACCTTGAGCATCGGTTGAGTAACCCATGCCTCCCAGGGCATCGAGCTGCTGCTGAATGATTGCCATTGCATCAGGATCAGGCTGAGTCAGCGATCGCAGCAGCGCAGTATTAAGAAACGCTGACCAGGGCACAGCGTGCAGCGGTTCAACTTTGGGCGAATTATTGAGGAAGAGGGAAAGTAAACTGGAAGCGATGCCTGAAGCGATGACTGCTAACACGAAGAACTGCCTTTTTGAAATGCTGAATCTTTAATTATCAACATACGATAATGCATAGTTTAGAAAGTGGGGTTTTTCAAACTGACTCCTTTATTTTATTTTTAATCAGTCTATCTTTGCAAAATGGCAAAACCCGATCAAAATCAAGTGCTGCGTCAATTGCCTATAGTGGTGGGAGCGATCGCCGGAACTCTGCTCATGACCAACCGCCTCCTCACCACTGATTTAACCAACTCCCAATCTCGCTCTGATGCCCTTGGTATTATTATCAGCGCTGTCCTAATTTTGACAGGACTACTTTGGCAACGGGTGCAGCCCAAGCCTCCTGATACAGTGATGCTGGTGGGGGAAGAGGGCTTTGAGTTGGTAAAAGATTTACCTGAAGCGGTTAGAACTGAGCTGGCGTGGGCTTCTCATCTCTTGCTGACCAACACTGTGACGCGATCGCTTGTAGTTTGGTATGACGGTAAAGTGCTGCTGCGGCGCGGCATCCTTAGTCCCAATGCGGAAGTAAAGCCAGGGGCGATCGTCAAGCGAGTTTTATCGACCCAAAAGCCCGTTTACTTAGTCAGCCTGAAAATTTATCCGGGGCGAGTAGAGTTTGATTATTTGCCCGAAAACACTCAAGGCGTGATTTGTCAGCCGCTCGGCGATCGAGGTGTGCTGGTGCTGGGCGCAAACGCACCTCGTAGCTACACCCAGCAAGATGAAAACTGGGTAACTGGCATTGCCGACAAGCTGACGAACACACTCAACCAAACTTCTCTCTAGGTGGCTTGCCTAAGTCGCTCGTCGAGGGGCGTAGGTCACCCGAATCCAGTAGGCTTCTTTTTTACCCGTTGCCTCAAACTTTTGAGCCATCACCTCTTGCAGCGCTAATTCGTCAAAAATGCCATATCCCGAACTTTGTAAAATCGTCGGGTTAGGGGCAGGCTTACCGCTCTCGTCGACCAGTGCCGCGACAATTACAGATCCCGATAGGTTGCGATACCCAGCCGCATCTGGGTAAGAGCCATTAATCTCGCGCCGCTGAATCGAGCCAGTAATGGGGCGATCGCCACCTAACCAGGCTTGCCCCGATTCTGACCATTTTTGTGCTGCCTGCGCCGAATCGCTCTCGCTGGTTCCATTTTCGCTGTAGGTCAACTTGTCGCGAAGTTCTTGATTACGAGCCAGCAATTCTTGATTAATTTGGGCTGACGATCGCTCGGTCGGTGATGGACTCGCCGCCACTTGTCCGCCTGTTTCACCTGCCAATGCCTCGGCTCCGGGTGTAGCGGTTGGCTGCGGAGAGGGCGTAGACGTAGCAGTCGGGGAAGGAGCTACTGGACTGGGTGTTTGCGTAGGCTGAACTAAGGGTCGAGGCGAGGGCTGAATCGTCACCCTGGGCGGAATATAAGGAACAAAGGGCGCTTGAGTCTGCGGCACAGTAAAGGTTGGGGATGTGTTGCCGATGGGAGGAAATTGGAAAGAAGATCCAAATCCCCATAAAGAGTTAGACGAGGGGAGGGGAGGTAGCGTCGTCTCGGATAGCGGAGACGAGGCTTTAGGCAAGGGGGAAATGGAGAGAGAAGAGGGCGTTTGAGCCAAAGGCGGCAAAATAACTTCGGGCGTTTGGAAGTTTGGTACACGCCCTTGCTCGGCGAGGGTTAACTCCACGACATCGACAGAGCTAGGCAGCTCAGGTTCTCCTAGCCCTGGAGTGTTGGAAAATAATCGAGGGAGAAATAGCAGAAGCGGCAGGTGCAGTGCTAAGGAAGCGATCGCCGACACCGCAGCCGGGTCTTGCACCCAGCGCTGGAGCATTAGAGGTAGAGCTTTAACTCGAACCGAGGATGACATATAACCCATTTAGCCGATCGCCTTACGAACTTTAACAAGGTTAGCGAAAGTTTTCAAAAGCATCACCCAATCTTAGCCCGATCGCCCCTCTTTACTTCTTTCATAACTGGCTCTGCCTGATCAGGATAAGGCGAAGGGCAAAGCTGTTAGATTTTCCAAAGTGCTGCTTGGAACGGGTACACAGCCTACACTAGCAGCCGAGGTTGTCGCTGTTGTCTCGTCACAATGGCGATCGTTTGACAGTCGTTGTGATCCTTAAGCCTGATCCTTAAGCTGACGTGCATTCAAGTTTCAGAAGCAAGAGGCTGAAGCTCCTTGTGTGCACGCCTTCTAAGCTTTTTGGGACTGGAACTTGAATGACGATTAGCTGAGTGCGCCTAAAGAACTGCAATTGTCAGGCTATATTCTCCAGTTGCGTCCGGCTTTTGTTGTTCAGGGACGAGCCTTACCCGGATTTTAAAGTCACCTGTATTACGTAAAACAACTGACCAGTCGCTACTGCCTGTATACAAGTTGGTGCCATCTGGGGCAAATACTTGTACTTGCAAGAATTGACTGGTGCCAATTGTGCTGGTCCTCAAGGTTTGACCAGATGCCGCATTAACCACATATTCCCGCGATTGAGTGCCTTGTACTTTGCCCCCAACAGTGGCAGCGGATGTCCCAGGTGCAAACGACACGCGTTCAGAAGTGGTTGGATTTACAGAAGTGGGCGGATTTACGGGAATGGGCGGATTGACTGGAGTGGGAGGGTTTACGGGAGTGGGCGGGTTTACGGGAGTAGGCGGGTTTACAGGAACCGTCGCACTTACCTTGAGTAAGTCACCTCGAATCCAACCACGGGCACCTGAAGTAGGAAACTCGACGTAGTACCAGACATAGCCATCTGGGGCACTGGTGTGATTAAGAACATTGAGCCGATCGCCACTTAGCCCAAGATGCCGAATCTGTGAGGTGGTTGAAGGCTCAGAGCGGACATTAACCTGACTACCCGACGAGGATTGAATAACCGCTGTGTCTGCCAGGGAAGGCAACGCAGCAGCCAGTGTCATCATTAGTGCCGTGATTAGGGCTGAACCGTATTTAAATTTCATTTGGACAAAATGGTTAGTAGATTATTGCTGAGAGGTCTGCCAGAAAAGGGTTTTAAGACTTTTTAGACTTCTTATTAAACTATGCTAGACGTAAAATACCATAGCTCAGGATTAATAGCACAAGTCCATTCAATGAATGGGTAATGAATCTTGAAGTAACCGTAGAGCGGAATTTTCCTTCATCAGATTCCATCAAACTAGATTTAGATGTCACAACGATCGCAGTTACTAAAACGGTAACGCTGTAATGTGGGCGATCTCTCTAATTTTTTAACGATAGGCTGAGATATCTGTGGGGGTCGCTTCAAAATATCTGTCAGCGATCGCCTATTTTTAAAAAATCAGGGAACAGAAGGTCATTTTGGTGTATCTAATTTGAATCAGGACAAAATTTGTGGTGTAAGCGAGTGAATTCTATCCCAGCCTTTGATCTAACCCAGCAGTACAAGCTCATTGGGGAAGAAGTTGGTGCGAAAACCCTAGAGGTGCTTGCCTCAGGGCATTACATCAACGGTTCGACCGTAGAACGTTTTGAACAACAGTTTGCCAGTTACATCGGCACAACCGATTGCATTGGCTGTAATTCGGGAACCGATGCCTTGTACTTGGCATTGCGCGCCCTCAATATTGGCGCGGGCGATGAGGTCATCACTTCGCCTTTCACCTTCATATCAACCGCTGGCATGATTAGCGCAGTGGGGGCAACTCCAGTTTTCATTGATGTCGATCCCCGAACCTTCAATCTAGACTTAGAACAAATTGAGAGGGCGATTACCCCGCGAACTAAAGCGATTATTCCTGTGCATTTATTCGGACAGCCTGTCGACATGACGCGGTTGATGGCGATCGCCCAATCCCACCATCTTTGGGTGATCGAAGATGCGGCGCAGGCAGCAGGGGCAGACTGGGCAGGCACAAAAGTCGGTAGCCTCGGACACATTGGCTGCTTTAGCTTCTACCCGACCAAGAATCTGGGAGCCTGTGGCGATGCCGGAGCCATCACCACGAATGATGGGGCGATCGCGGCTCGAATTAGAATGCTGCGGAACCACGGGCAACAGCAGCGCTACAGCTCGGAGACTGTCGGCATCAACAGTCGGTTAGATGCTCTACAGGCGGCGATTTTGAGCATTAAGCTGAATTATTTAGAAGGATGGAATGCTCAGCGACGGGCGATCGCTGAACGTTACGATCAATTCCTCAGCCATCTCCCTGGCGCGATCGCCCCTCAGTCTTCACCAGGGCACGTTTGGCATCAGTACACGCTTCAAATAGAGGGCGATCGGCGTGACTCGATTCGCCAAAAACTGCAAGATCAAGGGATTGGCTCCATGGTCTACTACCCAGTGCCGCTGCACTTACAGCCAATCTATGAACATCTAGGCTATCAACCCGGACGGCTATCTGTGGCAGAACGGTTAGCTCAAGAGGTGCTGTCTCTACCGATGTTTCCTGAGCTTTCGCCGGAGCAACAGGAGCAGATTCTTTATACATTGAAGGATAGTTTGGTCTGAGGTAAGGCGATCGCTGGTAATGGGGCGATCGTCTACTCAGCTTTTAACCTCTCTATCTTTTGCCGTTGCACCATTTATGATTTAAATCAGCAGCTCGTGATTTAAGGAAGATGAGATGACAGCGAAGCAGAGCCATGCTTATTTCTCGCCTGAAGAGTACCTGGAAATCGAGCGTACCAGCCTGATTAAACATGAATATATCGAAGGGCAGATTGTCGCCATGGCAGGTGCAAGCAAAGCTCATGTCATCATCACAGGTAACCTCTCCGCTCTTATTCTTAACCATCTCCGAGGCACAAACTGCATTTCCTACGCGACTGACATGAAAGTGCGGCTGCCTGCTTCTCGGTTGTTCTACTACCCCGATCTGGCTGTGACTTGCCACCCAGAGGATAGAAACTCTGATGAAGATTTTATCCTGCATCCCAAACTGTTGATCGAAGTTTTGTCTAACTCAACAGAGGCGTTTGACCGAGGTGAAAAATTTGCCGATTACAAAGCGATCGCTGGATTTGAAGAATATCTGCTCATTCACCAAAACCAAGTTCTAGCTGAACGATTTCAACGCAAATCTGATAATCTTTGGGTTCCCACCATCTATCAGTCTGGGGAAACGCTGGAGCTATCCAGCATTGGCTTTTCCTGTCCTATATCCACTCTCTACGACAACTTAGCGCAACTGACTTGAGCTAAAACTCTGGACTAAAACTCTGGGCTAAAACTTTGAGAACTGGCGATCGCGCCTTATTAAAAATTCTCAATACTACTTCTGAATGCCTTGCTGGAAGGTTTTGATCGCCTCTACATGATTCACCATGTTGATACAGCGCAGCAGCAATTCCAGATCAATTCCAGGTACTGCTTCACTGTTGGCAATCGTTTCGTAGCGCCACTGATTAGCCTCTTCCCGCAAATGATAGATCTCTAAAACCCCATCTTCCCAAAACCAAACTTCGGCGATCTTCAGCCGCTTGTATGCTTCTAATTTGTTGATCCCACCACTGCTAAACACAACTTCGATCGCCAAATCAGGGTGCGATCGACCTGACGTAAGCCTGTAGGATTTATCAGCCTCCCGCTTTACAGCACCAGATTCACTTTCCAGAGTCATAGAGCCAGTCGGGATAAAATCAAAACCTGCCAGCAGCAGATAAATTTCTAAAAGAGCACCGATTCTTTCCTTGACTGTTTCATGCGGTTCCCCAGGCATTTGTCGAATCTCCAAAATTCCATCTAAAAAAGAGAGTCGATAGCCAGGGCGATCGAGTAGCTGCTCAATGGCTTTGAACTCTCGCCAGGTCATCTTCTCAAACAAGAGCGGAGTTTGGTTCTGAGGTTTGGCTAATGTGGTAGTCATGAGCTTCTGGCTCGGTGATTTTGTTTGTGAAAACATCGGTTATCTTTAGTGAAACCTTAACAAATTTGACGCGACTGATTTAAGCTAAAACTCTGAAGACTGGCGATCGCGCCCTATTAAAAATTCTCAATACTACTGCTGAATGGCTTGCTGAAAGGTTTTGATCGCCTCTACATGATTCACCATGTTGACGCAGCGCAGCAGCAATTCCAGATCAATTCCGGGTACTGCTTCACTGTTGGCAATCTTTTCGTAGCGCAACTGGTTAACCTCTTCCCGTAAGTGGTAGATCTCTAAAACTCCATCTTCCCAGAACCAAACTTCGGCGATCTTCAGCCGCTTGTAGGTTTCTAATTTGTTGATCCCACCACTGCTAAACACAACTTCGATCGCCAAATCAGGACGCGATCGACCTGGAGAAAGTTTGTAGGATTCATCTGCTTCTCGTTTTACTCCTCCTGCCTCGTTTTCTAAGGTCATGGAACCTGTGGGGGTGAAGTCAAATCCTGTCAGCAATAGGTAGAGTTCCAGTAAAGCAGCAATCCGTTTTTTGACTGTTTCATGCGGTTCCCCAGGCATTTGTCGAATCTCCAAAATTCCATCTAAAAAAGAGAGTCGATAGCCAGGGCGATCGAGTAACTGCTCAACGGCTTTGAACTCTCGCCAGGTCATCTTCTCAAACAAGAGCGGAGTTTGGTTCTGAGGCTTAGTTAATGTGGTGGTCATGAGCTTCTGGCTCTGTAATTTTGTGGATAAGAACGTGGCGACCTTTAGTGAAAACCTTAGCATAGGGGCGATCCTTGCGGTATCTGCGGAGCAGCGCGCCTTCAGCAGCAGCCACCGCGCCCTAAATGTGCCCCAAAATCCTGATAAAGTCTTAAAGACATTAGCCGCAGTTTTTTCTAAGTTTATGATCACCTCTGCCCCCGTTGCCGAACAAGATTGGTCGCCCTTTTTACAACAGCTTTTAGAGGGTCAATCCTTAGATATGCCTCAAGCTGCCAACCTGATGCAAGGCTGGCTCTCTGAAGTCATTTCTCCAGTGATGTCAGGCGCGATCTTGGCGGCAATTCAGGCAAAGGGAGTTTCTGCTAGTGAGTTGGCGGGCATGGCTCAAGTGTTGCAGTCGCAGTCATTGGGCAGTTCTGAAGCAATCTTGTCTAGCCCATTATCTGCTCCATTAATTGACACTTGCGGCACGGGTGGCGATGGTGCTTCGACCTTCAACATTTCTACAGCGGTTGCTTTTGTGGCGGCGGCGGCAGGAATAGCAGTGGCTAAACATGGCAATCGGGCGGCTTCCAGCAAAGTCGGTTCGGCGGATGTTTTAGAAGAATTAGGTGTCAACTTGAGCACTGCACCGGAGCGAATTAGGGCAGCGTTGTCAGAAGTGGGTATTACGTTTTTGTTCGCGCCGGGATGGCATCCGGCGATGAAGCATGTGGCACCTTTACGAAAAATGCTGAAGGTGCGAACGGTCTTCAATTTATTAGGACCGCTGGTTAATCCGTTATGTCCAACGGGGCAAGTTGTGGGAGTGTTCAACTCGGCGCTTGTAGAAACGTTGGCAGAGGCGCTTAATCAGTTGGGGCGACAAGAGGCGATCGTGCTGCATGGGCGAGAAAAGCTAGATGAGGCAGGGTTGGCAGATTTGACAGATTTAGCGGTGCTTTCAGAGGGACGAGTGCAGTCCTTAATTCTTGATCCCATAGAACTGGGGCTGATGGCGGCTCCCACTACTGCCCTGCGAGGCGGTGAAATAGGGGAGAATGCAGAGATTTTGCGATCGGTGCTGCAAGGGAAAGGCACTCAAGCGCAAACCGAAGTAGTAGCGTTGAATGCGGCTTTAGCATTAAAGGTGGGCGGCAGGGTGACAATCGATCCCACCGATCCATCGGCTTGCTATCGTCAAGGGATCGGCATTGCGAAGGATATCCTTGCCAGTGGTGCCGCTTGGACAAAACTAGAGCAGTTGGTGAGGTTCTTAAAAAATTAGCGCTCCTGAAATTCCACTTCATTTTCACGAATGGTAATGTCGTAATTGCCAAAAAAGTCGTGACCCAACAAGCCCAAGCTGAGTTCGGGACCTCCCATCGCCACCAAAACATGCTTTGCCACCGCTCCCCCAACTTCAATGGAATCGACGTAGCCCAACGAAAAAGATACGCCTTGGGCGCTGGCGGTATCTACGCTGGTTTCGCCCACTGAGCGAATTCCCAATGAGGCTGCCATTCCTGCCGTAATTAGAGTGCCACTAGCTCCAGTATCGACAATCATTTCGTAGGTTTGACTGCCATTAAAAGTGACAGCAATCACTGGAGTGTTTCCAGCACGTCTGACGATGGGTGCGAAGAAAGCTGCGCTGGCGGCAGGTCTAACGTTACTAGAACTACTGGAAATTTCCCGTGATGGAGCTAGAGCTGTGACAGTTGCCCTGGGTGCGTTAGTTGCCCTAGGCGCATTAGAAGAAGCGATCGCCCCACCAGGTGCAATGTTCTGACGGCTAGATTGAGAGGTTCTGACCAAGATCCTACCAGAATTGACAGGGGTAGGGCGATCGCTTTGCTGCTGGGCAAACGCTAAGTTGCGACGATAGTCAATGAGTTTTAGCGCAGCTTCAGCATAGTGTTGACTGGATTTTGGGACAGTTGACATCAACTGGATTGCCTGCTGCCAGCGCCCTGCAACTAAATGCCAGTCGTCTTTTGATTGAGCAGACTGACTAATGTTAGAAGCACTAGAGGCACGAGCCAGTCCTAATGCATAGGCATCTGGCTGAATTGCTATTGTCGGACTTGCCAGAGGTGCTGCTGCTTGTGCTGGGGATCGCACCTGAGAAACTGGAACCGTCTCCCGATCGCCTTCTAAATGATTGGCAAGAGGGCGATCGCTACAGGCACTGACTATAGCCACACAACCTGAAAGGAATACCAGAGTCACAGAACGATGCAGCGTGGACATAGCAAGGCGCGATAAGTGTTACTCTCGTCAAGTTTTCCCGTAAAGGAAGACGAGAGCAACAGACTTGGCGCTCATCAGAGGTGAGATTTTGCTCAAATAGTTTATTATCGGCGGTTTACCACCTGCTGCACTTCTTCTGCTAAGCCTGACTCTTGCACACAAACGGCATAAAGCTGAATGGGACTTAAACCGGGGATCGTCTGCTGGGCTTGGGCAACTGACATCCCTGGAGTGCTACAAAAGTTGGAGACGACCTGACCGTACTGTTCAGTAGTGCCGACTAAGTTGGTCAAATTATTAGTGCTTTGTAGGGTGGGGACGAGTCGCCCAATGATTTGATCAGCCAGTAGGGTCGTAGATTCGGGCGAAGCCGTAGTGATCAGGCTGCTGTGGGCGATCGCGTTCTGCACCGCATTCTTCAAGACCGTTGCGCCATTGGGACTTGATAAAAAGGTCGCCACCATTTCCGGGCTAATGCTAGGGTTACTCGCAATCACTGTCTTTAGCCCCACTAAACCAACCGCCGTCGCCATATCTGAAACTGTACTCAAATAGTTATCGTAAGGAACCGCCGCCTTTGGTTCACCATTGGCGCACAGCACCGAACCGTCCGCTTGAGCGCCTGCCGCTAAATTAACGCCACCTTGCTCTCGACAAGCATTAAGCGTCGTCTTAATATCTGTTGAAAACATCATCAGCAGCTTTTGCAGAGCAGGAGAAGAGGCAGGTTGGGGCGGTTCAGCCGCTACCGCCGGGAACAAACCGCCTAGAAATAGAAAACCGCAAAACGCCAAAGCCGAAGAAATCCGTTGATTCATAGGTTGATTCATCTAAAGTGTCTACTCGCTAGGTACTGAACTACTGTCTACAGATGGTTTGCCGCATTGTCCGCATATTAGCAGGTAAATCTAGACGCATGGCTTGCTGAATTAGTTGGGACGGGACTGGAAGGCTGGGGGTCGCTGCAACAGAGTAAGTAAGCAAGGTTCCTGAGCGATAGTCTTGTAGTTTTAAGTGGGCTGTAAAGTCTGAAAAATTTCCTTTTTCTAGACAAAACTGAATCTGTTGCCAGGAGTTTTGGTGTGCCGTTTCAACTACTTTCAGATAGATTTCGACCTTAACGCTCAACATCCAAAAAGCTTTGCTTGCCACTTGGTAAAGCCGCTTGGGGTTACAGGCGCGATCGCCTAAAATTTCACTTTGGACTAAATCGGGAAAGAACTGTACCCAGCGCGAGTAGTCAGTAACTTGCTGCCAAACGCAGGTACGCGCCAAGGGAACGTACATTTGAGCAGTCACAGCGCCACCCCAGGCAGAATGCGATCGCGTGGTCAACAGGATCTCTCCTTCGAGCAGGCAGTCTTGATTCTTTTGATTTAGGGCGATCGCCAGTTCGTTAGAAGTTGCTAGTTCATCGGAAGTTGCTAGTTCATCGGAAGCTGCTAGTTCATCGGAAGTTAATACAGCTACGGTTCCATGGGTCATTATTTAACGGCTCCTCATCACATCAATTATTGACGCGGTGGTGACATTCCTAATGAATAGCCACCGCCAGTAGATTCACAAATCCTGCTTGTGGTTCACCGAGAGTATAAACACGTACTACGTAGATAAATAATACCCGCAAATTACGTAGAACTCTCAGTTGTCAAAAGCGGTAGATGTATGCAATCTCTTAATGCCCCTCTGCTTGTTATAGCTTCAAGATGTCTGATTAATAAGAATGTTTGCTCCAGCCTTGATGAAGATTTGAAAAATATTTTACTGGCAAGACGGGGGTTAGCAACACTCTGAGTCTTTAATTTTGCGGTTGTTTGCTTTAAGGCAGACTCACTCCGCTCGATTAATCTAGGTTAATCTGTCTACTGGTTCTGCCAGAATTACGCTCCCATGCCACAATTGGTTTCGACTCTTTCAGTTTATGCAGAGGCA
>JBBRCV010000077.1:0-21554 GCA_038204505.1 Elainellales cyanobacterium
GCAAACCTCGCTAAAATCCTTGCGCTTGGAACTCATTTCACTGGAGCATTTCTCACCGGAGCCTGCCTCGAAGCTTGGAACATCGACAGCACTACCTATTTAGAGGGTGTAGACTGCCAATTTGTCTATCTCCTCGAAGATCAACAAGAACGCCGCCCCAGCAGTGGATACTTTTCTCCTGGAGAATTCACCAAACTATTTCAGGAAGTTCTCAGTACCATTGACCTGATTTTTCGCAATGGTGTGGATTGGAAAGCCTTTGTTGCAGCATTTCAAACCGTGCAGGGCGACAACGAAGGCACAGAACTTACCATTCAAAGCATTGAAAACAAAGGAGATGGTGTTGTGGTGGTGCGCGTCAATGCTCCACCAGAGGCAGATAAAGCCGAACTTCATAGCCAATTTAATCAGCGATATGACGCAGAATTAAAAGCACTGGAAGCAATATATCAGGCAAAACTTCAGGCGAAAGATGATCAGATTACTGTGCATCGTCAACAGAGTGCCGATATGAAGGAAATTGTCAGCCTGCTGGCAAATCGACCTGTTACCGTTGAAGTAAGAGCTACAGCCGAGAGCAAATCTATGAACGATAGTACAGACAAAAGCCAGAACATTGAAGTTGGTGGTGATATGAACATCACCGCCAACAACTCTGTAGTTAATCTCCGAGACATCAGCGGCACCGTGACTAACACCATTCAACAGCTTCCTGATAATGGCGATCGCTCCACTATCAAAGACCTGCTGACTCAACTGCAAGGGGCGATCGAAACCGACACCCACCTCAGCAACGACGACAAAGCCGAAGCCCTAGAACAAGTCAAAGTGTTAGCAGAAGCCGGAAAGAATCCCCAGGATGGCATGGTGCAAAAAGCCGCCAAAACTGCCGCCAAAATCTTGAAAGGAACTGTGGCGGCTCTACCTAGCACCACCGCACTGGTAGAAGCCGTAACAAAATTGCTGCCACTGATCACAAAGTTTTTTGGGTTTTAGGAAAGATTCTTAGCTTCTTTGAGAAGTCAGAAATCTAGCCTTCTGTGCTATTCCGTTAACCAAGCAAAGAGTTGTCCTACTGTCAGCGAAAAGGATTCGGCAAATGCAGGAACGGGAATGCGATCGCCCATTTTCTCATACACTGCAACGCGCTGATCTGAGAAATAAACAAACACCAGCTTTTCTTCAGGGTCAATCAACCAACCCATTTGAGTACCACGGGCAAGACAGTAGAGAATATTCCGAACTACCTTACTTTGGCTTTGGTTAGGGGAAAGAATTTCAATTGTCCAGTCAGGGGCAATCGCAAAAACATTAGCAACTTCGCCATTTTTATCACGCGGAATGCGCTCCCATGTGAACACCGTCACATCAGGAACAACCGAGCGATCGCCAAATGTGCAGCGCAGTTTAGGATAGGCGCGGGCAATCCGGCTCGGTTTAAGCGCTAGGTTAAGGGTCGGAACAAGATCGCCTTGAACCGTGCTGTGTTTTCCTTGAGGCATGGGTTTTTGAATAATTTGACCCTCAATAAACTCGCTAGCAGGTTTAGTCTCTGGTAGCTGCAAGAACTCTTTGAGGGTTAAAGACTTTGCTGGGGTTTGAACCATGGGCTGGGTCAAGTGAAGTGCTGCAAGTATTCTACCGAATCTGCCGTTGATTGTGACCTTATCTGTGCCCTTCAACCCATCCGACAAGATATATTGAGGCTATAAAGTAACTCGGCATAACTGCATGGAAGATACCTTAACTATTACACTAACGCCAGAACTCAAGGCAACCCTTGATAGTCTGACTCGTCGTGAAGGCGTTTCTCCCGAAAGCTTAGTTCAAGAAGCCTTGGAAGACTATCTATTCGTTCGTCAATTTCGAGCATTGCGTTCTCAACTCATGCAGAAAGCGCAAACCAGCTACACAGATGAAGATATTTTTAAGCTGGTTTCATGAATTTAGTGCTTGATACCAACGTGCTGATTTCTGCATTCATCGCCAAAGGCTTGTGCCATACTCTTGTAGAGCAATGCTTTCGTATTCATTCTGTCATCACCTCAGAATTCATTGTCAACGAATTAAGAGAAAAGTTAACCGAAAAATTCAAGTACTCTGATCAAGACGTTGCCGCTGTTGAGTCGCTCTTGCGATCCAGGATGCAGATTGTTGAACCTTCTCTGTTAGAGAGCAATGTGTGTCGAGATCCTGAAGATGACATGATTTTAGCGACAGCTCTTGCGGGTAAAGCTGTTTGTGTCATTACGGGTGATAAGGATTTGCTGATCCTGAAAAAGTTCGGTGAGATTGATATCTTGTCGCCTTCAGAATTTGAGACTTATGAAGAGCAGTTTGACTCTGAGAACGAGCTTCCATAGCATCCTAACGTTACGATCGAAAGGCTCTACCTGTCTGAATTTATGGTTAAAAAACTGCCAATGGGGCTGCCCCCACTCGATCGCCAAGTTTGGATTCTGATCATCGGTCGCTTGCTCTCTAATATTGGGACAGGCTTCGTGCTTTTTTCTGCCCCTGTGTTTTTTGTTAACCAGGTCGGGCTTTCGGCGGCAGCGGTGGGATTTGGCATTGGCAGTGAATCTATTACGGGCGTGATGGGTCGAATTTTGGGCGGCTCCTTATCAGATTCGCCGCGCTGGGGACGACGCAAAACCCTGATGATAGCAGTCAGTTTTTCGGCGATCGCAGACTTCGTATTGGCGATCAGCAATGACTTTCCTTCGTTCTTGGCTGGGAATTTGCTGATGGGCGTTGGCGTAGGACTGTACTGGCCTTCTGCTGAGTCAATGGTCGCAGATTTAGCGCCGTTGGAATATCGCAACGAAGCCTTTGCGCTGAATCGGCTGGCGGATAGCTTAGGGTTAAGTTTGGGCGTAGTAATTGGGGGTGCTTGGATTGCCGCGACGGGCGCTTATCGGGCGCTGTTTTGGGTGGATGCGGTTTCGTTTTTGGTGTTCTTGGTGGTGGTAGCGGTGGCGCTACGCGAATCTCGTCCAGTAGTAGCGGGTGAGTTGCAGAAGCGGAGCCTGTGGCAGGGGTGGGGCGAAGCTTTGGGCGATCGCACCCTCAAAATCTTTGTGCTGGTCAACATTTTGTTCACCACCTATCTAGCGTTGGTGAGCAGCACCTTGCCCATTTACTTCACTAACTTTGTCAGCAATGCCGAAACGGGTGAGTTTAGTTCTAAGGTCTTGAGCGCCCTCTTTGCCGGATACGTGGCGTTAGCAGCATTTACGCAACTACCGATCGCTCGTTTCCTGAAACGCTGGAGCTATCCCCAGTCTTTAACGATATCAGCTTTTCTTTGGGCAGTTAGCTTTGGGATCATGTGGTTGACTGGAACTGTTGCCCACAACCAGATTGCATGGGCGGCGGCGGGATTGGCTGTGATGGCGATCGCCACTGTTTCTTACATGCCCGCTGCTTCTTCGATTGTCACAGGATTGGCACCTGCTGCGCTGCGGGGCGTTTACCTGTCGATCAATTCTTTGTGTTGGGCAACAGGTTATTTTATTGGTCCGGCGGTCGGCGGTTGGGCAATGGATCATGATAAAACGATCGCCGTCAGGTTTTGGATTGCGGCAGCTTTAAGTGTGACGATCGCGGTGACGATTGCCCAAGTTCTAAACCGTCGGATGAGCCGCAAAGAAAAAACTTGAAAGGCTTACAAAACCTTCTCTAAAAACTGACAGGCGCGATCGCTTTTAGGGGTTGAAAAGAAAACCTCCGGCGTTGCATCTTCCGCCAAGCGTCCTTCATCTAGAAACAAAATGCGATCGGCAACCTCGCGCGCAAAACCCATTTCGTGAGTGACGATCGCCATGGTCATTCCGGTCGTTGCCAGGTGTTGCATCACCTCTAACACCTCTTTCACCATTTCTGGGTCAAGGGCAGAAGTTGGCTCATCGAACAGCATCACTTCGGGTTCCATTGCCAGGGCACGGGCGATCGCCACCCGCTGCTTTTGTCCACCCGACAACCGAGAGGGATAAATATCTGCTTTTTCTAATAACCCCACCTTTGCCAATAGATCTAGTCCTAGTTTCTGTGCCGCCTCATGGGACAGTTTTTTCACCTTGATGGGCGCGTAAGTAACGTTTTCCAACACGGTCATGTGAGGAAACAAATTAAAGTGCTGGAACACCATGCCCACATTCTGGCGCACCTTCATAATGTCGGTTTTGGAATTAGTAATGTCAACGTCGTCGATATACACCTTGCCCTTAGTCGGTACTTCTAACAAGTTCATGCATCGCAACAGCGTTGATTTACCCGAACCCGAAGGTCCAATGATCGCCACAACCTGACCTTTAGAAATCTCTGTAGAAATTTCCTTAAGGACACTTAACTGACCAAATGATTTACAAAGAAATTCAGTTCTAATCACTTTGCCGCAACCTCACTTCTAACGTTTTACCAATCCAAGACAACCCCATCACCAGAACGTAATAAATCACGCCAATGAAAATCAATGGTTCAAAGTAGATAAATTTTTCAGCCGCCACAACTTGTCCCCGTCGCATCAAATCCAGCACACCTATCGTCGAAACCAGCGAGGAATCTTTGAGCAACGCAATACTTTCATTAACGAGGGCAGGCATAATGTTCTTGAATGCTTGGGGCAAAATTACATCCCCCATCATCAGCTTATAGGGAACGCCTAACGACTTTGCTGCCTCGCTTTGCCCCTTATCTACTGCCAATATTCCACCCCGAATAGTTTCAGAAGTGTATGCCGCCGAATTAAGGGCAAAGGTAGCCACCCCAGCTTCGAGGGCAGGAATGTTGTAACCCGTCAGTTGGGGTGTGGCATAGTACACCAGAGCCAGTTGCAGCAACAGAGGCGTACCGCGAAACACCGAGGTATAAAAGTCAGCAAAGATTCGTAGTGGCTTCCATCCCGAAATTTTGAATAGTGAGAGAATGGTGCCCCAAAGAAAGCCCAGTAGGGCAGAGAGAAAGGTGAACTGTAGAGTTTGTCCCATGCCGCCCAGAATGAAGGGAATGGAAGGAACAATTTTTGAAAAATCCAGGCTAAGTCCGCCAGGTGCGGCTTGGGCAATGATCCATGCAATAGAGTGGATCATGCTCAACTTGCCTTTTTCAGGGCTGGACTATTTTCTCCAAACCACTTTTTCACCAGTTCTTCTAACTTACCGCTTGACTTCATTTCTGCCAGCACGGGGTTAAACTCAGCGGGGAGCGGGGAACTTTTAGGGAAGGCGATCGCCGAACCCGCTGCTTCTGTGTTAGGGATTACGTTGAACTCTAAATCTGGATTGGCGGCAATAAAGCCTTTTGCCACCGTATCTTCAATGATGGCAGCATCAATGCGACCTGCCTTGATCTCCTGTACCATCTCATTAATTCTATTTAAAGGCTGTAGGGTAATACCCGGCATTTTCTTGGCAATTCCTTCTTGAATAGAACCCAATTGCACGCCTACTTTCTTACCCTTCAAACTATCAGCCGTCTTCAGGTTAGCGCCCTTTTTCGTCACAATGGTGTTCTTTGCCTCGTAATAAATATCAGAGAAATCAACACTCTTTTTCCGTTCTTCTGTAGGCGTCATCCCTGCCATGACAAAATCTGCTCGTTTGGCTTGTAGGACAGGAATTAATCCATTGAAATCAATGTTGTTAATTTGCAGTGTCTTGCCATTTTTTTCAGCAATGTATTTGGCAATATCAACATCAAAGCCAATAATTTCTTCCTTACCGCTAGAACTATCAATAAATTCGTAGGGTGGATAATCGGCTGAAGTCGCCATGGTGAGTGCGTTGGCATTACTACCTGATGAATTACAAGCTGTAACTACCGATAGGGTCAGCAAAGCGCTGAAGAGAGCCGTTAATAAAAATTTGAAGTGTTTCATACAAGTCTCCAGGGAACGATGTCTGGCTGTAGATGCAGCAAGCACAGACTTAATATCTACAAGAGTATTGAAATCAATCTTGTGCCTTTCGTTACCCTTCTGCTTTCATTCTTCCTGGTAGCAGTATAGGACGGCTAAATTCTTGTGAATCTATTCCTCTGGATCGATTGATAGAGCGGCGAGTTCAACTCTCCTCATCTGCCCAAGTTGCGATCGCCCGGAACACTTCAGGAATAAAAAACTCTGGCTCTGGCACAAACTCCAGCGTCGTTTCTCGCAAGCCTAAATAGCCCGATTCGCCGTAGGAAATCAGCACTCGTTGCAGGGCAAGCCAAACCTCAGACTCGTATTCCCAATCCCGATCGAAGGGTGCGTGTCCGGCGATCGCCCGCATTGTCCAAAAGTAAGTATTCCGCACAACAGAACCCGTCTTTTTGTACGGTGGCACATCGTCTTTGTGCAGAAATAAAACGTCGTTGTCAATTCTGGCTCTCACGAACTGCTTCCACTCCTGATCTGCGCTGACAATAGGTTGGTCGTCATGTTAAGCGATCGATGATAGGATTACTCGTTGCTGATGAAGGGATACGATGTATGAAAAATCACGCCAATCACACTGCTTCAGCCGGATTGAGGATACTACTTATTATTGTAATCATCCTGGGTATCGCCTTTCGATTTATCAACCTCGATCGCAAAGTCTATTGGCATGATGAAGTCTACACCTCTATGCGAGCGGCAGGGTTTACTCGTGGCGAAATTGATGAGGAATTGTTTCAAAACAAAATTATTCCCGCTCCTGCTCTGCAAAAATTTCAGCAGATTAAACCAGGCAGCACTGTCGCCGATACAATTAATTCGCTCAAAGTCGAAGATCCTCAGCATCCGCCGCTGTATTTTCTGATGACGCGGTTTTGGATGCAGATTTTTGGTGGTTCACTGACCGCCTCTCGTCTGTTACCCGCATTACTCAGCCTGTTCAGTTTGCCGCTGATGTATAAATTGGCGATCGAACTATTTAATTCTCAGCGGGTGGCATGGATGGCAACGGCGCTTTTCGCCATTTCTCCCTTTGATATTCTGTTTGCTCAAACGGCGCGGCAGTACGGTTTGCTGACAACTTTGGTGATTGGCAGCAGCTTATCTTTGTTGCGCTCGCTCCGTTACTCCAACTGGAAAAATTGGACTGTCTATGGTATCTCAGTCGCGTTAGGACTCTACACCCACCCCTTTTTCGCCCTGACTCTAATTGGACAAGGTATATTTGTCCTTCTGGGCAGACGTAACGTTCAAACAAACCGCTGGATTGTCTCTCCTGTCGCTCAGGGCATCAATCGCTGGCTAGGATTTGGTGGTGCGATCGCCCTCGCTCTCGTACTTTACGCGCCCTGGATTCAAGTTCTCTTCACCAACTCCCAACGCGCTGCCGATACCACCGACTGGGCGCGCATTCCCCAACCGTTCTCTTACCTTGCTAAACTCTGGACACTCAGCTTTACCTCGCTGTTCGTAGATCTTGACTTTGGCTTTGATAATCCCTGGACTTATCTACTGCGTATTCCTTTTGTAGTGCTGATTCTAGGTGCGTTTTATTTTGTCTATCGGCGCACACCTCGGCGCGTCTGGCTGTTTATTTTGACCTCCGTATTCGTGCCCTTTTTATTGCTGGCACTGCCCGATTTACTGCTAGGTGGCAAGCGATCGGCGGTCAGTCGTTATCTGATCTCTTGCTATCCCGGCATTCAATTGGCGGTGGCGTATTTGCTGGCGATCGGGTTAACAACAGGCAGAGCATTCTGGCGCGGAGCCTTGGCGCTGGTCGTGACTGCTAGTATTATTTCTTGCGGCACCAGCGCTTTGGCTGAGACTTGGTGGAACAAAGATTTGAGTTATGAGAATGCGACGGTTTCTCGCTTGGTGAATGCCGAAGCTGCCAAGAATCCGGTGTTAGCCAGCGATATTGGCGATGATTTTACCAATACGGGCGATTTAATCTCTCTGAGTTATCGGTTGAAAGATAATGTGCGACTGTTTTTGATGAGTCGTCCCACAAACTTTGAGGCGATCGCCCAGGAATCCGAAGTTCTGTTGTTCCGTCCCTCTAATGCGATCCGAAAAGCGATCGCCCAAAAAGGCTGGAGACTCCAAGCGGTTTCTGCCCCCGGCAACCTTTGGCGCTTAATCCGTCCTGCTTGAACGCTAAAATGAAGGTCTTTGACCAACTCCCCACCTCTAACAGATCTACCATGCAACCCACCGCAGAGGAACTCGCTGTCCTCGACAACAAACTCTCTAAGCGCTTCATTGAACTTGACCCCGACGGCTATTTTTTAATCTACCTCGATCGCGGTGCCAACCTCATTTGTGCCAAGCATTTTACCAACGTGATCAATGAAAAAGGTTTAGCCTGCGATCCTACTACTGGCAAACCTATCCCCACCAAGGCGAAAGCCGATCGCGCTCCCACAACGCTATTTATGGGCAGAACCGCTAAAGAGCTAGCTATCAAAATCTTTGAAGAAAATAAGCCCGCCCCGATCGCCTTCCCCGCTCATGCAGCATACTTGGGGCGTGAGTTCGTCCGGGCAGAAATTGCGCTGATTAATGGGGCAGAATATGTGCAGGATTGACGATTTTAGAGATTCGACTTTTGCGGCTCCAGCCCTTACCTAAAGTTAATTGTCGGTTTTCCACCCCTCTTTCTAACGTTTTCCGCCCTCAAAATGCTGGAAAGTTTCGTATAACAGAAGTAAGCTAACCTTCTCCTATGCCTCCGATGCCTGAAGAAATTTACCGTCAAGAAGATGCTCAGCAAATTCTGCATTTGGCGATCGCTCGTCAAGCAGAAGAAGGTGAACTCTCCCGTACTCAGCTTTTTGAAATTGCCGCCGAACTTAATATTGCTCCTGGCGATCTTCAAGCAGCAGAGCTTGAGTGGTTTGCTAATAAGGGCATGTTGAGAGAGCAGGAATCTTTTAACCTATTTCGCAAAAGCAAATTTCAGCAGCGTTTGACCAAATTTCTCATCATCAATGGCTTTTTCATTGCCTTTGATCTGCTCACAGGCGGCGGTATTGGCTGGTCACTTTATATCCTGCTTTTTTTGGGATTGGGTATGGCGCTTGATGCCTGGAAAACGTTTCAAACCAGCGGCGAGGATTACGACATTGCCTTCCAGCGTTGGCGGCAAGCTCGTCAGCTTAAGAAATCGGTAAATGGTTTGGTGAATCGGCTTTTGGGTGTTTAGATGGATGGCTCTGAAACGCGCCGTAGCATTGCTGTTTGCCAGTATCATTCCTGTGCTAGAAATAGATCCGCTAAAGTTCTAGAAGCGTTCCAAGCAGCAGCTCCGCCGGGTGTATTGGTCAGTGCTAGCGATTGCATGGGACAGTGTTCGTCAGGCGCTACAGTTTATGTCACGCCCGATCGCACCTGGTATTCTCGCGTTCAGCCCGAAGACGTTGCAGAAATCGTGACGCAGCATTTGCACTTAAACCAACCCGTAGAGCGATTATTACATCCTCGCTTTCATCCGCGTTTTGATTTTGGTGGTAACTAGGCTTGAAAAACCACCGAAAGATTATTCGCAGGCATTGGATAAATTTTTCTGAGTGATAAATTCTCTGCTTGGGCAGCAGCAACTACTGCCTCCAAATCACGCACGCCCCATTCAGGGTTGCGCGCCTGTAGGCTTTCATCAAAGGCAGCATTGCTAGGGGCAGTATGGTGACCATTTTGCTTAAATGGACCATAGAGGTAGAGGATGCCGCTTGCTGGTAGAATTCTTCCTGCACCTGCCATTAGTCCTAAACAGGCTGACCAAGGGGAAATATGAATCATGTTGATGTTGGCGATCGCCCCGATCGGATAATCCTCTAAATCCAACTCCTTCACGGCTTCCGGCATCTCCACTAACCAGCGCGCCTCACTTGCATCCAGGGCGATCGGTGGATATAAGTTAGCGGCTGGAAGTTCTTGCCGCCATGCTGCAATGCTCTCTCTCGCTACAGGATTAGGATCAGAGGGAATCCAGCGGCGAGGTTGCAGACGGGGCGCAAAATAGACAGCATGTTCGCCCGTGCCGCTGGAAATTTCTAAAATTGTCCCGGTGGGTGGCAGGACTTCTAGTAGAACTTCGAGGATGGGTTCTCGGTTGCGCTCGGTAGCAGGAGCGTATTGACGGTTATCGGGGCGATCGCTCATCGTGATTTTCTGCTCTCTACGGCTTTTTAACTTGTCCACTCTTGGCGATCGCCCTTGCACTCACGCCATACACCCGTAGCAAGCCTTCTGAGTCAGCGTGATTATAGCTGCCAATGCCTTCCATGGAAGCTTCTTCTTCCGAATAAAGGGAGTGGGGCGCATGGTTGGCGGCGGCAAAAGAAATATTGCCTTTATAGAGAGAAACGGAAATGGTTCCAGTGGCGAGGTCAACGGTAGGCTGGATAGCTTGCAGCGCCATTTGAGTAGCAAGGTCGAACCAATAGCCTTGATAGATTTGCTTGGCAATGAGGAGAGAAAGCTGCTCATAAAATTCACGGGCACGGCGATCGAGCACCAATTGCAGCAGTAAACCGTAGCAGGTTCCCAAAATTTCCACCCCAGGACTTTCGTAAACCCCGCGAGACTTAATGCCCACAAATCGATTCTCAACCAGGTGAGTGCCAATGCCAATGCCGTTTTCCCCCCCGATCGCATTGGCTTGCTTAAACGCGTCTACTAAACTGACCTCCTGACCATTCACCTTCACAGGTCGCCCTTGTTCAAAATGAACGGTAAACTCTTCGGTAGCATCGGGCGCATCAACCGCATAGCAGCCCATGATCGGCTTGACGAAATGAGCGGGTGTAGTCAAAGCTTCCAGCATTCCCGACTCGTGAGTTAGCCCTAATAAGTTGGCATCAGTCGAGTAAGATTTTTCCTTAGTGGCAGTGACAGATAAGCCTTTTTCTTGGCAGAAGTCGATCATTTCGCTGCGACCAGGGAAGCGCGCCAAAAAGTCGTCATCTCGCCAAGGCGCATACACTTCAAAATCGGGGGCGAGCATATTGGTAATCAGTTGGAACCGCACCTGGTCATTGCCGCGCCCAGTGGCTCCGTGGCTGAAGATGGTGAGTCCGCGCTTTTGCATTTCTTCAATCATTGCCTGGGTCAGCACACAGCGCGCGATACCAGTAGTATTCCAGTAGCGTCCTTCGTAACAGGCTTGGGCGTGGATCACCTGTAAACCAATTTCGGCGATCGCTTCCTGCACGGGCAGCAGCACAAAGTCGGCGGCTCCTGCCTTTAGCATCCGCTGACGAATTGCGTCGGTATCATCTTCATCAGGTTGCCCCAAATCGGCAGTAAAACAAATGACCTCCACCCCCAAGTCGGTCAGCCACCGAGCGATCGTGCAGCTATCCAAACCGCCAGAACCTGCAAATGCGATCGTTTTACCTTTTAGTTCCGTAGCTTTCATCTCAGATTCTCCTTTATAGATGCGATCGATAGTTCCCGACCCAGTGCCAACACAGAAACCCATTATCTATCGAATCTCAGCAAATTCTGTCAGAGGGCGTACAGATTTTGCCTCCTGCTACTGATACATAAAGTGGCAATTTTGGACAGATAAACTGATAGCGATCGCGTTTGCTACTGATAAGAGCTAAACCGCCTCACCTAAAGCCTGTTCTTGATATTGCCTAGCTTCCACTTCTTCCATATCTGCCAATTGCGTCGCCAACTCTGCCAATCTCCGCGCTCCGTTGGCTCGACAGACTGGGTTTTGCTCTTTTGAGAGCCACTCGCTTTCAAAGTAAACTGCGTGGCGGTAGAGTTTGATAGAGTCGTGAGAGACAACGTGTTGGCTGGTTTGGGGCGTGTCCATTAAGAATACCTCATTTCAGTTTCGATTCTCAGCAGACGGTATTGAACTTCATTATAAACAAATCGAATTCCGAGAATGGCATTGACTGCAACTCTGACATCGTAACGAGCTTCGGTGGGAGTCAGGTTAGGATGTCGAGCAATAATGGTGTAGTCTCCGTTAGGCAAATCTTGAAATGCAGCCATTGCAGTTTGCAGCGTGACGGATTGTTGGTTTTGAAATCTGTTGTCACTAGAAACCAGAACGACGATAAATTCTCCGTTGACGGATGACATTGCTGCATTGTTTTCGTTCCGTATCGCAATATAAATATCTGCCATTCGTCGAATATACCGAAATACTTACCCAGCAGCCAAGATCATTGAAAGAAGAATTCCTGTCATACTCATCCGCTGCCCTGCGCCAAAGGCTCTAACCACTCACGGTTAATAAACCGATCGCGATCGCCGCTCTTTTACAGCAGGCAGCGATCGGTGCAGGAGTTGAGGAAGCGGATGTAGCGCCGGGGAGTGAGATGGACTAAGAAGCAACTGCAAAGTCGGTATATTGCCGCATTTTAGGCTCATGAAAAGCTAGAACAATGTCTTCTTTAGGAACTCCAGCCCGGACTAAATCTGTGGCGATTCCTTCTTCAGTCCAGTCTTCTTCGATCCAAAACTGCCCTGCACAGAGACGAACGTAAACCGTCATGCCAGCCAGCCGCTCCCCATTCTGCCAACCCAGATTCATCCATATATAGTGACCTTTTAGCTCATCAACTACTAAAAATGTTTCAATCCCCGGCTGAGGGGCGCGGTTGCACAGTTCAATGTACTCTGTGAGGATTCGCTTAATCAGTGCCGGGTATTCACTTAATTTATCCATTGTGTAATCTCCTCTATCTCTATGTTGACTACGATCAGCGGCAATTGATGTCTGTTAAGGATTAGCTGAATCACATCTTGATTGAAGAAGGTGTTGTAGGCGATCGTGCTGACTGCGACATAAAGCTTGCGGTCTGGGGCAGTTGCCTCTAAGAGATAGCGGTAGATATCATACTGACCAAGCGCTTCTTTGAGGTCTTGAATTTTTGATGCGCCAATGAAGCTTTTTGCTTCGACTACCAGCTTTCGCCCCTCCCGCTCAGCCGCGATCGGGCGTTCTGCTCCCAGGTCAGCATAAAGCTTTGTTTTTTGATACTGATCACGTAAGGCTCGGTAATCGTCCAGCCGTCTTTGATTAGGGCTGTTTTTACAGCGTCGTGAATGATGTCTAACCCAGGCATAGCCTCAGTATAAGACAGGAGTCATTCAATCCAGAGTTTCCCATTTTGGATTGTCTTCAAGCAACTATGCCATCGTGCTAACGATTGAGTTCAACGGCGGCTAGTGAACTTTGGACTCTCCACCAACCGTTTTTATTCTGCCGCTGCAATGATTTGTTATACGGCGTTTCTACTCGACTAAGCTCAACTTTTCTAAGCTAAAGATTTAGGCAAACAGCAATCGACCTCTAGGTTCTGGGATAGGTCGTCCTAACTCTTGCGCCGTTGTAATCCATTCTTGAATCACAACTTCAATATTTTGCACGGCTTCCTGGTAGGTTTCGCCATCTGCTGCACAACCGGGCAGTTCGGGCACTTCGACGATGAAGGCTTGATCGACCTCACTCCAGTAGATAATCAGTTCATACTTAATCTTCATCTTGACCTCCGAGTTGATATTTCAAAATTACGTCGCGGAC
Source organism: Elainellales cyanobacterium (assembly GCA_038204505.1). Lineage (GTDB taxonomy): Bacteria > Cyanobacteriota > Cyanobacteriia > Elainellales > Elainellaceae > Timaviella. The sequence continues at coordinate 13,470 of JBBRCV010000077.1, forward strand.
TTGTCTGACCTGATACGCTTTGGCTTTGCCTTGCTTGGGCTGGAGATTTAAAATTTCCTCGATGCCTTCTTTGGAGAAGATGTGGTGACTACCGCGTATTCGTTCGTCAAAACCGAGGGTGCGAAGCAGTTGACACATCGGTTCAAAGGGAATGTTGGCATCGGAGGTTCCCAGTAGGATTTTGACCAGTAGTTTATCTCGCTGGCTCATTCAATCTCCCTCTCTACTGCCATCTCTTTCTCTTCCCATTTTTTATTTTCCATTTTTAATTGCAACGCTTCACACTCCGCTGTCAATGGAATCCCCAACTCCGTCGCCAGCGTTAGTGCTTGCTGACAATACTGCCGCGACAACGAAACCTCACCCAGTACTTGATGCAGTTCCGCCAAATTTTTGAGGGCTTCGGCTATTCCCACCCTATCGCCAATCTCTCGAAAAAGCTTCAATGCTGCCTGGTTGTGTGCCAATGACTCTCGATACTGCTTCAGTTCGAGTTGAGTTGACCCCATATTGACTAGAGCAGCGCCTTCGCTCCGACGATCACCAACTTCCCGTGCAATCGTCAGTTGTTGCTGAACGAAGTCGATCGCCCGCTCATACTGTCCCAGACTATCGTAGGCGCTCCCCAAATTACCCAAGGCATAGCTTTCGCCCCGACGATTGCCAATTTCTCGCGTAATCGTTAGGTATTGCTGCAAGAAATTGATTGCCTGCTCGTATTGTCCTAGACAATAGTAGGTAATCCCCAAATTGCCCAAGGCGTTGCCTTCGCCTTGGCGATCGCCAATTTCTCGCGTAATCATCAGGTATTGCTGAGAGAAGTCAATTGTTCGTTCAAAGTGCCCGAGCCTATGATAAGCAAGCCCTAGATTGCCCAGCGCACTACCTTCGCTTCGACGATCACCTATTTCCCGTGCAGTAGCTAATGCTGTCTGATGGTATTCAATCGCTTTATTCTGGTTACCTAAATGGTGATAGGCATTACCCAAACTTAAAAAGCATCGGATTTTTATATTTAAGGAAGCTTTTGGAGCTAAACGAATGCTAATTTTAAGCAGCTCTTGATAGTTGCCCCAAGTAAGTAATTGCCAATATAGTTCTTCGTGAGTTATCTCAAGCTTCTGCATATAAATCTCACCTGCTTGTTCCCAATCCTCAGCTTCGCAGTAGTGGTCAAACGCCTCCAGATAGCCGCGTACATTTTCCAGTTTGGGGGCATTGGAGGCGGGTTCGTAGACGGTAAACCAGAGGTGAGCGGCTTGGCGTTCTGCCTCGTGCCAAGCGTTAGCATCGACTTTGAGCAGGTCGTAGGCGACAGAGCGGATTAGGTTGTGCTGGCGGATATAAGTACCTTCTTTTTCAATCAGAGCCCGATCGCCCAAACATCGATAAGCTGCTTTTTGTTGCTGAAGAGTGCGATCGCTAATCATTGCCAGCCAGAACTTTTTCGGAACAGGACGACGAAACACCGAACTACGACACAGCAAATCCAAGGCATCTACAAGAAGTTGTTCTAAGGACTTTCTGATTCGTTCTCGAACTCTGTCATTGAGTGCCTCGTTATACTTTGTTTCATTTAATCGAGCGTCCTGTAATTCCCTTGCGACTTGTTCAAATTCCTGTTGATTGTCTTGCCAATAACGGAGAACATCACCTGGTAACTCTTTAATATCCTCAGCAATCACCTTCAAAACCAGCGGATGCCCCTCATAAATTGCAGCAATACGAGTCAGAATCTCCTGGTTAGCCTCTCCAACGTCCACCCCACTTTTAGCAAAAAAATCAAGTCGCTGATCAACTTCCAATAGCCCACTCAGCCGAACATCCCTCCAAGTATTAGAATAATCATCTTGAAATTTCAACAAATCCTCGGGCAATGCTTGCGCCGTCAACACTAAACGGCTCGCAAAATTTTCCTCAGTCAGGCAATCCCGAAAAAACGTTATCCAATAATCATCTATAAATTTGGTCGGTTGCTCAGGGCTAAGCAAGCGCTCCAACGCATCTATTTGAATCCAGTAAGGTCGAGCTTGCAGCTTTTGTACAAGGCGATCGGCTAACCATTTAGGATTATTCAAAGCTTCGGGAGGGAGATTGCGATCGCCCAGTTTGGCTAGCAGCCTAACCGCCTCAGAGGCAAAATCCTTGCTTTGTTCCAAAATTTCCAGATAAATCCATTGAAAGGATGGATTGTACTCCAAGGCTTGGCTCGCCAGGCATCCGCCTAACGCCGTTTTGCCAATCCCAGAAATGCCTGTCAGCCACAGTAAACGGGTTTGCTCTTGCAATTTGGGCAGAAGGTCACTGATCAATGCATCCCGTCCTGCCCAGGTTTGTGGATCGTAATTAGGGAAGGAAGGGATTTTAGTTTCAAGATTATGAGAAGGCTGTGGAGTAACAAACTCTGATGAAGGATTTCCAATTTTTGGCTTTTCCCCAATCGGTTGTTTTCTAAGACGAGCACAAAGTGTCGCGAAGCTCTCCTCATTACTGGTGTCATATCTATCCTTATTCCACAACGAATCAGAGATGTAATTTGAGTCGGAGGAAGACAAAACGATAGGGATAAACTTAGTGTCTTGCTGGCTTTCTTTACCTAATATTCCACTAATAATTCTTGCTTCAAGTGCAACACCAGAACCTTGCCCAGGCTCTTCTTCTCCCTCAAATCGACGCTTATATGTTTCAGTGAACACCATGAGCACAAACTCAGCCCATTTAATCTTTTTCCGCATCCAGACATTCCAATGCCCCGACTTCGGAGTAAATGGAGGTTGTGTTCTAACATACTCATCTATCTCTACATCTAATCCTTCTTCTTCGCGTAGCCTCTTTGCTAGCTGAGACACACGTTCTTTATGTTCAGGTGAGTCCCAGCTATAGCTAATGAAAACTTTCGTAGGGTCTTTTGCTTCTTCTACCACCATTTCTCCAATAGAACCTAAAGAAGTTTTAGCTAATTGAAATTTTCTGCCTAGAGATTTAACTTCAAGCATTCTAGAGTTTTCAACTGAATTGAGGATAGCACCCATGAATCCGCAGTAATCCAAGTTTACTCAGTCTCAAGCTCACTCAGTCTACAGACTAGATCGTTCCGCTAATCAATCTGGAGCGATCGTGCTTTGGAAAAGGTGCGATCGCTCCAGGTTGAATTCAGAAATATTCTGTTTCTAACAGACAAACTTTCAACTGTTCCCCGCCGAACGGGAGCTGTATAACAATGCTTGATCTTTAAGCTGTCTGTATTAAAGTACAAGAAGCAAGAACAAGCACGCTAGAGAAATGGACGGCGGGACATATCTACTTTTTGATAGACGGTACAGTGATTTTGCTAATTGATTGCGATCGTTGTTACCCTGGTCATTCCATTTGCTGCGTTGATTATTCCGTTTGCTACTCCAACCATTCCATTTACTGCGTTGATCATTCCATTTGCTACTCCGGTCATTCCATTTGTTACTCTGGTCATTCTATTTATTGCTCTGATTACTCCGTTTGCTGCCTTGATCATTCCATTGGTTGCTCCGATCATTCCATTGGTTGCTCCGATTACGACTGGAGTAACGATCGCCCATGCCCTTACACCCGACAAATCGCCTTCAACACCTGCAAAATCTGCACCGTCCGATCCAAATCAATCAAATTCAACTCAGGCATCAGCCGATACTGTGGCGGTGCACCCGCTCGAATTTCCACAAACCGATAGCTGACCCCGTTCGTCGTCAGCCCCCAAACCAAAGACTGCTGCTCCAGAGCCGAATGGGCATAGGTCAAAAGCTGTGGTAAGCCTGCCAACGCATCAATCTGGCTTTCCTTAGACTCAATAATTAGGACACAAAACGCGAGTTGATTAACGTTCATCCGTGCCAAATTAAACGCAACTAAATCCATCCGTCCAGCAATTTGATGTTCCCCATCTTGCACTGTAATCCGCTCAATACCTTCCTCAACTTGCATCTGAATTGGCATATCAAAAAAGCCACTGAGCCGAAGCAATGGGGCGATCGCCAGCAACCGCACTTGCCCTTCTAAAACTTGTCCATCCAACCTATAGCGATTGAAATCTTGCCGAATTTTCAATAGCTCAGCTTTCTCAACCGTTGACAAAGACTCTAGATGCAGCACTTCCTCAAACGCCACTCCCTCATCGGCTTGATATTGGAGTAACCGATGAACCTCTTTAAGCGTCAATTCACTGGCTCGTAAAATTGCCATTCCAAACACCTGAGTCAGAAGCTGCCCTCATTGTAAATTGGAAAACAAAAGTAAATTGGAAAACAAAAAGAGTCCCGGCATTTCAAAAATACCGGGACTCTATGCAGTTAACTTAATTTAGTCAACCTATTTAATTAACCCAACAACGCCTTTGCCTTCGCATACACGTTATCCGCCGAGAAGCCAAACTTCTCTAAACAAACGGGACCAGGAGCCGAAGCGCCAAAGCGATCGATACTAACGGCATCGCCTTCAGTGCCAATGTACTTGTGCCAGCCAAAGCTAGTTCCTGCTTCTACCACCAACCGCTTAGTAACGGCTTTGGGCAGAATAGACTCTCTGTATGCCGCATCTTGCTCATCGAACAGGTCAGTCGAAGGCATCGACACAACCCGGACTTTCCTGCCTTCAGCCGTCAGCTTTTCAGCGGCGGTGACGCACAAGCCCACTTCTGAACCTGTACCGATCAAGATAATGTCAGGTGTGCCTTCACAATCAATCACTGCATAGCCGCCTTTGGCAACGCCTTCCATCGAACTGCCAGCCAAGCTCGGTAGGTTCTGGCGAGAGAACGCCATCAAAGTAGGCTTGTGTTGCTTGGAATTTTCGATCGCCACCTTATAAGCTCCAGACGATTCATTCCCATCCGCCGGACGAATCACGGTCAGGTTAGGAATGGCTCGTAGGGAAGCGAGGGTTTCAATGGGCTGGTGCGTGGGACCATCTTCACCTTGACCGATGGAGTCGTGAGTCATCACCCAAATCGATCCGGCTTGAGACAGTGCCGACAGACGAATAGCTGCCCGCATATAATCTGTGAAGATGAGGAAGGTCGCGCCGTAGGGAATTAAGCCAGAGCCATGAAGCGCGATGCCGTTGCAAATTGCGCCCATGGCGTGTTCACGAACGCCAAAGTGGATGTTGCGGTTTTCGTAGTGCCCTTTTTGGAAATCGCCGAAGCCTTTCAGTTCCGTCAAGTTGGAGTGGGTCAAGTCAGCCGAGCCGCCAATGAGTTCGGGCAGAACAGGAGCCAACTTGTTGAGGCAGATTTCGGAGTATTTGCGGGAAGGTTGAGCTTTGTCTTCGGCGGTGTAGGTGGGTAGAACGCTGTCCCAGCCATCGGGTAGCTTGCCGCTGATCATGCGATCGAACTCAGCCGCTTCGGTGGCGTACTTGGACTTGTACTCTGTCCAGGTCTTTTGCCATTGTGCTTCAAAGTCTGCGCCACGCTCAACGGCTTTACGCATGTGTGCCACAGCATCAGCGGGTAGCTCGAAGGGGGCATAGTTCCAGTCAAGGTTCTCGCGGGTAAGTTTGACCTCATCTGCACCCAGCATGGCACCGTGGATGCCTGCGGTGTTTTGCTTGTTGGGCGCACCGTAACCGATGGTAGTGGTGACTTTGATCATCGTCGGCTTGTCGGTGACTTTCTTAGCTTCGGCGATCGCCTTCGCAATCTCATCTAAGCCATTGTTACCATCTTTTACATGCAGCACATGCCAGCCATACGCTTCAAAGCGCTTGCTCACATCTTCAGTGAAGGCGATGTCGGTAGAACCGTCGATAGAAATGTGGTTATCGTCGTACAGGGCGATCAGCTTGCCCAAGCCCCAGTGTCCGGCGATGGAGCAAGCTTCACCAGAAACGCCTTCCATGTTGCAACCGTCGCCCAAAATGACGTAGGTGTAGTGGTCTACCAACGTGCAGTCGGGTTTGTTGAACTTTGCTGCTAAGTGAGCTTCTGCCAATGCCAAACCAACGCCGTTAGCGATGCCTTGACCCAAGGGACCTGTGGTCACTTCAACGCCAGCCGTCTCAAAGTTTTCGGGGTGTCCGGGGGTTCTCGATTTCCATTGGCGGAACTGTTTAATGTCTTCGATGGAAACACTGTCGTAACCCGTCAGGTGCAGAAGAGCATAGTGCAGCATGGAACCATGTCCTGCTGACAGGACAAAGCGATCGCGGTTGAACCACTTGGGGTTCTTAGGATTAAACCGCATGAACTGATCCCATAGGACAAACGCCATCGGCGCTGCGCCCATTGGCAATCCAGGGTGTCCAGACTTCGCTTTTTCGACAGCGTCAACCGCCAAAAAGCGAATGGAATTAATACAGAGTTCTTCGAGGGATTGGGTTGCAACAGCCATGATGTCTTTTACTCAACGACGGGTTAGGAGCTTCGGGCAAGTGAGGCAGATAAAAAGGCGATAGTCACCTAAAAACGGTAGGCAAGTATACCTATTAGTTGTTCTTTAAAGTGTATATCGGAAGGGGTCAATGATCACAGGACTATTTATAGAGGGGAGCAGGGGAACCTTACATCTTCTGGGCATCTTCTGGGGATTAACCGAGGCTGAACTCAAGGCTTAAACTTGCGGAATGCTAGCGTGACATTGTGCCCACCAAACCCAAAGGAATTGGAAAGCACGACCTCTACAGGCTGCGATCGCCCTTCGTTAGCTACATAGTCTAAATCGCATTCGGGGTCAGGATTCTCCAGATTAATGGTAGGGGGAATACCATCGTTTGCCACCGCCATTACAGCAGCAACGGCTTCAATGCCTCCCGACCCGCCTAAAAGATGCCCGGTCATAGATTTTGTGGAACTGATGGCGACCTTGTAAGCGTGTTCGCCAAAGACCGTCTTAATTGCCGCCGTTTCCGTGGGGTCATTAACGGGCGTGCTAGTGCCATGGGCATTGATATAGCTGATGTCTTCAGGGGCTAAGTCACCATCTTTCATGGCAAGGCGAATGGCACGGGCTGCACCCTCTCCACCGGGGACAATAGAGGTCATGTGATAAGCGTCGCAGGTCATGCCATAGCCCACGACTTCGGCGTAGATTTTTGCGCCTCGGCTGAGGGCATGTTCTAACTCTTCTAGAATCAGAATGCCGGAGCCTTCGCCCAGGACAAAGCCATCGCGATCGCGGTCAAACGGTCGGCTAGCATGAGCCGGATCGTCGTTGCGGCTGGTCATGGCGCGGCAAGCCACAAACCCTGCCACCGTCAACGGCGTGATCGATGCCTCTGTGCCACCACAAATCATGGCTTGAGCGTAGCCTCTCTGGATAATGCGGAAGGCATCGCCCACAGCATTAGACCCTGAAGCACAGGCGGTCACTGGGCAGGAGTTGGGACCTTTCGCCCCAGTCTGAATTGCGGTTAAACCCGCCGCCATGTTGCCGATCATCATAGGAACCATGAAAGGGCTACAGCGATCGGGACCACGAGTTAGATAGATTTCCTGCTGTTCTTCCATGACCTTTAAGCCACCAATTCCAGTGCCAATGACGACTCCAATTTGGTCGGCATTCAGGTCATTAATTTCTAATCCGGCATCCGCAACTGCCTGCTTGCTGGTACAAACCGCAAACTGAGCAAAACGATCCATTCGCTTCGCTTCTTTGCGATCGAGATAAGTAAGTGGGTCAAACCCTTTAACTTCCCCGGCAATCCGGCAACCGTGCTTCGATGCATCAAACAGCGTAATGGGTCCAATGCCATTACGACCGCTCAACAGCCCTTCCCAGTACTCAGCCAGAGTGTTACCCAGGGGGGTTATAGCACCCAAGCCCGTAACCACAACTCGCTTCAATTCATAACTTGTCATGACAGCAGCTTCGAGGGTTTCAACACCCAGAACGAATAACATTATTTTGAAAAATCAGGCATTTTTTGAGAAGTTAGGAGTAAGTCGGGTCTTAAATCCGCATTACTCCAACTCCAAACCGCCTAAAGGTTGCCTTATACAGCAGCTTTACTATCGATGTAGTCCACCGCAGCCTGAACTGTAGCGATGCCTTCTGCTGCTTCGTCGGGAATTTCGATGTCAAATTCTTCTTCTAAAGCCATCACGAGTTCGACGAC
>JBBRCV010000078.1:0-21164 GCA_038204505.1 Elainellales cyanobacterium
CGATCGCTCGACGTGGGTATCAACCATATCGAAACTGCCAGAGGATACGGATCTTCAGAAATGCAGCTTGGTGAGATTCTACCCAAGCTACCCCGTGAAAAACTCATTGTTCAAACTAAAATCTCTCCTGGTGCTGACTCTGAAGCGTTTCGCAGCACATTCAACCAGTCTTTGTCCTACCTGAAGCTCGATTATGTTGACCTACTGGGGCTGCACGGCATTAATACGCCCGAATTGCTGGAATACAGCCTTCGCTCTGGTGGATGTTTGGATGTAGTGCGTCAGCTTCAGGCGCAGGGCAAAGTGCGGTTTATCGGCTTTTCGACCCACGCGGCTCCGGCAGTTATTCAGCAAGCGATCGCCACAGATGCTTTTGATTACATCAATTTGCATTGGTACTACATTAATCAAACCAATTGGGAGGCGATCGCGGCTGCCAATCGTCATGATATGGGCGTGTTTATCATTAGTCCCTCAAACAAGGGCGGTATGCTTGAGAAGCCCCCTCAAAGGCTGGTTGATCTTTGCGCGCCCCTGAGTCCCATGGTGTTCAACGACCTATTTTGTCTGAGTCATCCACAAATCAACACGCTCAGCATCGGAGCTGCCCGTCCTCAAGATTTTGACGAACATCTCAAAACTTTGGATTTTCTGGATCATGTTGATGAGATATTGCCGCCGATTATGCAGCGCTTAGAGCAAGCAATGATTGACCAGTTTGGCGAGGCGTGGGCTAAAACCTGGCAGGTAGGTTTGCCCAGCTATGACCAAACGCCGGGAAATATCAATATTCCGATGATTTTGATGCTGCGAAATTTGGCGATCGCCTACGACATGGTGGAGTACGGCAAAATGCGTTACAACATGCTGACTGATTCTGGACATTGGGTTCCTGGAGCAAACGCTATGCGGATGGCAGAACTCGATCTGCGCCCCAGTTTGGTGCATAGTCCCCATGCTGACAAAATTCCAGAGGCGTTGATAGATGCTCATCGCCTGCTAGCGGGTGAGTCAGTAAAAAGGCTGTCGCAGCAATAGCGCTAGATTCCGCCGTACCACTCGTAGCCGAAATCTTCCCAGTATCCTTTTTTAGGAGTTAATTGGGAAGTAAAGGTAATTTCCGTGACCCATTTGCTCTGCTTGTAGCCCAGTTTGACCGGAGATGCTAATCGCAAGGGTGCGCCATTATCTACAGATAAAGGCTGTCCATTTTTCTGATACGCCATCATAGTTTGAGGATGGAGCGCCGAAGCGATATCCCAGCTTTCGTAGTAGCCATCCGCAGATTTAAAGTAAACATAACGGGCATTAGATTTGGGTTGAACTAAAGCCGCAATATCCTGTAAACGAACGCCGCCCCACTGCACGATCGCCGCCCAACCCTCGACACAAACATGACGAATTACCATGGAAGTAAACGCTAACTTTTGCAAATCTGCCATGCTCAATTGCAAAGGATGGGCGACCTCTCCGGCGATCGCCAATTGAAACTTTGCCGGATCAATTCTCGGTGTAGTGTCAAAAGTATTGATCAGAAGTTTGTCAGGTTCGATCGCGCTGACCGGATATTCTGCAACAGGCTTTTGGGATAACAGTAGGGATTCGATCGCTTGGTTAAGTGGCTCGGAGGCTTGACCGACTTGATCAGAAAATAAGCTTGTGCCGCAACCATCTAGCAACATCCCCAGCCCAGCTAATCCAGAAAGTTGCAGCAAGTGACGACGAGAGAGCAAGCGTTTCGGTAAGATCAGGCTCATGATTTATGGTGGGGGCGATCGGTGAGTAGGGACGATTGAGAGAATATTATATCAACATGGATTTAACTAAGCGAGTGCCGCCGACTTTCAGAGCAAATAAGGAATGAACCAGGGTAAATAAAAGCACCGTGGGCACTGTAATAAAGTGAATTGTTCGTAAGGTTTGCCAGTCTCCAAATAGTGACGCAAGCCAATGCAGTTGAACAGGTTTGTACATCGCTAGACCACTGGCGATCGCCAATATTAAGATTGGGATAATCAGGGTATAAACCAGTCGATGCCACGCGTAATTTTTCCGTTTCACATTCTCGCTAACTCGGATGGCTTTAATATCACTAGAACTAGCAAATCGCCGTTCCCAGCGACGGCTGATAAAAACAAATAAACCATAGGCAAGAAGGTTGAGGGAATAGATCCACATCACCGCAAAATGCCAGTCTCGTCCGCCTCCCAGCCAGCCGCCAAGCAGAAACAAACTAGGAAAATGCCAGCCGCCACGTCCACCAAATACAGGATTGGCGTTGTAAATTTGTAGTCCACTACTCATCATAAACAGCAGGCTAATAATATTCACCCAGTGGAAGGTTTTTGCCAAAACAGCTTGGCTAGGAACGGGTAATGCTTTCTTTTTAGCAGGAGTCGCTGAAGCCATAGTAATTAATCAGAGAGGTGGGTAAAAAGCTATCTGACTTCGTTCTGGTATAAGGTAGGAAACTGTGCTTGAAGATGTTCGAGCTTTGGGAGATCATTGATTACTACATAAGGGTAATCAGGATTGCGATCGATGAAATTTTGATGATATTCTTCGGCTTCATAGAACCCGGTTAAGGGCGTGACCTGAGTGACGATCGCGCTCTTAAAAATATGAGCCTGATTGAGTTGATCAATATAGGCTTTGGCAGTGTTCTGCTGCTCAGTGTTCGCAAAAAAGATAGCCGAACGATATTGGGTGCCAGAGTCAGGGTCTTGGCGATTGAGTTGAGTTGGATCGTGGGCGACAGCGAAGTAAACTTGGAGTAACTGCCCGTAGGAAATCTGTGCAGGATCGTAGGTAATTTTCACGGCTTCGGCGTGTCCTGTGCTGCCAGAACTCACCTCTTCGTAATGTGCCGTTGCAGCGTCGCCTCCAGAAAAACCTGAGACGACGTTGGAGACTCCTTTGAGATGTTCAAATACGGCTTCCAGTCCCCAAAAACATCCGCCTGCCAACACTGCGGTTTGTTCTCCTTGGACACTTGGGAGAACGGCTGTGGGAGCAGGAAATGTTGTGGCAGCGATCGCAGTTGAAGTCAGTAGCGCTGTTCGGGACGCGCTGTAAAACCCAATCGCAGCAACGGAAAGGAGCGACAGACTGAAGATGAAACGGCGCGATCGCAGAAATTTAGAAATTACCATAGGAATATGCTCTGCTTTAAAGCGATTGATTTGGAAAAAGTGGCGCTAGCCAAAGTTGAATTTGCACATCCCAGCCTAAAAGGATGGCGATCGCTGTCATTACCACTATGACACCTCCAACTCGCTGTAAGGTCGCACCATAGGCACGAATCTTAAACAGTCGGCGGCTGAGGGTACGTCCCCCATAGGCGATCGCTAACAAAGGTAGGGCTGCTCCAATACCGTAAACCAACAACAAACGAAATGCACCTGTAATTTGATGATCGACAGCGGCTAATACCAAAATGCTGCCTAGGATCGGTCCGGCGCAGGGTGTCCAGAGCAATCCCAGTTGGGTGCCTAACCAAAACTCGCCCAGTAGTCCTTTAGGAACGGATGATTTAGAGGTAGATGATCGAAATCGGTGAATGCGGAGTGCACTGAACAGGCGATCGCTCCAATGGGGAAAGATTGCTAACAATCCTAAAACTAACAGGAGAACTATTGCAAATAGCCGAATGCCGTTGGCTACCCCCGTAAACCAGCTTGCGGTGATGCCCAGCAAGCTCCCTGCCACGGCAAATCCACTCACTAAGCCTGCTACCAAAACAACCGGACCATAGGGATGGGATTGCAGCGATCGCCCCACAATAATAGGTAAAACTGGGAGAACGCAAGGCGAAAGAACGGTGAGAACTCCCGCCAACAATGCTAAGCCAAGAGGTAGCGTCGTCATGCTTTAACCTTCCTGAAGAAGCTGACGAATGGTTTGTTCAGTTTCGTCGTAGGCTCCTTCGCCAATGTGGTTGTAGCGGATTTTGCCCTGGCGATCGGCTAAATAAAGCTCAGGCCAGTAGCCGTTGTCATAAGCTTTCCAGGTTTTGAAGTCAATATCTAGGGGAACAGGATAGGTAATTTGGTGTTCTTTCAATGCCTTTTGAACATTGCTTGTTTCTCGCTCAAAGGCAAACTCAGGGGTGTGAACGCCAACTACCTTTAGCCCCTGATCAGCATATTGCTGATGCCATTTCACAATGTAAGGCAACGTTCGTTGACAGTTAATGCAAGCAAATGTCCAGAACTGAATCAGCACAACGCTACCGCCAAGATCAGCAATAGTTAAAGGAGAGCCATTAAGCCACTCACTAATGCCTTGGAATTCGGGTAGGGTTTTGCCTGTGGGAAAATTCGCGGAAGCCTCTTTAGGCGCTGTACTAGAAGCTTTATCGGAAATTGGAAGAGAAGCGGCGGATGTAAAGGTCTTTTGGCAACCCGGAACCAATGTTGCAGCACTGGCTCCGACCACCCCCAACCCCAAATATACGAGTAACCGTCGTCGTTGGAGACTTGTCATCTTTTTTAATTACCTAGGGGTGAGTTGTTGGGCTAGGAGACATCGCATCGCCTTTCATTGCGCCGCCTTTCATTGCGTCGCCTTTCATGGCATCGCCTTTCATCGCGTCGCCTTTCATCGCGTCACTTGGAGCCGCGCTGGCTGCGGGGCTACTAGGGGCGGCTTCAGTGCTGGTCGGTGCGTTGCTAGTGCAACTTGCCAGAGTGGCGGTTAGTACTAAACCTGTAACGAAGCTAATGATTTTGAAGTTCATATCTTTCTGCCTTGTGTGGGTAGGGAAATCTTTGAGCAAGCCGCGATGTCTTTTGACACTCCGATATTAGGCTCTTGCCCTAGAGATTCTCTGAGGCAAGATTAATGATTGGCTGAGAAAACCCAGATAAATAACTGAGAAAACTGAGAGAAGCAACTTTAATGACGCTGGTAAAATGGCACCAATCCTCTAGGAGGTCTGCTGATGTTTCTTTATAAAGTCGATGATGAGGTGGAATTGGGCTTGCTCCAGCATCACCATTCCCAGCAATTGTTTAACCTGGTTAATCAAAATCGGGCTTACCTCAGAGAGTGGTTGAACTGGGTGGATGGAACGCAGTCGATCGCCGATACTCAGGCGTTTATTGAGCGATCGCTCCAGCGGTTTGCACGCAATAACGGAGTGACCTGCGGGATTTGGTATCGCGGGGAATTATGCGGTTGTATTGATTTGCATGAAGTGAATTGGAGCGATCGTAAAAGTTCGATTGGCTATTAGTTAGCAGCACCCCTGCAAGGCAAAGGCATTATGACGCGAGCTTGCCAGGGCTTGATGTGCTATGGGTTTGATGAGTTAAACCTGAATCGCATCGTGATCTATGTAGCGGCTGGAAACTTTAAGAGCCGAGCCATTCCTGAGCGATTAGGGTTCCAGCAAGATGGGGTACTGCGGCAGTCAATTTGGATGTACGATCGCTTTTTCGATTTGATCGTGTAGAGCTTGTTATCAAATGAATGGAAAACTCAAAAAACTTAGCGCAAATACTTCCCTAAATCAACATTTCCGCCACTAATTACCACCCCCACCCGCTGTCCTGGAGCAGTCACAATTCCTTCTAGTAAAGCTGTTGCCGCTAATACGCCCGTGGGTTCCACCACAATTTTCATCCGCTCCCACAAGAAAAACATCGTTCGCAGCAACGCTTCATCCGAAACCGTTACCATGTCCTGAACATATTGCAGAACGAGAGGAAACGTCAGCGTCCCCAGGCTGGCAGTTCGAGCACCATCCGCGATCGTGTCAGGATTTTCAACCATCTGAAGAGTTTTGGTGTGAAACGATCGCGTCGCATCATCACCTTTCTCAGGCTCTACACCAATGACTCGGCAGCGGGGTGAAAGCGTATGAGCGGCGATCGCCGATCCCGATAACAAGCCGCCGCCACCACAGCACACCAGCAGCATATCCAGTTCGCCCACTGCCTCAATCAGTTCTTTTACCGCTGTTCCCTGCCCCGCAATAATGTGAGGATGATTAAACGGCGGCACAATCATTGCACCTCGTTCCTCAGCGACTTTTTGACACAGATCCTCCCGTCCCAATTCCGCGCGATCGTATAGCACAACCTCAGCCCCATAGCCCTGCGTTGCTGCTAGTTTGACTGCTGGTGCATCATTCGGCATGACAATTGTGGTAGGAATGCCCAAGAGCTTTCCCGCTAACGCCATCCCCTGAGCATGATTGCCCGATGAATAAGCAACCACTCCCCGCCGTTTTTGTTCAGCAGAGAGTTGAGCTAGAGCGTTATAAGCTCCTCGAAATTTAAAGGAGCCAGTGCGCTGAAAATTTTCGCATTTAAAAAAGACTTGACTTTGGGTGCGATCGTCCACAGTCCGAGAGGTAAGCACGGGGGTGAAAGTTGCCTGCTCCTTCAGACGGGTCGCAGCCGATTGAATATCTTTATAAGTAACCGCAGGTAAGGACATGACTAGAGCCTGAACTGAGAGAACGAATTAGCTTTTGCCTAGCTCAACTCAGACTCAATTTGATTGAGAGGCACAAAGCACTCGCGGGGTAAAAGAACAGGCTTACCTGTAAAAATTAGCTTGCCGCGATGGGTGCTGCGATCGATCGCCACACCCAGTGGGCGCTGAATTTCTTCAGGATGTACCTCGTAATAAGTGCGATAGATTTGCCGCGCAGTTTGCAGGATAGCTGGATCGAGCAGATCGGAAAAATCCATCGTTTCTACAGGGCTATTGGGCTGCGGTTCTTTGAGCGGAGCATATACCATTGATTGATTCCAATTTTCGTACTGCTAGACTCTAGTAGATTTCTGCAATCTCAGCAAGATAGAAACGAGAATGTAATAATTCTTTACAAAGTGTTAGGGAGCGATCGCCCCCACCCTATCTGTAAAACTTACCTACAGCCTATAAGAGCCACCTACAGCGCCGCCAGCAACGCTTCACCCATTGCCTGACAGCCCACGGGTTTCATCCCAGCCGACATAATATCCCCCGTCCGATAGCCCGCATCTAGTACTGTCTGGACTGCCTGTTCTATGAGGTCAGCGGCGGCGGGTTCGTTTAGCCCATAGCGCAACATCATGGCTGCACTGAAAACTTGGGCGATCGGGTTTGCCTTATCTTGCCCTGCAATATCTGGGGCAGAACCGTGGACGGGTTCAAACACGCCCGGAGTGCCTGGTATTCCTAGACTTGCTGAAGGCAACATCCCAATGCTGCCCGTGAGCATAGCGGCGGCATCGGAAAGAATATCTCCGAACAAGTTACCCGTCACAATGGTGTCAAACTGTTTGGGGGCGCGGAGAAGCTGCATGGCGGCGTTATCCACGTATAGGTGGGAAAGCTCTACGTCAGGATATTCTGCTGAAAGTTGGGTGATGCGATCGCGCCACAGTTGCGAAACCTCCAGCACATTCGACTTATCCACCGAACATAGGCGACCAGTCCGTTTCCGCGCCGCCTCAAACGCCACCCGCCCAATCCGCTCAATCTCGCTTTCGGAATACACCATGGTATTGACCCCGCGCTTCTCCCCCGTTTCGGTCTCAAAAATACCTCTGGGCTGACCGAAGTAAATTCCCCCCGTCAACTCCCGCACCACCATAATATCTACGCCTTTTACCACCTCACGCTTCAACGAAGAGGCATCAATTAACTGTGGCAAAATAGTTGCCGGACGCAGGTTTGCAAACAGCCCTAACCCAGCCCGCAAGCCTAAAAGTCCTCGCTCTGGACGCAAACTATTGGGCAGAGTATCCCACTTATAGCCCCCGATCGCCGCCAATAAAACCGCATCACTGCTGCGACAAATCTCCAGCGTCTCATCAGGTAAAGGCACGCCTGTTGCATCGATCGCCGCTCCACCCATCAGTGCCGTCTTAAACTCAAACTGCAACCCCAGTTTTTCTCCTACCCGGTTCAGCACCACCACTGCCACATCCAAAATTTCGGGCCCAATGCCATCGCCAGGGAGAAGCGTAATCCGGTAGTTCGTCATAGTTTTAAGTTCGGGGGCTTAAGTGCAGGTAGAAAAAATATGCCTTGCGACTGAGTATTCTACCGTGCATCCGTTCACTCGTGCTGTAAAAATTCAATGCGCGGCAACAACGGATCTTGCACCATTCCCATCCCCGCAAACCCCCATCGCTTCAACAAATTACCCAACTGCGTCCCCGCGATCGACTCTACCGCAAACCGATTTGCCACATCTGCCCCATGCGTATTGATATAGCTCAGCGCATCATAATGTTCCTTAAACACTAAAAGGTATTGCACATCAACAGCCTGTGCATCACTCGTCTGGTCACCTTTCTGCTTCGGTTCAGCTTTAGTCCGAGCCACCAAATACTGACCATCTGCCTGAGAGCGAATTAAATAAAAAACTTGAGAAAGCATGAACTATAAAAAGTGAAGATCAAAAAAGATTTTCCCTCACTCCCTCCACATCAATGCATCATATACATAGCCTAGCCAATTGTCAGCCTAACCATGACCCTACGATACGCCTATTTCCCCGGCTGCGTCGCCCAAGGAGCTTGCCGAGAACTCTACCTCTCCACCCAAGCCCTGACTCAAGCCCTCGGCATCGAACTTGTGGAGCTTAAAAAAGCCTCTTGCTGCGGATCTGGTACTTTCAAAGAAGATTCCCAGCTTTTAGAAGATACCGTTAATGCCCGCAATATTGCCTTAGCCGAATCACTCAACCTGCCTCTCCTGACCCATTGCAGCACCTGTCAAGGCGTGATTGGGCACGTAGACGATCGCCTCAAGTCAGCGCAAAAGACCAATCCAGCCTACGTAGAACAAGTCAACGGACTGCTCAAACAAGAAGGCTGCTCTCCCTATAAAGGCAGCACCGACGTTAAACATCTCCTCTGGGCGCTGGTCGGAGACTATGGCTTAGAGGCGCTCCAACAAAAAGTTACCCGCAAACTCTCCGGCTTAAAGTGCGCTTCCTTTTATGGTTGCTACCTGTTGCGATCGCAACCTCTGCCCTATGACGATCCCCACAGCCCCGAATCAATGGAAAACGTTTTCCGGGCGATCGGGGCAACTCCCATCTACTATCGAGGACGCACCCAGTGCTGTGGCTGGCCTCTCTCTAGCTACGCCACCGAGCAATCTTTCAAAATGGCGGGTGGACACATTCAGGAGGCGATCGCCGCTGGAGCCGACTGCATTGTTACTCCTTGCCCTCTCTGTCATCTCAACCTCGACTCTCGCCAACCCGAAGTCGCGCAAGTGGTAGGCGAAAAACTGGGGCTACCTGTGCTGCATTTGCCTCAGTTAGTAGCTCTAGCGTTAGGCATTGAGCCTAAAGCATTGGGATTAGATCGTCATGTTGTGTCGACGCGATCGGTGTTGGAAAAGTTAGGGATTTAGTAATTTGCACTACTGACAAACCGCTTCTCAATCTCAGCCCAATTCACCACATTCCACCAGCCTTTAAGATAATCCGCTCGTCGATTGCGATAAGTGAGGTAATAGGCGTGTTCCCACACATCATTGCCCATAACAGGGTATAGACCTTGCATTAATGGGCTATCTTGATTGGCAGTGCTAATGATTTTAAGCTGTTTTTGAGGGTTAGTGACCAGCCACACCCAGCCGCTACCAAATTGGCTTAAACCTGCTTGATTAAACTTTTCTTGGAAGGCTTCATAGCTACCAAATGTGCTTTGAATCGCAGTTGCCAAAGTCCCGGTAGGTTTACCGCCGCCGTCAGGTTTCATGATTGTCCAAAACATCGAATGATTGATATGTCCGCCACCATTGTTTTGAATGGTTTTACGAACGTCTTCAGGAACTTGATTTAAGTTTTGCAGCAATGACTCCACGCTTTTATTTTGCAGAGCAGGATATTTCTCTAACGCTGCATTGAGGTTTGTGACGTAAGTAGCGTGATGTTTGTCGTGATGAAGCTGCATCGTTTCTGCATCAATAGACGGTGCCAGCGCTGCGTAGTCGTAAGGGAGAGGCGGTAGTTGCACCAAGGCGGCGCTAGAGGTCGCAGGGAACGCGGTAAACACCAGTGAGGTGATCAGCGCGATCGCCAACCCACTAATTAAAGATTGAACGAACTTCTTCATAAATTTTAGATACTCCCATTATTGTCACTTAGGGTTCAATCACCATCGCCATGGATACTATCACGACTATTAAGATGATTGAGTCAGCCCTACGCAGTATTTCAATTTTGCAGTGTTCCAATCTTAATGAGTGCCCACACGAGTTAACCCATTATTGTCTTTAACAACACACAGGTAATACAACCACAGATCAGAATGGCAGTGCATCTCATCTTCTGTAAGTTCCAAACCACTTTTCCAGGAATAAACTTTCACATCGCTAAAGTGTGACTCTAGTTGGTTTATCTGTTCTTGAGGTCTAACATAATACGTTTTTAGGCGAAAGTTGTGTGATTCATCTTTAAGGATTGAGTAGGCTGATTTTTTTAGCTGTTTAAGGGTGGTGGGAAAATTAAAAACGTGCAGTAAAGCCGACATCATCAAATTAATGTAGGTCTCAAGCGGGTTAAAGCTGAACTGTTGCTTAAAATCAAATTCTTGTTCAAACGCTGTCAGGTTATGGCTGGAGAAATAGAAATATCCACCCGGTTTTCCAATCCTTTGAATTTCTTTAAAGACCTGCGATCGCTCGGCGTGTGAAATATAATCAATGCCATTAAAACTAAACAAAATAAAGTCAAAAGAATCATCCTTAAACCGACTCATATCTCTAGCATCGCAGACTTGAAAAAGCGTTGTGTCAGAAGCATCTGAAAATCGTTTCTGACAAGCTGCAATCATATCTGCTGAATAATCAATGCCTATATATTCTGCGACAACTTCAGAAAAATGTTGAGTGGTTCGACCGCCTCCTACTCCAATATCCAGCATCTTCATACTTCCCAATTGAGATTGAAGCAGTTTGAAAACGGTTGCTTCAGCAGGCTGTAGGGCGCTTAACTGGGCATAATGTTGAACTACACTGAGAGAGGTGTAGGTTTTCTGATTGTTGGCGTTAATCATTTTATCTATTTCAGTAGGAAGGGCTGGTCATAGATACGATGGATACGAAACTCCAGAACCGTCTGCTGATTTGTCCAAGTCAGATGGGTAATTATCACATCGCCATGAGCGCACCAAGCTTCATCTACAAGCTGGAGCGGCACGTCGATCGGGAAAATGCGATAGCCCGACTTTATTGCCTTGTGAACTGCATTGATCTCCATTATTGTTGGAAATTCTGTTCCATTCAGCTTCACAATGCTGTTCACTTGACAAGGCATTCCCATAGATTTTTACTTATAAGTTTTATGTTAGTTTCAATGTATAACAGTAAGGCATTCCGATAAGTTTTTGAAGATGGACGATCGCGGCTCTTACCCAGAATGTTTTTTCAAGAAGGTCGTGCTTGATAATTTCGCCACATCTTTTCCGAGGTATTTAGACAACCCACGAATGGTTTCCTAGTCTTCAAATAAACTCACAGAACAGAGAGCAATTATTGCATTGATTGATTTTTGGTCAGTATAAATGTACCATTTTGATGAAGCGATCGCCATCCAACCCCCTAAGCTAAACTTAAGGTAACCGCGTGAGTCCTGCAACTTATGACCATTGCCAAAGTTCCTCTGCCCACCGACACAATTGTTCTACCCTATGACTTAGAAAGTGACGAGCCTGAGTTGGAAAGTGATTTGCACCGCGACCAAATTGATATTTTGCTGAAATGCCTAAAAGCACGGTGGAAAAATCGAGATGATTTTTATGCTACGGGCAATTTAACAATTTACTACAGCCCCGACCAAGTGACCACGCGCGACTTTCGGGGCCCTGACTTCTTTGTAGTGCTAGGAGCTGAAAACCGACCTCGCAAAAGCTGGATGCTCTGGGCAGAACAGGGGAAGTATCCCAATGTTATTGTCGAATTGCTTTCAGACAGCACCGCAGCCGTCGATCGCGGCTTAAAAAAACAGCTTTACCAGGATACTTTTCGCACCCCTGAATATTTTTGGTTCCACCCTCAGACTCTAGAATTCAAAGGCTTTTGTTTAGTTGCAGGTGAGTATCAACCCCTTCAGCCGAATCAGCAAAACTGGCTGTGGAGTAAGCAACTGGGGCTATACCTGGGTGTGTTTGAATCAGAGCTGCGATTTTTCGAGCCAGATGGACAGCTTGTGCCGACACCGGAAGAACAAGCGGTGCTAGCCCAAGATCAAGCTGCAATCGCCCAGGAACAAGTAGTGTTAACCCGGCAGCAGCTTGAAAAAGCCCAGCAGCAGCTTGAACAAACCCAACAGCAGCTTGAGCAAGAACGCCAAGAGCGCGAAATCCTCCTTGCCAAACTTCGAGAAAAAGGTCTTGACCCTGACCAGTTTTAGGGCAACATAATGAGGTCAGCGCACCCGATTAACTCCATGACTGCCAACTTGTCTTCATCGGTTTCCCCCGACTCCCTAGAACAATCGCTCAAGCATTTCTTTGGCTACGATCGCTTCCGTTTGGGTCAAAAAGAAATCATTGAGGCGGCGTTAGAGAACCAGGATTTGCTGGTAATCATGCCTACGGGCAGCGGCAAGTCGATGTGTTTTCAGCTTCCGGCACTGCTGAAACCAGGGCTGATGATTGTGGTGTCGCCGTTGATTGCGCTGATGCAAGACCAGGTGCAAGCGTTGCAAGACAACGGCATTAGCGCCACGTTTCTTAATAGCACAGTATCTTCGCTAGAGGTGCGGCAACGAGCCAGCGACATTTTGAGCGGTCAAACTAAGCTGCTGTATGTGGCACCAGAGCGACTATTTGCCGAGCAGTTTTTAGAGTTTTTAGATCAGGTCAAAGCGAAAGTTGGCATCTCGACCTTTGCCATTGATGAGGCGCACTGCGTATCGGAATGGGGACATGATTTTCGCCCAGAGTATCGGCAGCTTAAAGAAATTCGTCTGCGCTATCCCGATGTGCCCCTAATGGCATTGACTGCCACCGCCACCGAACGCGTCCGGCTCGATATTCACAATCAATTGGCATTGCGATCGCCCCTCATCCACGTTTCTAGCTTCAATCGCCAGAATCTTTACTACGAAGTTCGCCCCAAGCAAAAACGCTCTTACGAGGATCTGCGGCAGATTATTCGGCAAACTCCTGGTTCAGGAATTGTGTATTGCCTCAGCCGTAAAAAAGTAGACGAAATTACTTATCGGTTGCAACAGGATGGCATTGAAGCGTTACCTTATCACGCTGGATTGGGTGACAAAGAGCGATCGCAAAACCAAACTCGCTTCATTCGAGATGATGTCCGAGTCATGGTTGCCACCGTTGCATTTGGCATGGGAATTAATAAACCCGACGTTCGTTTTGTCGTTCATTTTGATTTGCCCCGTAACTTAGAAGGCTATTACCAGGAGTCAGGACGTGCCGGACGCGATGGGGAACCATCGCAATGTTTGCTGTTTTTAAGCTACGGCGATGTTAAAACCGTCGAGTATTTAATTGAACAGAAAACCGATCCTAACGAACAACAAATTGCCCGCCAGCAACTACGCCAGGTTATTGACTACGCTGAAGGCACCCACTGCCGCCGCAGCATTCAGCTCAGCTATTTTGGCGAACGCTTTGAAGGCAACTGCGGCAACTGCGACAACTGTCTCCGCCCCCAGCCCACTGAAGATTGGACTTTAGAAGCCCAAAAATTTCTGTCCTGCGTGGCTCGCTGCAAAGAGCGTTTTGGGATGAAGTACATCATTGACGTATTGCGCGGCTCCAAAGATAAGCGCGTGTTGGCGAATAGACACAACGAGCTTTCCACTTACGGCATCGGCAAAGACCACACTGCCGACGATTGGCGAGTGTTAGGGCGATCGCTCCTGCACCAGGGCTTACTCGAAGAAACCACCGATGGCTACTCTGTCCTTCGCCTCAACGCCGTGAGTTGGGAAGTCATGCGGAAGTTGCGAACCGTCGAAGTTGCCCTACCCAACCGCATCAGTGAAGCTAAAGAAGAAGTATCTAGCGCCCGCCGCGCCAATGCCGAGCTATTGTTCGATCGCCTGCGATCGCTGCGTAAATCGATCGCCGATTCTCAATCAGTGCCGCCCTACGTGGTCTTTGCCGACTCCAGCCTCAAGCTGATGTCGCAGCAGCAGCCCCAAACGATTCAAGAATTCTCCGAAATCTCAGGCGTGGGTAGCCACAAACTAGCGCAATATGGCGATCGCTTCATCACCGAAATCCGCCTTTTCTGCGAAGAACAAGGCATTCCTTTACAGCAGTCAGCAGGCACAGCGCCGCCGCCACCACCCCGCGAAACCATCCTCAACGCTACTCACTTCCTCACCCTTGAACTTTATCAACGAGGACATAAACCTGCCGAAATTGCCGAGAAACGGAACCTGCGCCTTAGCACCGTTATGGATCATTTAGGCTCACTTGTCGAAGCTGGGAGAGAGGTAGATTTGGAAGGGCTGGTGTCGGCAGAACGGCGATCGCACATTGAAGGGGCGATCGCCATAGCGGGCGCTGCTTCGTTGCGGGCAATCCGCGACCAGCTAGACGAAACCTATAACTACAATGAGATACGCTTAGTTAGGGCGCTATGGCGACGCGCTAATTCCGCAGAATAGCGCCACAGGATAAACTAGATCTATTGATTTCAGGAGAAGCTATGCCGATTGACATCGAAGCTGCCCTACTCGCCGAATTCCAATACT
Source organism: Elainellales cyanobacterium (assembly GCA_038204505.1). Classification (GTDB taxonomy): domain Bacteria; phylum Cyanobacteriota; class Cyanobacteriia; order Elainellales; family Elainellaceae; genus Timaviella. Next base: position 14,696 of record JBBRCV010000078.1, read on the forward strand.
ACGGAATCGATGTTTCGCCTGCCGAAATCACTGCTCTCACCGAAGATGACCTCCCTTACGATGACGGCATCCCCATGGAAACTCCGCGCCACGCTTCTCAAATGCACTTGCTCATAGAAGCGCTGCAATTGCACTTGCCGTCTCAACGCGACTGCTTCATTGGTGGCAACATGTTTGTGTACTACAGCCTTGATCAAGCTCGTAATAAAGACTTTAAAGGACCAGATTTCTTTGTCGTACTTGATGTGCCTCAGCGGGAGCGTAAAAGCTGGATCGCTTGGCAAGAAAACGATCGCCTCCCTAATGTGGTCGTGGAACTGATGTCGCCGAGCACCGCAGAAAATGATAGAGAAGAGAAAAAACTAACCTACCAAAACAAACTGCGGGTTCCTGAATATTTTATATTTGAGCCATTTCTTTACGAATGGTCAGGTTTTAGATTGCAAGAGGGCGTTTATAAGCCAATTCAGTCTGATGCCTCCGGGCAGTTGTTGAGCCAAGAATTAGGATTGGTGCTGCGAAGATGGGAGGGTCGCTATGAAGAAATTGAGTCTAATTGGATTCGATGGGCATTGCCGGATGGAACTCTGCTGCCGATTCAAGCGGAACTCGTTCAGCAAGAAAAACAGCGGGCAGATCGATTGGCGGAACGTTTAAGAAGCATGGGAATAGACCCTGATGAACTTTGATTTTAAGAAGGTCAATCTCTATCTCATCGGCATGATGGGGGCTGGCAAATCGACGCTAGGAAAAATCCTGGCGCAAGAGTTAGGCTATCGGTTTTTGGATACTGATGTCGTGATTGAAGCGGCGGCAGGGCAACCCGTAACCGAAATTTTTGCAACAGCGGGAGAGACGGCGTTTCGAGAATTAGAAACCCAGGTTTTAGGACAAGTTGCGGCTTATCAGCAGATGGCGATCGCCACTGGCGGCGGTATTGTTCTACAACGCCAAAACTGGAGCTACCTCCGTCACGGCATTGTTATTTGGCTCGACGTATCTGTTGATCAATTATGCGATCGCCTTCAAAGCGACAGTACCCGCCCCATTCTGCAAGGCGTTGACCTGCGGCAGACATTACAGACGCTCCTAGAACAACGCCAGTCTCTCTACGACCAAGCCGATGTGCGGATCGTCATCGGTGCCGATGAATCGCCTCAGCAGCTAGCCATCCGCGTCTTAGAAGAAATCCAAAAATCTCTAAAGCCCGAAGTGCATCCTCCGTCTGCATCAGAATTCACAGTTGAGTACACCCAAAATTGATAGACTGCTGACAAACTATTCGCAATCCGTCCCATGAAGTGTGACCCTAATTTAGTTCAAATCAACGATGCTACGCGTGTCCGAGTCCTCGGCGAAGCCCTGCCCTACATTCAACAATTTGCTGGGCGAACAGTCGTGATCAAATACGGCGGCGCAGCCATGAAAGATAGCATCCTCAAAGAATTAGTGCTGCGAGATGTGGTGCTGCTTTCCAGCTTCGGCTTACGTCCTGTAATTGTCCACGGCGGTGGTCCTGAAATTAATTCCTGGCTTGATAAATTGGGCATTGAACCCCAATTTAAAAACGGCTTGCGCGTCACCGATGCTGCCACAATGGACGTTGTAGAAATGGTGCTGGTAGGTCGGGTCAACAAAGAAATTGTGGCGTTAATTAATCAGGCTGGTGGCTTAGCTGTGGGGCTGTGCGGCAAAGATGCCAACATCATCATGGCGCGTCCTGAAGGACAGGAGGGCATTGGCTTTGTGGGTGAAGTGAGTAGCATTAACATTGAGCTGGTAAAACTATTGGTAGAAAGCGGTTATATTCCAGTTATTTCTAGCGTTGCAGCCGATAAAACGGGGCAATCTTACAATGTTAATGCTGATACTGTAGCAGGTGAAATAGCGGCGGCTTTAGGTGCAGAAAAACTCATTCTATTGACCGATACACCGGGAATTTTGCGCGACTATCATGATCCCTCCACCATCATGACGATGCTTGATATTAATGAAGCGCGTAAACTAATTGAATCTGGTATAGTCGGCGGCGGCATGATTCCAAAGGTGAGTTGCTGTGTCCGATCGCTAGCCCAAGGTGTTCGAGCCGCGCATATTATTGACGGTCGTATTGCCAACGCGCTGCTGCTAGAAATCTTTACTGACGATGCTGGAATTGGCACCAAAATCGTGGCGTAGACGGAAGAACGACTGATGACGACAGAAAACCTAGAACTTGCTCACCAACAGTTTCAGATTGGACAAGATGCCTTTGAACGCGGGCTATATCGCCAGTCGGTTGAAGCGTTGGAAAAAGCAACGAGCTTAGTAGAACGCAACTCGTCATTGGGAGGAGAGGTGCAAATTTGGTTGGTCAACGCCTATCAAGCAGCAGATAGAAATATGGAGGCGATCGCCCTCTGCGAATCCCTCGGCAGCCATCCTGATATTAAAACCCGTAAACAAAGCCGCCGTATGATCGCCATTCTCAAAGCTCCTAGGTTGAAGCTACGGGAGGAATGGATGACTAAAATCCCTGACCTCACTAAGCTTGATGAGGCAAATGATAAAAATAAAAGAGCTTCTGGTTATCCGCCTCCTGCCCCACGTCCGCGTCCACGTCCCCAACTTACGCCAGAACCTATTGATTTAAGCCAAGTCGAGACGAAGGATAATGGGTTTGTGTGGATTGCGTTAGGGGCGATCGCTCTAACGGTTGTGGGATTGATTTGGTTTAGCTAGGCGTTGCCTAAATTTAGAGGTCTAGAGGTCAGCTTTTACTGCATTGTGGCGATCGCATCTTCAATCACCACATCCTCATAAATTTCCTCAATTGTGGTGTAAAAATCTACGCTCTTGAGATGAACTTTGTCACCTGGCTTATAAGATTGTAAAACCCAAAATCCTTCCTCGTTGCGACGAAAGCAATCAAGTCTTTGTTTGGTTTGGCTGATGACAACGTACTCCATCAGGGTCTCCATTTCTTGATAGTCGGCAAACTTATCGCCTCGGTCAAAGGCTTCCGTTGAGTCAGATAACACTTCTATAATTAAACAGGGATAACTTTTGATTAAAGAGGTGGAGCGATCGCGCTCATCACAAGTCACCATCACATCAGGATAAAAAAAGCGATTCAGCTTGTTGAGCCGTGCTTTCATGTCTACCATGAATACTCGACAGCCTGTTCCGCGCAGATGAGCTTTTAGAAGCGATGCACAGTTGAGAGAAATAGTGACATGGGCATCAGAAGCTCCTGCCATTGCAAACACATCGCCATCAATATATTCGTGCTTGATCGGGCTAGTTTCTTCTGCGGCTAAATATTCTTCTGGAGAAATGAAGGAATAGCTTTGGTTAGCAACCATAAGTTTTGGGGGATGCAAGGAAAATAGGGCGGCGATTGGATTCACTACTAAAATTCTATTGCATGAGCCACTGGCTCGTATTGCCTCGCCATCGTGCTACAAATGTAAAGGTGTTCTTAACAGTTCATCAAATATTCTCAATGGTGTACTACTGTGGCTTCTCAGTCTTCACTCCGGCTCAGTAAAGGATTTAATACCTCACTTGATACCCTTTTGTCGGATAGCCTCACTGTTTTCTGGGGCGATTGGCTCGACTTACGAGTTCGTATCCTCCAAGTGGTTGCCTCTGGATTAATTTCGCCGCTAATCTACATTCTGGCGTTTGGGTTTGGGTTGGGTAGTGCTCTCACTGTTAAGCCGCCCGTTGGCGACACCTATCTTCAGTTCATTTTGCCAGGAATGGTGGCGTTGTCTTCCATGACTATTAGTTTTGGCGGTACGACGTTTTCGATCTGCGGCGAACGGCTTTACTCTAAAACTTTTGAGGAAATTTTGCTTCTGCCTGTGAGTCCTCTGGCGCTGTTCCTTGGCAAAATGCTGGCGGGTATTGTCCGAGGGCTATTGACTTCTTCTTCGGTGCTGTTGCTGGCGATATTGTTTACCGGGCAATGGAATTTTCTAAATCCGCTGTTTCTGCTGGTTCTCGTTCTCAACTGTGCGGTATTTTCAGGGTTGGGCGTGATTGTGGGGCTGAATGTTAAGTCTCTGGAAGGCGTGGGGATTTTGAACAATTTTTTGATTGTGCCGATGTCTTTCCTAGGCGCGACGTTTTTTGACCCTAGCACTTTACCGATCGCCCTGAAATTTATCGTCTATTTGTTGCCATTGACTTATACTAGCTTGGGTCTAAGAGCAGCGGCTTACTTGCCATTTAGTCAGTTTCCCTGGTACGTCTTGCCGATTTTGCTGGTCGTGGCACTGGTTTTTTGTTTTATTGGGGCGCGCCAGTTTTCTAGTCAGCAGGACTAAGCTGGGTAGGCACGGGGGCACTACTCTTACCACTTGTCTGTACGTTACATCTCTCGACTGTTTACCTTTTATCCTTGATATCTATGGCTTCTGACGATCTGCGCGCGACTCGCCTTGAAAAAGTTGCTCAGCTTAAAGCGCTGGGACTCAATCCTTATGCTTATCGGTGGGATGTGACCCATCAGGCACAGGCGTTGCAGGAGCAATACAGCGAACTGGCAAATGGGGAAGAGGTAGATGTCGAAGTGGCGATCGCTGGACGCATCCTGACGCGCCGAGTTTTTGGCAAGCTGGCATTCTTCACGCTGCAAGACGAGACAGGCACGATTCAGCTTTACCTGGATAAAGCCAAAATTGAAGCAGAAATGCCAGAACTGCCAGATGCCTTTAGTCACCTCAAGCAGCTCACTGACGCAGGCGACATTTTGGGCGTTAAGGGTAGTATTAAGCGCACCGATAAAGGTGAACTGTCGGTCAAGGTCAGCCAATACAGCATCCTGACCAAATCGCTGTTGCCATTGCCCGACAAGTGGCATGGTTTGACGGATGTAGAAAAGCGCTACCGTCAGCGCTACGTTGACCTGATCGTAAATCCAGAGGTGCAGCAAACCTTCCGGCGGCGGGCATTAATTACCGCCTCGATTCGCAGGATGCTGAATCTCAAGAACTTTATTGAAATTGAAACGCCCGTTTTGCAGTCCGAGGCAGGCGGCGCGGATGCTCGTCCGTTCGTCACCTACCACAACACGCTAGAGATGGAGTTGTATCTCCGGATTGCCACTGAGCTGCACCTAAAGCGATTAGTAGTCGGTGGCTTTGAGCGTGTATTTGAAATGGGACGAATTTTCCGCAACGAAGGCGTTTCAACTCGGCACAATCCCGAATTCACTTCCATTGAAATCTATCAGGCATACGGCGATTACGAAGACATGATGACGCTGACGGAGGAAATGATTACGACTCCAGCGCAGGAAGTTTTGAAGACTTTGAAGATTAACTATCAGGGTGAGGCGATCGATCTAACCCCTCCCTGGCGCAGAGTAACGATGCACGATCTCGTTAAAGAACACACAGGTTTAGACTTTGCAGCATTTACAACTCTAGAGGAAGCGAAAGCCGCAGCAAAGGCAGCAGGAATTCAAGGCACTGAAGATTTTGAGGCGATCGGCAAGCTATTAAACGAAGCCTTTGAACAAAGGGTAGAGGCAACCCTGATTCAGCCTACGTTTGTCATCGATTATCCGGTAGAAATTTCGCCCCTAGCCAAGCCTCACCGCAGCAAGCCTGGATTGGTAGAAAGGTTCGAGCTATTTATTGTAGGGCGAGAAACTGCCAACGGTTTCTCAGAGTTAACCGACCCGATTGATCAGCGGGAGCGACTAGAGGCACAGGCAGCGCGGCGGGCGGCGGGTGACTTAGAAGCGCAAGGAGTAGATGAAGACTTTTTGATGGCGCTGGAGTATGGGATGCCGCCCACCGTAGGGATGGGAATGGGCATCGATCGCCTCATCATGCTGCTATGCGATTGTGCCAGTATTCGAGATGCGATCGCTTTTCCTCTGCTCAAACCTGAAGCGGAGGAAGCTTAGTTCGACACTTCTGCCATCTCAATCACTCGCCCATCTAAATCCTTGACTAAAAAGTTTAGAGGCTTCTCTCGGCGAATTTTGTACTTCACGCGATAGGACTGAGTACGCATTAGCAGCAGCTCTAGGCAGTCATGGTCAAAGCAAACGTGACGCTGCCGATCTTTTTGCCCCAGACTGGCTCCAGAAATGACGTGCAGTTGCGTATTTTTCTTGAGCTGATACCAAAGCCCCTCTGGATTGGTGTAGCTCGTCGTGGTTGCAGGTCGCCCGATCGCCGCCGAAGCGTACATGGGGTCAATGCCGACTGTTCCTAAAGTTTGTTCGTAATTGTAGTAGTAGTGCAGCGGCACATCTGCTACGGTCAGGTCAAGCAACCCTTCGTAAAATCTTTTTGCCAACTCTAAGTCCGATACCATGATGGTATGGACTTTAGGAGCACTCGTCAAAAACATCCACATTGCCCCGGCATAGGCAACCAACAGCGCCACCATGATGCCTTGAGTAGAAAGCAAGCTATCTAGGGGAAGAAACGTTCCTAAAGTCTGAAACATAGATAGAGTGAGGGTA
>JBBRCV010000079.1:0-20970 GCA_038204505.1 Elainellales cyanobacterium
TTCGTTTACGGCTAGTGCCGCCTAAAGTCCGCTTGGTCATAGAAACTCACCTTGCAAATCTTAAAAAATCACAGTCCTAAATAATAGCACTCACTACGCTTAGAGAGCCGACTTCTTTGCAGAAATCGGCTCTCTAAAATTCAAACACAGAGCTTAGTTGTCGCCAATGCTCAAAATCCAAGTGCCCAAATAGCGGTTCAAGGGCACGTCTCCTGGAGAACGAACCAGCGCATTGAAATAGTGCGTACCAACCCGCCGAGGGTTCTGAACATCCGAAAGAACAATTTCTACCCGCGTACCCGCAGCAACAGTGTCCTTGGGATAAACTTCAATCACCCGATTTTCTTGATCCCAGTTGACAGATTCCAAATCAATTTTTTTGCCATCCACCTTGAGTTCGACCTTTTTAGGATTAAACTCGCCTGTGTAGGTATCGGGATAAGAAACAATAAACTCAGAGGCTGCCAACGTCATCTTCCGTGCAGGAATTCTGAGGCGATAGCGATCGGGACGGGAAATTTCGCCACCAAAATCTAGCCGATACCCGAGTTGATTTTCCTGGGCAACGCCGCTAAAAATAGTTAAGCCTGGCAGCCCTTGAGCCAAACTAGCTGTTGGTAGACCTGTCATCAGGCAACCAGCAACCGCCAGACCGGAAAATAGACAAATCAATGATGATTTCTGACGTGACATAAGGTTCTGTACCTGTGTGTAGCACTACTGAGTTTTATTGTGAGTTGTCACAGTTAATTACTTTACCAAAATTACCTGTGAACCTGTTGAAAATTCTTCAATGGTGAGTTTAGTGACGAAACAAAACCATAAAGAGTTCCACAAAAAAGGCTCATGTAGGACGATTCCTCTTAAAAGAATTACGTCCACATAAGCCTTCAATCTAGAATCCTGTAGAGTCTGCTCTACGGAGATCTGTCTACGGTAGATGACTTACAAGTACCTACTTACTTGTCATCTTCCGAGAACTCAGCATCAATCACATCATCTTCACCACCCGTAGGAGCACTACTACCGCCGTCGCTAGAAGCCGTGCCATCACTACCAGCAGCCTGGTACAAGTTGCTGCTAATGGCATAAAGCGCTTGCTGAAGCTCAGTGGTTAGAGTTTTGATCTTCTCAGAGTCATCCTGAACGATCGCCTCTCTCAGGTCTTTGACCAAACCTTCAACCTTAGTCTTCTCCTCAGCCGAGACTTTATCGCCCAGTTCCGTCATTTGCTTCTCAGCTTGATAGGTCAGCGAGTCTGCTTGATTTTTGACATCAATCTGTTCGCGCCGCTCTTTGTCAGTCGTCGCATTGGCTTCTGCCTCACGAACCATCCGCTCGACCTCATCTTGAGGCAGCGTAGACGCGCCTGTGATGCTAATGGATTGCTCTTTGCCTGTGCCCTTGTCTTTGGCACGGACGTTGAGAATGCCGTTAGCATCAATGTCAAAGGTGACTTCAATTTGAGGAACGCCACGAGGAGCCGCAGGAATACCGTCTAAACGGAAAGTTCCCAAGCTCTTGTTGTCGGTGGACATTTCCCGTTCGCCTTGCAGAACATGGATTTCCACGTTCGCTTGACCATCGGCAGCGGTCGAGAAGGTTTCTGACTTCTTGGTCGGGATCGTGGTGTTGCGGGTAATGATTTTGGTCATCACGCCGCCCAATGTTTCCACGCCCAAAGATAGAGGCGTTACGTCTAGCAGCAGAATGTCTTTGACTTCGCCAGACAGCACGCCTGCTTGAATAGCTGCACCAACTGCCACCACTTCATCAGGGTTAACCGTTTGGTTAGGATCTTTACCCAAAACCCGCTTAACCAGCTCTTGAACCGCAGGAATCCGGGTAGAACCACCGACTAACACCACTTCGTCAATGCTGCCTTTGTCGAGCTTGGCATCACGAAGCGCATTTTCAACAGGGATACGGCAGCGGTTGATTAGGTCTGTACACAGGTCTTCAAACTTGGCACGGGTCAACGTCATATTGATGTGCTTAGGTCCGTCCTGAGTGGCAGTAATGAAGGGCAGATTGATTTCTGCTTGAGTGACGCTAGATAGCTCAACCTTGGCTTTTTCAGCGGCTTCGGTTAAGCGCTGCAACGCCTGCTTATCTTTACGAAGATCAATACCCTCTGACTTTTTGAACTCTTCTGCCATGTAATCGACGATCTTCTTGTCGAAGTCATCGCCGCCCAGGTGAGTGTCGCCAGAGGTAGAGCGAACTTCAAACACACCATCGCCCACTTCTAGGATAGATACGTCAAACGTACCGCCACCTAAGTCAAACACGAGAACGACTTCGTTGCTCTTTTTGTCTAAGCCATAGGCTAATGAAGCAGCCGTTGGCTCGTTAATAATCCGTAAAACGTCGATTCCAGCGATCTTACCTGCGTCTTTGGTAGCTTGGCGCTGAGAGTCGTTAAAGTAAGCAGGGACGGTAATGACAGCTTGAGTCACTGTTTCACCCAAGTACTTGCCCGCATCATCGACTAACTTACGAAGGACTTGAGCGGAGATTTCTTCAGGAGAAAATCGTTTGCTAGCCGTCGAAGAATCTATCTTGACGTTGCCGTTTACATTTACTACTTTGTAGGCAACTTCGGTGGCTTCGTTAGAAATTTCGTCGTAACGACGACCAATAAAGCGCTTGACTGAGTAAAAAGTATTTTCGGGGTTCATGACCGCTTGACGCTTGGCAATTTGCCCGACAAGGCGATCGCCGTTTTTCGCGTAAGCGACCACTGAGGGAGTGGTGCGGAAACCTTCCGCATTAGCAATTACGGTAGGCTTGCCCCCTTCCATCACTGCTACACAAGAGTTGGTCGTTCCTAAGTCAATTCCAACAACTTTTGCCATGTTAACGATATGCTCCGGTTCTAATACAGGTTCTAGGTTTCAAGTGAAAACTTTTGGGATTGCCCGTCCCTCGGTCATGAATGGAGAAATTGCAAGGCTCCGTATCCCCTCAGACTGCCAAGGAGAAGTACACCAGAGAGCGTTATGCTCCTTATATACTGCGTACCTTTGCCGCTTCTGATGAAGGAGTGTTTACCGAACCGAGGAAGGACGGTTTATTGAGTTCATGTCTATCAGTTTAGAGATAGCAAGCCTTTTGGTAATTGGGGCGAACCGTAATGCAGGTGGGGTGTTTGCCGCCTGTTTAAGATGAATTCGGGCATTTGTAAGAGGTATCAGCTTGATTATGATTTTTACAATGCGCTGCCAGGAAAAGTCCAGCTATATCTAAAACTGTGGACTAAAAAAACATGGGCAATAGAGATCAAGCTCTATCGCCCATTGCTTGCAGTTTCAGAAAATATCTAGTAGCTTCATGGCTAGCTTGCTAAATATTCTCGGATATCAGCCCGATGCTTACGCAGTTTTGTCAATGCCTCTCGCTCAATCTGCCGAACTCGCTCACGGCTAATGCTGAGCAGGTCACCAATTTTTGCTAAGGTCAACGCTTGCCCGTCGTCCAGCCCAAATCGTAGACGCAGGACTTCTCGTTGCTGAGGAGTCAAATCTTCCATTAACTGCGCTAGTTCTGTTCGCAAGGAAGCTTGAGCCGCAAAGTCTTCAGGAGTAGGACCCGTATCTTCTAACAGTTCACCTAACTCGGTGTCCTGGTTATCTCCGACTCGCAGATCTAACGAGAGGGGCAGGCGCGATCGCTCTAAATACTCTCGTACCTGCTTTGGGGTCAACTCTAACTCTTCCGCTAGTTCAGCCGCAGTTGCCGATCGCCCTAATGTTTGAGCTAAATAACGTTGCGCTTTCTTAATTTTATTAAGCTTTTCGGTGATATGGATGGGTAGACGAATCGTCCGCCCTTTCTCGGCGATCGCCCGCGTGATGGCTTGGCGAATCCACCAATAAGCATAGGTCGAGAACCGATAGCCCTTAGTTGGGTCAAATTTCTCTACGCCGCGCTGCATCCCAATCGTGCCTTCCTGAATTAAGTCTAGAAGATCGACATTGCGCTTAATGTACTTTTTAGCGACAGAAACCACTAAACGTAGATTGGCTTCTACCATCTTTCGTTTAGCAACTTCGCCCTCAGCGATCATCCGGGCTAATTCTTCGGTAGAAATCTGTGATTCCTGCGCCCATTCTTCCTGACTCACAGTGCGTCCTAGCCGTTCTTCCATCAATTCCTTAACACCCCGGAGCGCAGTCGATCGCTGCACCTGCTTTCCAAAGAGAATCTCTTGCTCATGTGTCAAAAGCGGAACACGCCCAATCTCTCGGAGGTAGGCGCGGACCATATCAGCAGAAGTTGAAGTCGTTTTCATGTCGCCGCATCCCAGATTACAAGGAACTGAATAGGACAATTGTACTAATATCATCAAGACTGAGCGAAGGTAAATGATTTGTTACATAACTAGGCAAATGCAGAAACTTCAGCTAAGCTCCGCAGCACAGCCTACTCATAAGTGTCGCAACAACAGCAAATTGTCGTAACAACAGTACTGACTTCATCCTAGAAACTGGCTCAGCCCTAAAAATGAGGGCACATATCCAAATAAACTGTCCATCGCGCCTTTTAGCGCTATTGGTGTGACCAATACGGCAGCAGATTAAGTAAAGATTGCTGTCGCCGGAGCTTTTCACTGATTACGTTTACTTTAGTCTAATAATCGTAACATTTGTTAACAACTTTGTCACACTCTATAGAAAATTAATGGGGTGCGATCGACTCACACTAAATTCTTAGAATACAGACCCACCTGAATTTCAACTGCATCTTGAGAAACAAACTGCCTCCTCATTTTGATTAGAACTATTTTTCTTTGAAGCTGAGATTCGTTAAGATCTTTTAATAGTTCACCTCGAAAGCCCTGGCGACTGCATCCCCCGAAAGTTAGAAGCGCGGTACATTCAGTCGAGAGCAATGCATGTTATTCTAAAAGCTGACTCGGACTCATGCGATCGCAACGCCCAAATCTTGTCAGGACCGGAAGGTAGCAGCAACACGGGATGCTTGTGGTAGGCGTGAACTCCGGGTCTCCTAGTTTTAAAGATTGATCGCTACAGTTATTGGTCGCTACAGATTGGTGATTGTAGTTGTAGGCAGTTTGCTAAATTTACTTCTATCCTGGAACTGATAACCTCTCGGTCTATTCAGGGGAGCTGAAGCAATGGCAGGTTTTGGAGATTTAGTACAAAAGGCTTTTTACTTAGGAGTAGGAATTGCTTCCTACGCAACCGAAAAAGCAGGTAGCACTTTGGGAGAACTGCGATCGCAAGCCCAAAAGCTAGCCGACGAAATGGTGGCACGCGGAGAAATTACGGCTGAGGATGCCAAGAAAATGGTCGATGAAATGGTCAGTCGGGCACAGCAGCAGTCTCCTGTCCAATCATCAAGCTCAGCAGATTCGCCATCTGGGCAACCTCGCCGCATCGAAATTCTTTCAGAAGATGACCCCGTTACCCCGGTTACTCCAGTTGCTCCGACCGATCGCGCTGCTGATGAACTTCGTGACCAAATTGCCAAGCTTCAAGAAGAACTTCAAAGGCTCAAGAAGAACTAGAAGTCTTCCTCATTTAGATATTCAGACCTTTTGTAGCGCGTCTCCTTTGGAGGGAACGGCTCGCCTGAGTAAAATTACTTTCACACAAAATCCTTCACTTAGATCCCCCTTGATATGGAAAACTGGCAGCAGGATTGGGTCAAAAATGTAGAGACAGCCGCTAGTAGCATTGAAAGATTTTTTCAAGATGCCAGCAAAGAAATGAGCAGTAGGGCACTGACCTTAATAGAGTTGAGCGATGAAATGGTAGAAGAGGTGGAACAGGCGATCGCCCCTACCCTTGACCAATTAGAAACTCAATTTACAGAATGGTTAGACCCTTTTCTGGAGCTAGGAACCGAGCTTAGCGCCTTCCTTTACGATCTCCACTGGATCGATGAAATATCAGACTTCACCGATTTTCCAGCAGATCTAAGCGTTCAGCATCCTATTTGCAAAGGCTGTCGTCATTTTCACGGCGAAGTCTACAACGGCACGCCTTTTATTTGCGCCATGCATCCTTACGGCATTGTTGATGGGTCTGAGTTTTGTGCAGACAAGGAGGCGATCGCGTGGCGGTTACCTTTTGGCTCTACAGAATCTTCTGAAGAGGATTTCTAAAGGATTTTAAAGAGCTAAGAGATTTCTGAATCAGAATTTACCCGTGGGGCAGGCATCTTGCCTGCATACTGCTATCAATGCAGGCAAGATGCCTGCCCCACTGATGTCATTTATAATTATAGAAATCTCCCTATGCATAAACCCTTAGATCAAGAGCTTTCCATATAAAATTCCAAACCTTTAGAATGTTCCGGACTTACCAGAATAAACAGCGTAAAAAGTAGTGGTAGATGCACCCTGATGATTCTGATCCCTAGCTATTGGCTAGGGATTTTTATTCTAAAAGCTGCTAGCTTACGGCGATCGCTCCATCCGGCTTAGAGGTCGGTGAACAATGCTTTCAGACATCCTCCGTCGGTCTTTAGCAGCAATGCCCACCAGTCGAATATAGTCTCCGTGATGCTCTTCTAAGCAAGTCTCCAAAGCAGCCATTGCCTCTGCACCATTTCCCTGTAGGGTGTTGTAGCAATTCCACGAGTTCGCCCGAAAGCGGCGCTCGTCTACCCACTCAATGCCCAGGCGATCGCCCATCCCCAAAATTCGGTTTACCTCAGTCACCATGTCTGGTGTTAGGCGAGTCGAAGCAGGTTGTCCCGCATAGCTTTGAGAATGACCATTAGGCACAACAGCAGCAGGAGAAATGGGAACCTGAGAAATGGGAGCTTGATAAACAGGAGCCGATTGAGCGATCGCCTCGCCTTTACGAGTGAAGTAAAGAGACTTGTTGTATTCCTCAGCTAGACGCATTTCTTGAATTCGTTTCTGCTCGCCAACCAGTTCATGACCGATTTCGAGCAGATGGGGCAGGCTAAAGTCGGGTTTTTTGAACTCAGGAGGAGCTTCGGCGCTGTTGACGACGCGGAGGGAAATGCGATCGATGCCTACAGATTCGATCAGCCGCTGAACTTGTTCATCGTAAAGACGCGATCGCACGGCTCCATAAAAATCGATGGCTTGGTCAGGAAAGGTATCGACTAATTTTTCAACATCGCCCCGCGCTACCGCATCTGCCTCAAAAATGCCGCTAACGGTGCCAATGCGATCGTCTCGTGTGGGTTCCCAGAAAAACTTCTCCATGCGTCCATCTCGAATTAATGGTGCATATAAGGTAGCAAAGTCATTGCCGGTGACAATGATGGGAATTCGCTGAACTGGCTCAGAGTCGTAGCTGCCAGGAAGTTGAACATTCGTGGGATTGTCGGCAATGTTCATCAGGGTGCCGTTGACCAACTGAGTATTAACGGTGTACTGGGTATATTGATCAACCCGACCCGCACCAGCGTCAATATCATTAATCATCAGCACCGCCATTTTGCCCCGAACCTTCACCAAATCAGCAGCTTCGCGGTAGCGGACACGAATGGTTCTTGCCGGGTCGCCTGCATCGGGGCTTTCTAGTTCTCCCGCAGACATGTGAACAACTTCAATACCCATACGCTCAAAGACCAGCTCGCACTGAAAAGACTTGCCTTCGCCTTTGCGCCCGTGAACTCCCAGGATCAGCGGAACTCTGACGTTAGGGAGTTTGAGGAAGTTTTTGGTGATGTGGATAGCAAGCTTGTTGAGGAAACGAGGAGAGATGTAATAGGTCATAGTTTTGGGCGATCGCTCAGACAACGGCAAAGCCGTTTATTTAGAAAGTTTCAGTATCATAGAATGCTAAAACTATATCTTTTCGCGGGACTCTCTCCCTAAATAGTTAGCGAAATAGTTAGGGGTTCCACCGCGCTAATCGGTATAGTAATCCACGTCAATTTGTTTTGGAGGTTTGACCCGATTGGAACGCTGAGGCAAAAGGTGCTGCTCAGAAAAGGCATAGGACTGAGGCATTGGCTGCTGCATCACATGTACCGTCCGAGGCTGACGACGACGAGACGTAGCAACCAGCAAAACTACACCGACTAGAACGATCGTACTAACCACGATCACCACCAAAATCACTGCCCCGATCGCCAACACAATCATCTGCACATTGCCATTGTCCGAAGGGCGACTACTTAGCTCTAGAGGACGCGCCTGCGAGGTAGCAGCAACCTTATCTATGACCCGCTGCTGCTCTTGCAACTGTGCAATCAACGTCTCAGTATTTCTTTGCTGCTTGTCTAGCTGACTTTTTAACTCTTCCGATTCACTCTGCTGCTTAGCAACCTGACCTTTCAAGTCATCGGCGAGACTCTGCTGGCTCTTAAGCTGGTCAGAAAGATCTCTAGCAACATCTTGCTGTTGCTCTAGCTTAGTTTGAACCTGCCAACCGCGCTGAACATCTTCTAGGCGATCGCTGGATGACGTTGAAGCCGGGGTAGGGGTTGCTACAGAGGAAGGCATGACGGATTGTATCGGCTGCAACGTCCCTGTTTGCCCGCTAGCAAAATCACCTTTTGCCAATAAAAGCGCTGCCACTCCTGTGACGGCACAACCCGCTAAAAATGCCGCAGTATCCCCACTCATTCCTTGTTTTCCTCTACACCACAGCCAGATGACTGCCTTGAATGAAAAGGCTAGATATAGAGTAAACCAATGCTGGTAACGCTATATACACACACTTAGACCATACTAGGACGCTACAGATAGTAAACTCTTAAATCTGTCTCTTACGCCTGCTAATTCTAACAGCTTGACTCGGCGGTGAACCATAAAAAACAGGCGATCGCCCCCTATTTTCAGCAATAAGATTTTTCTCAATGCTAAAGAACGGCGATCGCCTATTAAAACTGCTAGATCTAAGTCCGGAGAGGGCTTGACCCCTTTCTCAAAGCTGATAATGTTGACTGTATCCAACGTTACTAGCTTGGATTTTTACTGATCATTTTGATGGTACTGCCGGAAAGATTGATAGAGCAAATCGTCAGGGTTGTGCAAATGACATTGCGCCACAATCTGCTTCATAAACTTGAACGAAAAGCGGTACTCCAACAAATGCTTTCCCCAATTCTGCTTCAGGCTTTGGTGCGCCATTCGCAAATTGTAAGAAGGAATAGCGGTAGAAATGTGATGAGGAATGTGAACGTTAATATCGTGGCAAAGGAACTCCACCCAGCGGGGATAGTCGCAGTGCACGGTTCCGGTCAATTGAGCCGCTGCCTCGCTCCAATCTTCAGCGGGCGTGAAAGGAATTTCAGGATGGGTATGGTGTACCAAAGTAAAAGTACTCATCCAAAAATGGTAGACCAACCAAGGCATCAGCCAGAACTTGACGAAGCCCCAAATGCCTGTAGTAGCGATCAGCAGAGGGAAGGCGATCGCTGCAAACAAAACCACCGAAGCGATCGATAGCTTGACCTTTTTATGATCTTTGGGAGCAAACTCATTCAAGTTAAAGTGCAGCAAACTCCAATGAATTGTAGAAGCCAGCCACCAGAAGCCACCGCGCATTCGACGGTAAGCCCACTGCCCCAGTCCATCCATGCCATCATAAAAATCAGTTAAGAACGGCTGCCAAGCGTTATCAATTTCTAGCTTGTTAGTGTGCTTGTGATGAAAGTTATGCAAAAGCCGCCAGCTATGGAAGGGATAAACCAACGGCATCATAAAAATGTGCCCCACTAAATCATTAACCCAACGACGATTGGCGAAGGAGCGATGCCCGCAGTCGTGACCAATGACAAACCAGCCCGTCGCCGCCGTTCCGGTGAACGCCCAGGCTAGGGGAAGCAGAAACCAGGGGGAATAGGCGATCGCCACGCAGCCGATCGCCACCGCCACCACACTAACTAGAGCCGCAGCCCAAGCCTTAAAACGATTCTTTTGAAAGCATTCAGGAGGGAGCGTCCGTAAAATGTGTCTGAGCCGTAGGGAAGAGGCATCTAAGACATCTATTGTGGCAGGAGCCAAGTTCTTAATCTTTTCCGCTGATACCGTCATGAATGAAAAAACTCTCTGGATGTACGAAAATTTAGACACTAAAAACTACCTGCCCAAGTGGAAATATCCAGGTTAGGCAGTGCAGGGTAGGCATCTGAAGGGTTGGTGATCTTCTTGGATCTGTACCCTAAACCTATCTGCAAACTAACTTGCGCCAGCTTACTCTTACAAAAATAAACCGCACGTAAATCGTGGCAAGTTGAACTGCCTTGATAAGTATACCTTTGTTAAGAGACTCTCAGAATTTGTAATAAGTGTGTGTAACCAAACGCTGTTTTTGACAGACATGATGGCTTGCTTAGCACCAGAGGGAATATTCACATAAGCGAAAATCTTTCAGCTCTTTCGCTCTCAACTTTCCCGCTGAGAAAGCACTACCCATGACTTCTTCGACTCCTTCAACTCTGCTTCTTATTGACTCCCACGTTGATAGCTACCTCAGCCTGATCCAAGGTGCACATCCGGAAGCCGAAGTCATTGTGCTTGACTCTATTCAAGATGGCGTTCAACAAATCAGCCAGGTTTTGGCAGAGCGCCGGGAGATTAAGAGCCTACAAATTCTTTCTCATGGGAGTGAAGCCAGCTTGCAGTTAGGCTCGATCTATCTAGCTGCTGCTAACCTAGAGCAATACGCTGAAGAGATTCAGCAGTGGGGCAAGGCTCTGGCGAAAAATGCTGATGTCTTGTTATATGGATGCAATCTGGCAGCGGGAACGTTGGGCAAGGCGTTTGTGCAGCAGTTGAGCCTAGGGGTAGGGGCTAACGTTGCGGCTTCTGAGAATTTGACGGGGAGTAGTGAGTTAGGGGGTAATTGGGAACTGGAGTTTTGTACGGGAGAAGTGAAATCGGCTGTGGCGATCGCCCCTTCAGTCCTTGCCGCCTATCCTGGCACTCTGCAAAACTTCAACATCAGCAGTTTTGCCGCCCTCAAAAATGCCATCATCTCAGCCAACGGCACTCCTGAAGACGACATCTTCACCTTTAATAACGACATCACCTTGTCAGAAGAACTGCCTCAAATCAACAGCAACATCGACTTTGTGGGCAACAGCCGCACTCTCAGCGGCAACAATGCTTTCCGCGTTCTCTACGTCAACAGCGGTACGGTTCGCTTTTCTGATCTAACGATCGCCAACGGCAGATCCTCTGGCGCAGCAGGCATTAACAACAATACAACAGGCGGCACTAACGGCGGCAGTGGTCAAGGCGGCGGACTTTACATCAACGGTGGCTCAGTGACCACTATTAACGTCACGTTTAAAAGCAACCAGGCGATCGGTGGCAACGGTGGCAACAGCCTGACTAGCGGCGGTGGGAATGGCGGCGATGGTCAAGGCGGAGCCGTTTTTGTTAATGACGGCACCCTCCGGCTCAGTACGACTTCATTCAATACCAACGCTGCTAAACGAGGCGATGGCGGCAGCGGCAACACTACCGCAGGCAACCCTGGCAGCGGCAAAGGAGGTGCCCTTTACGTCAACTCTGCCAGTGGCACAGTCATCTCCGAAAACTCACCGCTCTTCAGTTTCAACACTGCCACGAATGCCGCTGGCAGCACCGGAACCGACACCCCTAACCTATTTGGGCAAATTGCCGTCGTCATTCCGCCCATAGTTACCTCCATCAGCCGAGCCGATCTCAACCCCACTGCTAGCGGCATAGTGGGATACACGGTCAGTTTCAGCCAAGACGTGACAGGCATTGAT
This sequence comes from Elainellales cyanobacterium, assembly GCA_038204505.1. GTDB lineage: Bacteria > Cyanobacteriota > Cyanobacteriia > Elainellales > Elainellaceae > Timaviella. The sequence continues at coordinate 11,701 of JBBRCV010000079.1, forward strand.
ATCAATGATTTCAGTCTCACCTCAGCAGGCAGCATTACTGGAGCGGCGATCGACTCCATAACGGGCAGCGGCAGAGTCTATACCGTCTTGGTGAGAACAGGCATAGGAAACACAGGCACGCTCAGGCTCAACGTAGTAGACGACGACACGATTCAAACGAGCGGCACGCCCCTCGGTGGGACAGGCATAGACAACGGTGAAATGCCTGGAGAAGAGTACACCATTAACCGCATTCCGCCCAAAGCCTTTTCCATTAACCGTAATAGTCCAGATGCGCTCACCGCAGCCGCAACGGTCGTTTACAGAGTCACCTTTGATACGGATGTTACCGGAGTTGATCCGACCGATTTTGCTTTAGTTGCCACAGGTATTACAGGAGCCACTATCAATGCGGTCACTAAAATCAGTGGCAAGATCTACGACGTAGAAGTCAAAACAGGTACAGGTAACGGCGACTTAGGACTAAACCTGGTTGATAACGATTCGATCGCCAGTGACGATACCCGTCGATTAGCGTTAGGCGGCATTGGATTGATAAACGGCAACTACACAGGCGCAGCAGTCTATACCATTGATAAAACCCCGCCCGTTGCTGCTTCCATCACTCGCAATGAAGTAGAAACACTGAATGCGGCGAGCGTTTCCTATACGATCGCCTTCAGTCAAAACGTCACTGGGGTCGATGCCGCAGACTTTACGCTAGTTTCGTCTGGAATAACAGGAGCCAGCATTAGCTCCATAACGCCTGTAGATGGCAAAACCTACACCGTGGCGATTAGTACAGGCAGCGGCGATGGCACACTGGCGCTCAATCTGACCGACAACGACTCGATTAAAAACATCTTAGGCGTTGTGCTAGCAGATGTTGGTAACGGCAACGGCAACTTTGCAGGGCAACCCTACACCATTATTAAAAGTGCGCCTGTAGTGGCTGGCATTACGCTGGTCAATCCTAACCCGATCGCCGCTGGCAGTGTTAACTATGCCGTCACGTTTAACCAGAACGTTACCGGGGTCGATATCACAGATTTTGCCTTGGTCGCTTCGGGACTGACTAGCACCAGCATTACCTCGGTCACAGGCAGCGGTAAGAGCTACAACGTTTTGGTTAACACGGGCAACGGCAGCGGCTCACTGGGTCTGAACTTGGTAGACAACGATTCCATTCAGAACGCTGTGAACTTGTCTCTTGGAGGAGCGGGAGCAGGCAACGGCAACTTAACCGGACAAACTTATAACATCACTAAAACACCGCCAAGAGTTGCTTCTATTAGCCGCTTAGAAGGCAACCCTACCAACGCCGCCATAGTCAATTTCTCAGTAATTTTTACCGAGAATGTGCTGCGGGTTGATGCCGCAGACTTTGCCTTAGCAACCAATGCGACCGGAGCCAGAATTGATGCGGTAACTCGCGTTAATGGTAACTATTACACTGTGGCAGTTAATACCGGATCAGGGAATGGTACGATCGCCCTCAACCTAATTGATAATGATTCGATCCTTAACAATTTAGGAATTGTTTTGGGTGGAACGGGGAACGCAAATGGTAATTTTGGCGGAGAAGCTTACACCATCGATCGCATCTCTCCAGCAGTCAACATTATTGACGTTTCTCCTAAGACCCGCAGCACTAAAGTTGATGCCATCACGATTCAGTTTGCTGAAGCCGTTAGCGGTTTTGATATGGGAGATTTAGGCTTAGTTCGTAACGGTGAAGCCGTACCGCTAAAGGGGGCAAGCCTCGCCACCGAAGACGGCATCACTTGGACGTTAAGCAATATTAAAAAGCTAACGAATCGCCGAGGTGATTATGCTCTCTCTATCTCTGCCAGTGATTCAGGCGTGTTTGATGCAGCAGGCAATCCGCTCAATATGAACGCCAGCGATCGCTGGACAAACTTGGTCTCGGTCAATGCCGACGATCCAGGAATTAACCGTCGCGGCACGAACAAAGCCGATACTCTGCAAGGCACCGACAACGCCGATATCCTCCGAGGTCTGAAGGGCAACGATCGCCTGATTGGTTTGGACAGTGGCGATATATTAATCGGTGGCAGCGGCGACGATATCTTAGTCAGTGGCGACGGTCAAGACACATTGAATGGCGGTGTGGGAGCCGATCGCTTTGTGTTTTCCGGTGCAACTCAGGCAAAAGCGTTGGCGGGTTCTTTGGTGGATCTGCCTGACCGGATTAAGGGCTTTGATGCCATTAAGGGCGATCGCTTTCAACTCGACTTTGACGATAACTTAAGGACGAGCGATCGCCCCAGTTCACTATCCAACGCGGGCAAAATCAAAGGCACCAGCCTAGAATCTGCCGTTAAATCTGCCTATGCTGACAAGAACCAAAAGACTTCTGGAAAACAAGCATTAGCGGTTAATGAAGCCGTCCTCTTTAACTGGCAAAATCAGAGCTATCTGTCGTTCAATGGCGGTAGCGCTGGGTTCTCGGAAAACCAGGATTTGGTAGTAGGTATTTCGGGGCTTAAGTTGCAGGGTAGGGATGCGATCGCGGGGAGTTTGGTGGTGGGTAATTATTTTGCTTAGCTTGAACTAGCAACATCATGCAGTTCACTTGGGACGATAATAAACGCCGCTCAAATCTCTCTAAACATGGATTTGACTTTGCCGATGCCTCGATTGTTTTTGAGGGAGCGACATTTTACGTTGACTTTCGTATTTACCGACTCGTCGCTCAAGCGAACTTTTCACGATGAATCATTGTGACTTGACACTGAAGGGGAAGCGCAGCATAATGAAAAGACAGTACAGGCGCTTCATTATGAATCATCGTGATAAAGAAACTGAAGAAAGCACAATTTCTATTACCGGGCACGGACAAATCTCTTGGGAGCTTGAACTTAAAATAACCTGCTACAAAGGGCAAAAACCCGTTGTCACCGTGGGGACTTATAAGGATCATTCTGTCAGCGAGCCTGATGTTCTTGACAAAGCGAGACAACAGATAAAGGAGTCTGGATTGACTAAATCCACGATCGAGAAAACTACCAGCACTTACATAGGTTATGGAATGCCCCAGAGGAGTGGCTACTTGTTGATGATTGCACCTCGCCAACAGGGTAATGCACTTTCAATATCTATCCCATTGGACTGGGACCAGAAATTGCCGCAAATTCTCCGCCTGACTTATCTTGGCAAAGAGCCTGAGGAGGCGAACACTGTTTCCGAAAAGAAAGTAGTGCTTTGGGTTCTTCCTAGTCAAGAAGCTAAGAGCGACTTTCAGTCCCTCAATCAGGACTACAAAACCCAACTTCCTAGAGACAATTTTGCGGGAGGATATCGTCTCCCTGAAATCGCCTTGAATGAAGGGCGAGATTGGGAAGCATTTGTTCGGGCACTAAAAGTTAGCTCATGTTGCGTTGTGGGACGGGATGAGCCTAAATTTCCAAGGCTAGAGAATTACACAATCCCCGAAGAAGTTGTTTCAGAGTTTCTCAGCCTCTGTCTACCAGTCCTCAACGGAAGGGCAAGACGGTAAATTCTTTTATGCTGCTCAGTTCAAAACTTCTATTTGCCAAGGATGTTTAGTCATGAAAACCACCAAGTCTGCGTCCGCTCAATCCAATTCTGACCAGCCTGTCATTACCTCTCACAATCGACAAGAGTCTTCTAGCAAAAGATTTCCCACTCTAGCTTTGGTCTCTTGTTGTACCGTTGTGCTTACCCTGAGCGTTTGTGCAATTTTTAGCCCAGATTTCCGAGGCATGATGGCACTGAGGCTTGGTCCGATTGAATTTCTGCTCGACAGACAAACGCCAGTGCAAGGTAAATGATCTACACTGTGCGACAACTCAAAGTATCTGGTTATCTGGTAAAATTCTGCGCTTTGCACGACCAGTTCTGAAACCCCGTTGATCTGCTCTCTTGATAAAAGCGTCATCTAAATTGACGATGAGTTGAGTCTGCATTGTGTTCCTCTCTAGAACTGCCAAGCGCTGAAGTGAAGATCTAGGGAATCCCTACCCCATCAAATCTTCACGCGGGTTGAATGTTTCCAGATGCCGTAGCTTTTCATAAAGCTCTCGTTCCTGCAAAGTCACGTCTTTGGGTGCAACGATTTGAATTTCTACAATTTGATCACCCCGATCGCCATCAACAGGGTAGCCCTTTCCACTCATCCGCAACTTTTGCCCCGATCGCACTCCCGACGGAATCACCATTTTTACCATGCCATCTAGCGTTGGCACCTCGATCGCCCCTCCTAACACTGCCTCACTGGGCGTAACAGGCAATTGGCAGGAAATATCTGCCCCTTCGACCTTAAAGAAGATATGAGGAGAAACGTCGATTCTTAAATATAGGTCGCCGCCTGCTACGCCTTGCCCTCTTAAGCGAACTTTTTGCCCTGTAAACATTCCGGCAGGCATATTAACTTCGAGCGATCGCCCATCGCCCAACCGCACTCTTTCTCGTCCGCCTGTGAACGCCCGCTCTAGGGGAACAGTCAGCAAGGCTTCCGCATTCCGAGGGCTGTCTTGGGAAGGCTGGCTTTGACGAGGAACCGTATATTCAGTTTTACTGTTGCCCGGACGATAAGGATCACGGGGTGCGCGGCTAGCTTTCTCTTCACGGTTCAAAAGCTGATCGACGAACGAATTAAAATCACGATATTTGCCAAAATCAAAGCCGTCTCGCCCTGCTTTGCCCCGCGCTGCGCCCTGAAAACCACTCTGCTTCCAAAAACGGCTGTATTGGTCGTACTGCGCTCGTTTATTGCTATCTGATAGAACTTCGTATGCTTCACCCAAATCTTTAAACCGCTCCTCCGACTCTAAATCGCCCGGATTCAGGTCAGGATGATATCTCCTCGCCATCTTACGATAGGAGAGCTTAATGTCTTCGCTGGTTGCGTCTCTGGGCACTCCCAAAATGGCGTAGTAGTTTCGGAAGTTTTGCATGGGCTAGAACGGAGGGTGAGAAGTTAAAGATTTTGTGTTAGAGCCATTCATCGTCGTCGCCCCATTCATCATCGGTGTTGGAGTACCGATCTAGACGAGGTTCGGAGGAGGGAGGACGACGATCGCCATCAGGCGGGCGACGACGATCGCCATTAGAATATTCCCCGCGATTACGGGCGTTCCGGGGTTTTACCTGCGGATCATTGCGGTCGTTGCGATCGGCAGGACTCTGGCTCTCACGACTGAAAGACTGGCGATCGCTGTAGTCATTTTGATCATCGTAGGCATTCCGAACTTCATAACCGTCCCGCTCGGAGCCTCTTGGATTGCGGGTGTCTCTAGGAATATCGTTGCGCTGACTGGTGTAGGGATCACGATCGCTTCTCTCTCCACCATCTCGATTATTGGCATAGGGATCACGATCATCCCTGGGTGCAGAAGAATTGCGATCGCCATCGTAAGGCTCTCGGTTAGCAGGCTCTCGGTTAGATTTGCCGTAGGATTTGCTGTCGTCCCAATCATCTTGAGGATTGCGATCGTAGGAGTCGCGGCTGTAGGTATCGCGGCTGTAGGGGTCGCGGCTAGGAGGATCGGGACTGTAAGAGTTACGATTAGGGCGATCGCCGTAGGCAGAACCGTAGGAATCGCGGCGATCGAAATAAGAGTCACGCCCGTAGGAATCGCGGCGGTTATCGTAGTAGTCGCGATCGTCGTCATCGGAGAAGAAATCTTCGCCAATGCTAGATAGAGTGCGCCGAATGGAGCCAAAGAAGTCGCCTTCGTCTTCGTCTTCGCGGGTCAGACTGTAGACTTCTTGCTGAAGATCGTAAAGAGCGTCGCGCAGATCGCCTTGAGTAATATCGATGCCGCGATCGTCATTTTTAGAGAGGAAGGTGCGTAGTTCTTGCACCAAATTTTCAATTTTGCGGCGGTAAGAACTGGCAAACTGCATCCCAAAGTCTAGGGCTACTTCCCGAAGCTGTCGTTCTGCCTCAAAGGTAAGAGCTTCGGCTTTAGTGCGCTTTTCAATGCGATCGCGCTTCTGTCGATCCTGATCGGCGTATACTTCTGCTTCCTGAATCATCCGATCCACTTCCGCATCGCTGAGGGTTGAAGCACCTTGAATCGTCACGCCTTGCTCACGCCCAGTCGTGCGATCGAGGGCTGTCACCTGCAAAATGCCATTGGCATCAATATCTAGCGACACCTGCACTTGAGGGATACCGCGTGGAGCCGGAGGAATTCCCATCAGCTTGAAGCGACCGAGGGATTTATTGTCGGCTGCCATTTCCCGTTCGCCTTGAACGATGTGAACCTCTACCATCGTTTGATTGTTCTCAGATGTAGAAAATACGTCCGATCGCCGCACAGGAATAGAAGTATTGCGGGGGATGAGCTTCTTCGTTACACCCCCAATGGTTTCTAGCCCTAGGGAAAGAGGCGTAACGTCTAGCAGCAGGATATCTTTAACTTCTTGGTTCAAGATTCCGGCTTGGATCGCGGCACCCACTGCCACCACTTCATCAGGGTTAACGTTTTCGTTCGGTTCGCGGTCAATCAGCGATCGCACTAATTGTTTGATCATTGGAATACGAGTGGAGCCGCCCACCAGCACCACCTCGTCAATTTGCGCCGGACTCACGCCCGCATCATCCAATGCTTGCTTCACGGGGCGGCGAAGACGGTTAATTAAATCGCCACACAGCCCTTCAAACTGGGCACGAGTGAGGCGAGTTTCGAGATGCTTGGGTCCATCTTCGGTTGCAGCAATAAAGGGTAGGTTAATTTCAGTGACCGCTACGCCAGAAAGTTCAATCTTAGCTTTTTCGGCAGCTTCCATGAGGCGTTGTAGGGATTGGCGATCGCGCCGTAAGTCAATGCCTTCTTGCTCAAAAAACTGATCTGCCAACCAATCCACAATTTTGTTGTCAAAGTCTACGCCGCCCAACTGCGTATCACCACTGGTCGATCGCACTTCAAACACACCATCGCCTATGTCCATCACCGACACATCAAAAGTGCCGCCCCCCAGGTCGTACACCAGAATCATCTGGCTCTCGCGCCGATCTAGCCCGTATGCCAAAGAAGCCGCCGTTGGCTCATTCAAAATTCTTAGCACTTCCAACCCAGCAATGCGTCCTGCGTCTCTAGTAGCTTGTCGTTGGGCATCGTCAAAATAAGCCGGGACTGTTATTACTGCACCCGTGATCGGTTCACCCAAATAGCGTTCAGCTTCCTCTGCCAGTTTCCGCAGCACCATTGCCGAAATTTCTTCAGGCGAGTACTCTTTCCGCATCCGAGGGCACTTAATCTTGATATTGCCAGACTCGTCCATGCGAATGGTGTAGGGGACTCGCTTCGACTCAGGCGTAATGTCTTCGTATAGCCGTCCAATGTACCGCTTCACGCCGTAAAAGGTATTTTGGGGATTTAGCACTGCCTGCCGTCGCGCCATCTGCCCCACTAGCCGCTCTTCTTCTTTAGTGAAGGCAACAACCGAAGGCGTAGTCCGCATTCCCTCGGCATTGGCAATGACAATTGGCTTACCGCCTTCCATTACGGCAACAACTGAGTTTGTTGTCCCTAGGTCAATGCCGACTACTTTTCCCATGCCCTACGCTACTCCTCGCCTGCTCGATCAGTATATTGATAATTGACCGTTGAATTCATTCTATCTTGCCATCAACGTGCCTCTAGTAATGCTCATAGTGAGGATATCCGTCAAGCAGGGGAGTATGATAAACCCATGACCTTCCATCTCGGCTGTGCAATTTGGGCATACAAAGACTGGGTGGGCGACCTGTTCCCGGCAGGCAGTCGTGCGACAGATTTCTTGAATCTCTATAGTCGCCGCTTCACGACCGTTGAAGGCAATACTACATTCTATTCCATCCCAGACGCGGCAATGGTAAAGCGCTGGGCAACAGAGACCCCTGAAGGGTTTGAGTTTTGCCTTAAGCTGCCACGCGAGCTGACTCATCAAGGGCTATTGGCAGATAAAGTGCAAGGAGCCTTAGATTTTCTGCAACGAATGCAAGGATTAGAAACTCGCCTGGGTCCTTATTTCGCTCAACTTCCACCCAGTTATAACCCGACTCAATTAGCCGATCTCACTACTTTCCTTAAAGCCTTTCCCCGCCACGAAGCCCGTCTTGCTTTAGAGGTTCGCCATCCCGATTGGTTCCGCGAACCCTATGCGACAGGATTGAATGAATTGCTAACAGAATTGGGCGTGGGGCGCGTTGTGCTGGACACTCGACCCATTTACGATTGCCCAGATAATCCGCAGCTTCACTCAGAGCGCAAGAAGCCGCGATTGCCAGTGAACCCTACGGTCACGGCTGACTTTGGCTTAGTTCGTTACATCAGCCATCCGCAGCTAGAACTGAATCAATCGTTTCTAGAAGAGTGGGTAGTGCAAGTAGAAGCATGGTTACAGCAGGGAAAACAGATTTACTTCTTTGTCCATTGCCCAGTAGAGGTGCATTCGCCTACCAATGCTAAGCATTTTCAGCAGCTTTTAGAAAACCGGGGTGTTGATGTGCCGCCTTTGCCTTGGGATGCCATTATACCCCCACCTGATCAACTTAGCCTGTTCTAATCTTTATTAAACCGACAGATCCCCAGCTTCTTTAAGGAGTTGGAGATCTGGGTTTATCGATTCGCCTGATGGTTGGGAGATGCACCTGTCGATGACTGTTCATCAACTGTTGAGTCTACTTTAGTAACTAAGCGTTAGGACGAAGGTTGATGATTAGCCTTGCAAGTAGACAAGATTCGTTGGTCATTCCTGTTAATGTTATCGATGCGATGCATTCCTTCTAAAGTAACGGGAGGTACAGCACCTTTGGCATCGGCGATCGCCCCTCCGCCTTGCAGCGCTACTGCATAAGGATAAGCTTCGTTAGAGTAGCTATCTACCACATTCAACGCCAACTGGTCTGCCTGCAAATTGCCATACACGCAATCAAAGGAAGATCTGGGCATGTAAAAAGCACCTATAATTTGACCACGGGTTACTTCAAACACCAGGTACGCCGAATTAATCTGATCCCGCTCTGAAGACTGTCCATAAAGATAAGTACCATCTGCCAAGGGTTGCGCTGTAGAGCCTTGAGCAACTTGGGCAACTCTGGGCAAAGCAGACTTCGTAAAGTTGAGAGGAGCTTCGCTACTAAAAGCAGGAAGAGAAGGCAAACCTGCCGTTACCAAACCTAAAGTAAGTAACAACCCTGTAACAGGCTTTTCAATCTGATTAACAACAGACTGCCACCCTTTAGAGGAACGAACTAGAATATTAAACACCGTAGTTGCCTCCTGATAAAAAGAATAAAAAAGTTAAAGTTAAAAG
>JBBRCV010000080.1:0-20962 GCA_038204505.1 Elainellales cyanobacterium
GGGAGGTGCGCCGATGAAGGCGACGATGAAGCAGATGGTTGCTGAGAGCAGTGTAGGAATCATCAGAACGCCGAACCAGCCTACATAGAGGCGGTTATCGGTGGAGGTGACCCAGCTACAAAAGCGATCCCAGAGGGATGCGCTTTCGCGCTGCTGTAGAGTTGTAGTCATAGTAATGATTGCTTGTTTATTGATTGATTATTAACGAGCGGTTAACTCGTATGAAAGTATATTAGAGCTTTTATTGACTTTTGTAAAGTAAACCGGAGTATATCCTCACTTTTTGTTCGGTTTTCTTTACCAACTGTGAAAGTAGGCGGGGTAGAAGTTAGATTTCTACCCCGCCTACTCTAAGTTCTGAAGATTCTGAGAAATTAGGTCATCTTGACTAAGATTGTTACTAATTGTCTCTTAGCCTGATCACCCCTTAACCTCTATGAAAGATAGGAGCGATCGCCACATTAGGCATTGCCTAAACGTGCTCGACGGGGACGAGAGGTTCTTGCATTTTCCTCATTGACTGCATTCCGCTTCCACTTTTTGGGTTCAGACTGCTCTGGCTGCTCACTATCAGACCGACTATCACGCCAGCGGTGGCGCGTTGATTTAAGGTACTCCCAGCCTCGTTGACGGCTGACGGTACGCCCGAGCTGTTGACTCATCCAATCGGCAACCTTTGCGCCATTCCATCGCCCTCCATCAATGGGAGGTGACTGAAGAACCTGTCTTAAAAGAGCCTGCTGAGATTCGTCAAGCAGTGGCTCAGCACCCGGATGCTCATGACGTTTATCCCCCAGCGTATCGGGTCCAATCCGGTTGTAGCCCCAGACGAGTTCATAAATCCAACTACGGCTGTACCCAGTAATAGAGGCAACTTCTTCGCTAGGTCTACCCTGAGCCAACAGCCAGATAATTTGGTAGTGGCTCCGTTCAACCGGATCTTTCGCTTGACGATAGCGGTTTTCGAGTTCTTCAAGGCTGAGGCGGGGTTGGATAGTGATACGTCTTGGCATAACGGTAATTATTTTTGGCGTAGAAACAAGGTTTTCGGCGAAATCTTTTAGCAATAATCCTTTCAATAAATCCTAAAGAATCTAAGCAAGGTATTGCCTCTTAGAGATCTTTAAAGACCCATACTTTGCTCGGATATTATTAGACGGCTGCCTATCCGGACTTTAATTTGGGTTCACAGCATTTCTCTTTGGACAAAAGCTCACAATGAAGCAGAGAACCAGCATTGACGAGGTGGTAAATGTTTCATGCCTCAATTGCGTCAAAAGTGACACTACGACTAACCTCTTAGCCTAAACCAAAGTTTGCTGCTGTTAGGCAGCGCCCTGTGTATGACGATAGACGATTCACCCTAAATTGAATAACACTCACTAATGTCATGAACCTGAAACCAGAAGTTATGGGCTGCTTGACGGACAAAGTACGCACCTGCACATCATGCTTGCTTTTCTTACACTTACGGCAAGCAGAATAACATTGTTGCACTAGTCATTTCTGGAAGTAAGTAATAGTCATTAGGACTACTTCCTAGAAGAAATCGTAGGCTGAATCAAGCTGTACTAAATTCAACTAAGTGTTGACATTTATTACTCTTTAACTCAACCTACTTAGCTTCAGGTTAGAGCTCATCCGAATAAAGTGAATACTACATCACCTTTATAAAAAAGTACAGTAGTTTGACTGAGAAAGCAGTTTTTTTGAGACATGCACATTCTAGAGGTCTAGTTGAATGCAAGAGGAGTAAGGGCTTACAGAAGTTTGACTTTACAGAGAAAACATTTTATTGGTGGGGCAATACACTGAGGAAAGCAGGTTATTTAGATTACAAACAATGTAAAACTGATTTAATTAGGCTTGTCACTGTTCAGATGCTTGTTTGGGCTTTGACACCTAATGAACTTTTTAGGAGTGAAGGTTAATCTAAGGACTTAAGTTTCTAATGACTGATTAGACTTGATGGATTGGGACGACTTAGTCAAGGTCATATTATAAGTTTGCTAGCTGTGGCTAAAGAGTTTGCTAGCTGTAGCTAAAGGATGAAATTGTCTTGACGCAATACCAGCCTGGTACAGGTTGAGTAGGATCTTATTAAGTCTCAAAGCTTTGGATAGGGCGGTTATGTATGCTACAAAGCAATTTTAATAAAAAGCAAGGTTTGGTCATTTCGATGCTAAGCAGCCGAGTTTTGGGTGGGTTGCTGAGTGGGACGATCGCCATAGGTTTGGTGTTGAACGGATGTAAATCAGCGATCGCCCTTGATCCCCAAGCGCAATTACTCTTAACTCAACCGCTAACGCCGTCTGAAATCAACCTTTTAGAACGAGGCGTTGCTCCATCTGACCCATCTTGGGTAACGGCAAATACCATTTCACAAACTGGGTTAACAACACCTAGTTTATGGTGGGCAAAGCAACAGTTTGGGGGCGATCTGCTGAGAAACTGGATTGCAAAGCCAGGGGGCAATGACATACCTAGCCGAGTTGACTTGCTGGTAAACCAACAAGTTTGGACGAGCTATAACTACCTCGATCGCTATGCCTTTTTGAATCAATTGGGCAGGGTTTCTCAAGACTTTGGCTACAGCACTCGGGTGTTTAATACCCAAGGAGAACTGTTAGGGGCATATATTTGTGACTTCGATTTGAATGAGCCGCGCTCTTCGAGATACCCGCAAGGGGTCGCCTCTAATGTGCCGTTCATTCAGTCTGAGAGTCCGACTTTTGCTAATTCGGCTTGTAGAATTTTCCTCGACCCGTCTGGGGTGGGAGCGATTCGGGGGGCAGGGGCTACTGGCGCATTGCAATCCATTGGCGGCGGTACTGTTCGCTAGTTGCAGCCGTCAGGGGCAGAAGAAATTCGCTGCGCTGAAGAACGGCGGCAGGTGGCAAGAGCAGTGGCTTTTGCTGGAGGACGGACGGAATCTCAATGTTTTTCCCTCCCTGATTTTTCTCTTCCTGATTTTTCCCTCCTTTAAAGAGCGGCGAGGCGGCTGAACTGAGTAGCGAGAGCTGAGTCGCTATTTTAGGTTGCCAGCAAAAGTTGATCCACTTTAGAAGAAGAGCGGATTGCTCTGGATTGGGCTGGGCAGTTGCAGGATGAACCCAGAGGTCGGCGGTGAGAAGAGTGCCAGTGGCAGGAACAAGGGCAGCGAGGGTGCGATCGCGCTCAATGGTCGGCAAAATTTCGTTTGACCAACCGACCGTCACCCAGGTATCTCCTAAAGACAGCGGCTGCAAATATGCCTCAGAGCTGTAAAACTTGACTTGCTGATGGAGGGCTTTAAGTTCGGCTTCTAGGGAGGAAACGGTCTTCAGATCCTGTAGATGAACCGACTGACCCAACTTCTTCAGCGCCAGTGCAATCACGGTTCGAGGACTATCGGGTAGGGAAAGATGCCCTTTGAGTTCGGGTCGCCAGAGATCACTCCAGTCTTTAGGAACCCAGCCGAGGGACTTAAATTTCTCAGGCTGGTAGGCGATCATGAGGGTGCCCCAACGATAGGGAGCTGCCCAAATTTCGCCTTGGGGATCGAATTGACCCTGGCGATCGCGCCTCATCAACGTCTGCCATTCAGGGGCAAGTAAATCCCACTGCAACTCCAGGGTCAGCGGACGAATCAACCCTTGCTGAATGGCTGGCGCTAGCCAAAAATCGCCCAGGGTAATTAAGTCGGCAACGGGGGCTGGGCGATTTTTGAAAGGCAAGGAAAAGCTTGATGGTTCAGATTCGGGAACTGGTTGCTGCTGTTTCCAAGTTTCTAACAGCTTAAATAAGTCAACGAGTTGTTCGCTTTGCAAAAAATTGAGATCTGTCGCTTTTTCTACTTGCCGCTGAAACTCCTTCAAAATCTGGGCAGGGACGGAGCCTTTGAGCAAGCGGACTTGAGAGGCAGAGCTACGGGTTTGATTGCAGGAGAACAGCAGTTGGCTAACAGCTAAGGTTGCAGCGGCGAGGAAAGTGCGACGAGTGGGCATGGAGAAAGAAAGGTGATGGAAGTTCTAAAGAAGAGTGCCGATTATGATTTTAAGCAATTTGTTTCCGTTCTACCCCAAACCCAATCAGGTTAATGACCGTTGGCATTGAGCCGTCTTGAGGGCGCTCATAGGTGACAATGGTGCGTAGGCGCAAGTTGGGCTTGACAAACCGCATTTGATCGACTGCAACCGAGCGATTGTAGTAGGTGGTCATTTCTAGGGTTTGGCGGGTGGGTTGGTAGGTAAATCGTCCGGCGATCGCCCCTCCCTCAGAGTAACCTTTGTCACGCAAGTAAAACCCTTGGATGCCTTCTCCAGTAGAGTCTAGGGGCACTTGAGCCGCTAGGGGAAATGGAATGGGGTCAAACTCGGCAGTTTGCCCCGTCACGTAAGTATCTGGCACAAATAGGGCTGTTAAACTCATCGAAACTTCTTCGCCCGTCTCCGATCGCGTTTCAAAAGCGATGGCAAAACCAGGGCAGGCAGAGGGATCATTCATGCCTCGTTCAACATCAATTTTAATACCCGAAAAAGTTGAATCTGTAGGCGTTGTTCCTACTAATATTTTCTGCTTTTCGGCTTGATTTAAAGTCTCAGCGCGAAACTCGGTGTAAGACCGTTCAATTGCATCTTCAAGCACCGAGTGATAGGTTCTTTCAGTGGTCCAAAGTCCGTCACAAGCAATGAAAAAGTCTTGAAAAGTCAGCATATTTTTTTCGCTATGTTTTTTCGCTATTTACTTAATTTAGATGTAGGGCTTGTGGGGCGGCAAGGTGAATAGCTTCAGCCCTGGTAAATAATCCAAAAGCTTTACTAAACGTTAAATGATTCAGGAATATCTGTCAGACATAACAAATGCTTCCCTAGGATATATAGGATATAGATGTTACTTTATCGAAAGAATTGAGTCTGCTATGGATTTACTTAAAGACCAAATCGCTATTTTGACACTTAAAGTTGACTCAATGCATCAGACTATTGAACATTTGAGCAGCCAAACAACTGAAGTTTTATTGGAACTTAGAGCACAAGGGAAAGAGAGAGATGAATCGCCCCAATTTGATGCAAGTGCCGGATGGTATTCGCAGCAACGCAGCAGATTGGGTGACCAGATGGAACATAAGGATGTACTAGTCGATGTACGGTTTTCAGAAACTGAGCAGCAGAGGGGCGATCGCCACTTATCTCCAGAGGTGCAGCGATTAACGGCTCAGTTGACCGCCGCTTATAACCGAATTGCAGCGTTGGAAGATCAGCTTTTATCAAAGCGAATGACTTCAAAGGGTTAGCTCTATTTAGCAATCGGGCTTTCGGCAATTGAGCTTAGTTTCATTTGAAAGTTTTTAAGAAGCGAATCGTTCATGTTCCGCTGCGATCGCTTCTATCGCTGTAAGCATTTGCCTTTGTCCCCAGTTTTGATACAGATGGGCAGCGATCGCGCAGCCGCCAGCTCCTACTCCTTCTTTTACAAATCCCTGTTCGTAAGCCCGTAGCGTCGCATATTGAGATTGGGCAAAGCTAAGTTGGGTAGCGATTAAGGGCGCTTCTAGAATTTCTGCTAATCCCACCGTGTCTCCGGTTGGATCTTCTGCAACCCATTTAGTAGTACCGATAATAACCTGCGAAGGTTGCCAGGGCAGGCTTTGGGCTTGAGTGATGGCTTGAATCAGTGCGTAGACTGCTAACATTTGCGTACCGCCAGCCAAGAGAACACCGCAAGTTTGACTAGCAGCGATCGCCATTCCTGCCACCACAACTTGCATGGGATCACCGACTGCGGCTAGAACTTTTTGCCAAGGGTGGGTGTTCCCGGAGTCGCCTCGGAGCGTCTGGGTTGCTAAGCCTTGCTGTACAAGCTGCCATTTTTGCGAGTGGTTACAGGTAGGATGACTGCTGTTGACTTTGCCTGAAGCATCCCAGCCTAGCCCGGTCAAAACTGCCAAGGCAGTTGTGGTGCCACCGACCACACATTCTCCCAAAATCAAGTAACTCTGAGAGGCTTGAGCCGCTAATTTTTCGCCCCAAAGCAGTCCTTGCGCTAAGAGATGATTGACCATTGAGAGGTCTAGGGCGTTTCCTTGGCTGAGGCAGCGGGCAGGCGCTCCCTGTAGATCTATGGTTGGAACGGTAGGTGGGTGGAGTAGTCCGGCGTTAAATAGATGAACGGGAATGTTTTGGGCAGTGACGATCGCCCGCGTAATTAGCACGGGGGAAGCACCTGCATGGAGAGGCGGTAGGGGATGCTGAGGATGCGGTTGAGCGCCATGGTAGAGAAATTCGGCATCGGCGATCGCGGTGTATTGGCGATCGGTGGGCGTTGCGCCTGCTGCCGAGATGCCTGGAATTAAGCCTGTTTCGGTAAAGCCCAGAACGCAGGCAAAAACGGGCAGTTGTTCACGAAACCGCTTTAGCCACTGCTGACTCTGCTGTTGTTGGCTGTAGATTTTGATCATTTAGCCATAAGTCATTCTTCTTCCATAAGTCATTCTTCTTCCATCAGCACCTGTACCCAACGAGGTGGAGCAGGGATGGGATTGCCGATGCGTTCTAGCAATAGCCACGCGACTATATGTACTGTAAATAAATAAATAAAATCGCTACAGAGAATCATCCCCACTGTAACGAGTTGAACGGCTGGTAAGTTGGTTTGTCCCAAAATATCTAAACCTAAGATTCCCCAGTCCACAAATCGTGTCAAGACCCATTGAATAAAGTCAGTAATGCGATTGGTTAGGTAACTCCACAGATCTTCTCCCAGGAAAATCGACAAAATCCACATGCGGAAGAAGAAGCCCAGGGTAGAAAGTAGCGTTCCAGTGGCGATCGAAGGAATCCAACCGAAGCCCCGTTTCCACATTGCCCCTAGCTGCACACCCAGAAAGGCATAGGGCACACAAAACAACAGGCTGAGGTAAGGTCCCATTAGCACCGAAAGCAGTAAAGCCGTGACCAGTGCTGACATCCAAGCCGCACGAGCACCCCAGCGCAGATAAACGAGGGCGATCGGGGTGGGAAAGAGAATTCGCACCCACGGACCAATGCTGAGATAGTAGCTCACCATCCAGAGCAGGCTAGCGGTACTGGCAAGGAAGGCGGTTTCGACCATTGCCAGGGGCGGAGTTAACGTTCGCACATGGGGTGTTGCCATAGCTAGGGGGGCGCTGGGCTGCTTTGGGGTATCTGCCCAAAACTCATCGTCCCAGTCTGCTTGAGAAGATGGATCAGAAACGATGTTTTCCGGTTCTGTTTCTTTTCGGATGGGATCAATTTGCCTATCTTCGGGGGAACCGCTCATGCATCTTATGGAAAATCGCTAATCCACTTTAGCGCTATCTGACCTCGACCATGACTTAAGAGAGAGACAAGCTGCCTCTTTTCTACATTAAGTAGACTAGCTGAAATGGATGTATGACAACCATCTCGGTTGTAATTCAATGCAGGCAAGATGCCTGCCCTACAAAAGATGAAGTTATTTGAGCCTCCTGTTTAGGTTCACTGTGTTCAATACTTACTGAACGTTTTGAATGAGCTATAATCTTAAAAAGATACTGAAATGATCTGGACGTTTGAGAAATTTAGGTTGCAAGGTGTGAATCAACTTATTGTGAGCCAAGAACAGCCCGTGAGCCAGGAACAGCCCGTGAGCCAAGAACAGTCTGTGAGCCAAGAACAGCCCTTTGAGCGGACTCATTTTGTAGAAGAAGTGGGCTTGATGTTTGAGATGGTCGGTCTCCCTCGGATGTCGGGCAGGCTCTTTGGGGCGCTGTTGATTTCTAATCCACCTTATCAGTCGAACGGTGAGCTGGCAGAAATGTTGCAAGCTAGCAAAGGGTCAATTAGCACGATGACTCGGTTACTGATGCAGATCGGGTTGATTGAACGGGTCAGCTTTTCGGGCGATCGCCGCGACTATTTTCAAATTAAGCCCCATGCCTGGGCGCACATGACCAAGCAACGCATGACCCAAATTACCGCCTTCCGAGATTTGGCTGAACGGGGTTTGAAGCTACTAGCTAACGACCCTCCAAAGCTGACCAGTCGGCTCCAAGAAATGTACGACATGCATGCTTTTTTAGAGCGAGAGTTGCCGTTGTTAGATGAACGTTGGGCTAAGGAACAGGCTCAAGAATTGCATCATTTGAATGGGCAAAAATAGCTTTGCCCGCTATCGATTCAGTATTTATTCTCTATCCTCACTTTTGATTACTTAGGACTCTCTCTATGCAGCTACCTTTTATTGGCAAAGTCCGCCATCCAACACCCTGGTTGATTGGACTAATATCGGCAGGTATTTTGGGTGTGGGCGGAGTCACCTCTTGGGTGGTTCAGAGTAGCTCTAAGGTCGCCGAGTCTGCTGATTTAACGGTTCCCGTTAAGTCGCAGGCTTTACAGGTGCGGATTACTGCCAGCGGCGTGGTTCAGCCGATACAAACCGTCAATCTCAGTCCTAAGAGTTCGGGCATTGTGGCAGAGTTGTTTGTAGAACAAGGCGATCGCGTTAAGCAAGGGCAGGTGATTGCCCGGATGGAGAACCAAGAAGTTTCAGCCCAAGTTTTGCAGGCAAAAGCCAGAGTAGCGCAGGCACAGGCAAGGTACGCGAAGCTTCAGGCGGGCAGCCGCTCGGAGGAAGTGACTCAGGCGCAAGCGCAGGTTGTCCAGGCGCAGGCGCAATTGGCACAGGTCAAAGCAAAGTTTGATTTGGCGGCACAGCGAGTCAAGCGTAATCAGCAACTTGCAGCAGAAGGGGCTATTTCCAGCGATAGCCTGGATGAAATTATTAGTACTGCTAACGCCTCTAATGCTGATGTGGCGGGAGCGATCGCCACTTTGCGAGAACGCCAAGAGAATCTTCAGCAGCTCAAAAACGGTAGTCGCCCTGAAGATTTAGCAGAAGGAGAAGCAGCAGTAGTAGAGGCGATCGGCAATCTACGGGCGATCGAAGTGCAGCAGCAAGATACGCTGATTCGTGCCCCTTTTAATGGCATAGTGACTCAAAAGTTCGCCACCGAGGGGGCTTTCGTTACGCCTACAACTACGGCTTCGGATGCAACTTCGGCAACTTCTACGGCGATCGTGGCGGTTGCGGAAGGCTTAGAGGTTTTGGCAGATGTACCCGAAGTTGATATTCAGCAGTTGAAGATTGGACAGCCTGTAGAGATTGTTGCTGATGCCTATCCCAATGAAGTTTTTCAGGGTAGAGTGCGGCGGATTGCACCGGAAGCTGTAGTCAAGCAAAATGTAACTTCCTTCCAAGTGCGAATTTCTTTAGTGACTGGGCAGGACAAGCTGTTATCGGGGATGAATACGGATGTGGTCTTTTTAGGGAACGAGGTGCCGAGTGCCCTGGTGGTGCCGACGGTGGCGATCGTCACGAAGGGCGGCAAAACGGGTGTGCTGGTGCCCGATAAAGAGAACAAACCTCAGTTCCGCGCCATTGTCCCGGGCATTGCAGTTGATGATCAGACCCAAGTTTTGCAAGGGCTGAAGGCGGGCGAGGAGATCTTTACTGATATTCCGCCCAACTCAGATTGGGGCAAACCTGAGAAAACACAATAGGAGGAATGAATGGACTTAATTGAGAGCGTCAAAATGGCGGTCACGACGCTGACTGGCAATAAGCTGCGGAGTGGCTTGACGATGTTGGGAATCATCATTGGCAATGCCTCAGTGATTACGATGGTGGGCGTGGGGCAAGGGGCACAGCGCTATGCCTCTGGGCAGTTTGAGTCGTTGGGTCCAAACGTGCTATTTATTTTGCCGGGAAGCGATGCCGCGCGTCAGCGTTCGACCGATGTACCGCGCACGTTAACGCTAGATGATGCTAAGGCGATCGCCACTCAAGTCCCCTCTATCGAATCAGTTGCGCCCCAATTGCAAAGCCAAAGGCTCATTACTTATGGCAATAAACGCAGTGATACACCCATCATGGGCACCACTCCAGAGTTTACTATTGTGCGCGACTTTAACATGGAGCGAGGACGCTTTTTTACCGATATTGATGTTCAGCGCCGTAACCGAGTGGCAGCACTGGGAGCGGACACGGCTAAGAAGATTTTTGGTGGCTCTGACCCCGTTGGGCAGTCGATCCGAATTCGTAATATCAGCTTCCAGGTAATTGGCGTGATGGAGGCAAAAGGAGCATTTTTAGGCAGCAATCAGGATGATTCGGTGTACATTCCCATTACCACGATGGCAAGCCAAATTGTCGGGCGCACGTCGCCTTATGGATTGTCAGTATCTTTTATTTCGGTCACTGCGAGGGATGAAAAATCAGTCAGTGCGGCGCAGTTTCAAATGACGAACCTGCTACGGTTGCGTCACAAGATTGTGAACAGCAATGACTTTACAATTCGGACGCAGAAAGATGCGCTGGAAATTGTGGGGAACGTGACTGGAGCACTAACGCTGATGTTGGCGGCGATCGCCGGAATTTCTCTATTTGTCGGCGGTATTGGCATTATGAACATTATGCTGGTATCGGTGCGAGAGCGAACGCAGGAAATCGGGCTAAGGAAGGCGATCGGGGCAACCCAACAGGATATTTTGATGCAGTTCATTATTGAGGCAATTATTCTTTCTGCTCTAGGCGGCATGATTGGCACAGGCATTGGGGTCGCTGGCGTTTCGATAGTCAGCGCAGTCTCGCCGCTAAAGGCGGGAGTTTCGGCAACGGCGATCGTCTTGGCGGTAGGCGTGTCGGGAGGAATTGGATTATTTTTTGGGGTATTCCCAGCTCGCCAAGCGGCAAAGCTTGACCCCATCGTGGCACTGAGGAGCGCTTAACATGCAGACGATTATTCAGTTAGAAAACATCGCTAAAACCTATGGTTCTGGAGAAACAGAAGTGCGGGCGCTGGCTGATGTCAACTTAATTGTAGAGCCGGGAGAATACTGCTCGATTATGGGGGCTTCTGGATCGGGCAAATCTACAGTCATGAATGTGATTGGGTGTCTCGATCGCCCTACATCTGGCAGCTATCACTTAGATGGGATAGACGTAGCGCAACTTCCTGATACTGAACTGGCTCATATCCGCAATCGCAAAATTGGTTTTGTGTTCCAGCAATTTCATTTATTGCCTCAGCTCAGCGCTCTGGAAAACGTCATGCTGCCCATGGTTTATGCAGGTGTTTCGACTGCTGAGCGCAAGGAGCGATCGGTAGAGGCTCTAACGCGAGTCGGGTTGGCGAATCGGTTGAATAATAAGCCGAATCAACTTTCAGGGGGACAGCAGCAGCGGGTGGCGATCGCCCGTGCCATTGTTAACCGTCCGGTCTTAATTCTGGCGGATGAACCGACGGGAGCCTTGGACTCTCAAACGACTCAAGAAGTGTTGAATATTTTCACTGAGCTTAATGCTAGCGGGATTACGGTGGTGATGGTGACTCACGAAGCCGATGTTGCCCGCCAAACGAAGCGGATTGTTTGGTTCCGCGATGGGCGAGTGATTCATGCCAATCTAGCTCCTGCGGAGATGAACCAGATGATGGTGGCTTAGTGGTTTTTATGGCGTGGAACAGTGTGGGGTATTGCGATCGCTAGACAATCTGAAGCGTCCTGGGTTCTGGAATAGGTTCACCTTCCGCTTGCCAAGCTTCTAAATACATTTCAATGACTTCTTCACCGTTGCGAATTGCTTCCTCACGAGTTTTGCCATGAGTGCAAGGCATGACAACAAGCTCAGTAAACTCTGGAATCGTAACTAAGAAAAGCTTATCTTCGTTAGACCATTGAATAATCATGCTATAGCGACTCATAAATCTTCGTCCTCCCTTAGCTCTTCTAGGGCAGTTAGTAACTTCGCTAATTGTTTTTCCAGATAAAGAGGCACATCGTCTCCATCCTTGCCTGGAACCGTCAGTGTTTTTCTAAGAAGCGGATGTTGCCAACGTTCATGACTGCCTTTGCCACGTTTGGGTAGGTAAATAAATCCTTCACGCTTAATCTGAGATTTTAATTCTCGAACTTTCCTAGGCATGGATATTATCTGACACCTTAACTTATCTTCCCATACCCTGATACCATCGATTAAAGCATTATTGCTTAAACTGGCTGAGTTTACTTTGGGCTGACACCAGTAAACTTTGCGCTTCTAGATACACAGTGGTTCCGTTTTGAACTCGCTCTAATTGATCGATGATGCTTTGTAATCGGCTCTTTATGTAGGCGTGGCTAGTAGGAGTAGCGACGATCGCAAAAAGCTCCACTTTTTCCCGTTGCGCTTCCTCAAAAATCCTCACAGACTGTTCTTCAGCCCGTAGCCGAATTGTAATTTGTCCAAGGTTTTGCTGGTATTCTGCTCGCATTTTCTGAGCTTCAGCATAGCCTGTGTCATCTTGAGAAACGAGTTCAACTTGGGCGATCGCTTCCTCCCACAGTCCAGCAATCTGCTGCCATTCCTCAGTCGTATGAGGTGGTTTTTGTCCTTGTATTGCAGCTCGTTGAGAGTATTCTCTCGCTGCACTAAACAACATTAAAGTCCGCTGATTACCTGCTGCTAGCCCTACTGTTTCCTGAAAATCTCGCTGATAGGCAGATAATCTTTGTTGAGCTGATTTGCCTGCCAGGGTTTCACCAGGAATTTGTTCTAGTTGATCGATCGCAGTTTGCCATTGGGCGATCGCGGTGTGGCGATCGACTATGGTTTTTGCTTGGGGATACTTTTGTTGGGCTGCGGCAAGAGACTGTTCGGCTTCAAACAGCACGTTCTGAGCATTTTTTTCTTGAAAGACTTTACCCTGCAACTTACCTGCTTTTGCACGAGCGTCATTGAAGTTGCTGGTACTAAATCGCCAATCGTATCCACTGTAATCTGCATAGAACAGGTCGCTTACCCAACCGACGGGTAGGGCATCAAGGCTTTTCTGAGCCTGATGAAGTTTTTGCTCACCCAGGTCTAAATCTGTAGCAGCGGTTGCGTAATCAATTAATTGTTGGGCTTGTTCAAGCGTAGTAATGGCAAGACGATAATTTTGATCTAAGCTGATATAACTAGGCAGCAACAGGATAGGGACCGTTGCTGCAACGGGGCGACGAATGAGGGCGTAGGGCAAGTTTGCCAGCCAAATTACGCCTATAGGAACGCCGCAGAGTAGAGCGACGACAATGATTTTTTTGAGGGGCGATCGCGATCCTGCATTCTTAAGGGGTTGTGTAAACTGAATGTGAAGTCGTTGTTCTTCTTCCAGTTGGCGTTCTAGTTTAGTAATGGACTTGGGCTGAAGTGGCGAACTGGTTTGGGACGTAATGGCTTGCCCTGTTGAATTGGGTGTAAGAACAGATTTAGGCTGAGTGGGGCGGCGGTACAGGAACTTGAGGTGGGAAAGTTTGAAGAGCGCCATGGGTTACATCTATTCGTTGCACTCATTGTTCCCACTTTTCTAGACAAACTCTTGATAGAAGGGTCGCCTCTGAAGTTAAGCGACCCTTGGCATTGTACGACTCTTAATCTGCACTCACCCTATGGAACATTAAGAAGCTTGCTGCTGTGCCCATTGGTGTTGAAGCTCTGTCATCCAGCACTTTGTTCCAAATACCCCAGCCAACAAACCTGCCACACTAAAATCTGTGTCTAAGGTTTTCCAATGCAGCCCATCTCCCATCGGTGTAATCTCGACCTGGGCTAGGTCTTCTACCGTTGCCCCTGCTAACCCTTGAGCAATGCCTGGTGGGAAGCTGAAACTAGCTCCACTGCGCAGATATATTCTCATAAGCTCCGCCGATTCGTCATATTCAGCGGCAATGGCTCTGGGTTCTGTGCTGTTTGCTTGAATGGCGGCGGCTTGAGCTTGCTCAAACTGCTGTTGAAATGCGAGGTCTGCTGAGGGGTTAACCATGAAATTCTTCCCATTTTTGTAGAAGTTTATCTTGGTGTTCTGTCACAATTTCTATGGCTCTTTTTGCGTCTTTTGCACTCATGCCCTGAACACTGATCAAGCTGGGCAATTGTTCTGGGTTGCCTATTTCAATTTTGGCTTGTCCTCCTGCCTTGAAGACATGAACGTGAGGTGGAATATGCTCATCGAGGTACATTCGGATATCAAATCCATCTTGCCTTATAAGAGTCGGCATCTGGGTTGAGTAAGTCAGGAACGAAGGTATTATCGCTCATTTTCAGAGAGAAGCTGTCTCCATGTTACCTTGACTCATCGTTTCAGCCACCACGCGCGCTGCTTTGCAGATACCGCAAGGGTCGCTAACACGCGCTGCTTCGCAGATACCGCAAGGGTCGCTTCTGAAGTTGAGCGATCGCGCTTTGGCATTGTTCGACTCTGAAATTGAGGGTGAGAGACTCGTAAATCTGTTGGGCTTGTTGGTAGTTTTGTAGGGCTTCTGAGCGACGCTTGAGGTTTGCAAGTGCGATCGCCTTCAAGTATTCGATTAATTCGAGAACCCAAACCCCAACACAATATCGATCGCCTCTTTAATCTGCACCCAATACTGATTGTCCAGCGTTCCCAATCTCCCTAAGATTCGCTGATGATCAATGGCTCTAATCTGCCCTACGTCCAGGTAGCGGTCTTGATCGAGTCCATTTTGAGGTGTTGCAATGACATTCACGGCATAGGGTGCTTGTTTGTGTCCTGGAAGGAAGGGCAATACGATGGTCAACTGCCCGTATTGGTTCATGACGTTGTTTTGAATGATGAGGCAAGCGCGGGTTTTGCGAGTTTCGGCTCCTACAGTTGGATCGAGTCTGACCCAGCGGATTTCACTGCGAGAATAAACCAAGTTACCCTTCGGCATCAATGCCATCTCCAGCGACGCTATCCCAGACTTGTAGCTCTGCCTGGTAGTCGGCGTTTGCAGCATCTTCTTGGAGGGCAAGAATCATGTCTGCCTTTAGGATGGCTTGGCGGTGTTGGTTTAGGAGTTGATTGATATAGCTGTTGATATCGCCTTGGGAATGGCGATCGATGAATTCTAGGATGTCGTCGTCTAGGCTGAGGGTCACTTTTTGCATTGGGATGAGGGAGGGTGTGACTGAGATCTCGTGATTTTATTTTAGCTCAATGCGTTAACAGCCATGCGATCGCCAATATGCGCTGCTTCGCAGATACCGCAAGGGTCGCGCTCAACTGCCTTGGGGTTCAGTAATCAGGATTAGTCCTGCCAAAATTTGTCGAATCCGGTCTAGGGGAAGTTTACCAATGCGATCGATCAAATCTGCTTTATCGACTGTCAAAATCTGCGATACATTCACCATACTCGGTTCTGGCAAATTGGCTTCTCCTGCCTCTAACAGGACATTGCCTTGACCTGTAGCTCGTCGGAGATTGGAGGTTAATGCACAGACGATGACTGTCTTAATCTGGGAGTGATTCAGTGCGTCGTTCTGAATCACAACATGGGGGCGTAAATATCCGGGTTCTGAACCGATAGGTTCCCCTACATCAATCTAATAAACTTCTCCCTGATCAATCATGATTCTTCTAGATCGATCAGTCGGCGTTGTTGTCGGCGGATTCCTTTCAGCATCATTTGTTCGTCTTCGTCTAAGCCGTCAGTATAGGCTTCATTCCAGCTTTGTTGAAGCTTTTGGTAATGATGTTTCTGCACGTATTCGGCGATCGCCAATGCTAATAATTCATTCTGAGAAATTTGCATCTCGTGGGCTAATGTGGCAATTTGTTCGCACATTGAGTCTTGTAGAGTTACGTCAGCTTTGAGGGTTGCCATAGGAGTTATTTTGAGGGGAAGCTGCTGTTTCTACATATTACGTTGACTCATCGTTTCAGCCACCACGCGCGCTGCTTTGCAGATACCGCAAGGGTCGCCACTCCCACCAAGTCCCAAACCCATCATGGAAAGCGCGATCGCGCTTACTTGGGCTAGTATCGAGACTTGCAGTCTACGAAACTCAAAGCTTCTCTATCTAAAAAACCTGCGATCGCCATTTCTAACACTGCTTCCACAGGGTAATTAATATCTTTTGCTCTCCGTTCAAAAGCTTCCCGAATAGGGGATGGGAACGCCGCCAACATCATTCGGGCGGCGACTGGACTCAAATGCTCGATGGTTTCTGGCTCAGGATTATAGGATTCGACACTGCTGGAAGTCATGATTCATCCCTCATAGGTATGCGGATATTGAAGGAGGGCTTGCTCCAAATTAGAATTATTCTCTCAATATCAGATGATAGCGTTTGCCATTGGCGATGGTCGATTTCACAGATTGCGATCATTACATCACGATAATTATAATCTTCTAGCCAAGACCAGGTAATGGCTTTATGTCCTCCTCGAAAACGCTCTTTGATGTCCTGAGCTTTACCGACATACAGTAATCCTGCTGAACGATGACGAACGGCATAGATGCCAGGTTTTGAGGTCAGACCTGCAAAATCTCGACTGATAGGAATACAGTCAGAAAAAGGAAGTTGTACCAAGAAGTTCAGAATTTCTCGTGCTTGCGCTTCGATCGGGTTCATTCTGTGACTTTTCAGGTTTGGTGTTTTGCGATGATGGGTCAGATTTTATCTTGTCTTATCGGTTAATCCACCACGCGATCGCCAACACGATCGCCACCCCCACCAAGAACCAACCCCACCAAGGAAAGCTCGATCGCCTTTGAAGTTGAGCGATCGACGACGGCGTTTGTGGTGGTTCATCCGAAGATCGATGGTGGTATTTATATGTTTTGGCGCACTCTGTGACGCTACTAGATAAAGCTGCTTAAACCCGAAACTGTTCCATTAACCAGGCTGTGGTTGCCGATTGGTTCTCTTGACGGCTGCGTTGCAGGGCTTGCTCCAAGGTCTCTAACTTTAACCCAGGTAAAACTTGAGATTCATGAATCCGGCGAATGCTGTGGTCAGGGGCGATCGCAAACGCTGGAATTTGCATTTTCTGGACATTGACCGTCCAATATTCTGCAATGCCCAGATCTTCGTATTGCAGTCGCTTTTCGCCTAGATCATCTGCGAGGGAAGTGTCTGATATTTCGATAACCAAACTTGGCAAGGGATAGACATCCAAGTTGATGACGCGAGTTCCCCAAGGGATGGCATCCGCAGTGTCGCCAATATAGTAAGAGGCATCGGGTTGAAACTCGTCATATCCAGTTTTGCGATAGGAACAGCCATCTTTTGCCGTCATGGGAATCTGCTGATGGGCAGCAAAGAATGAAAGCGCAAAGAGAATTAGGGCGTGGTCGTTGGAGTGATCAGAGCCAGTAGACATCGGTTCAAATCTCATCCTGCCTTGGTAGTAATAGCTTTTAAGTTTGGCGGAGGCTGGGGCATCTGCTATGGCGACAAATTCTTCCCAGGATGCCACTATCCAAGTATTGAGGGGAGTTTGGGTTTGCAGCAGGGTCATGGGGGTTGCCTCTGGGTGCGGAGGGATGCTTTACGTTGTATTGTACAAGGCGATCGCCCTTCAAAGTTAGGGTGCTAAAATAGCCTCAGATTGCTCCTGATTCGCTTCATGAGTAAGAAAAACCACAGAAAAGTAATTCGCTCACTGAATATGCGTATTTCTGAACATCAAGAAAAGATTAGGCTGGAGTGTGCAAAGAACTTGCCTGATGAAGGGTTAATTAGACATTGGGAAACAGAGATTCACGCTTTTGAGAAGGGTATTCAGCAAGCACTCAAACGATTAGGAAAGTAATTATGCAGATTCGCGATCGCACTCTTCCTGTTGCTAGTTCAACCCTGAGCACCTTAATTATGGAGTTAGGCTCGGAGTGTCAAAATGTCACTGCCTTAATTTATCAGCTTCAATCGCCTCACCTCAGTGCAAGGCAACAAGCTGAGATTCTGGCTGAGTTGTTGGCTGCTGCGGTTCATTTGAATGTTCATTGTGGAGAGGACTTTCAAACGTTGATTGCTGAAGAAATGGAAACATTGCCTGATGATGATGAACCAGAGTAATTGAGGGACAAGGCTGCTGGGGAGCGATCGCCTACTAGAATTAGAAACCGATTGATCCACCGTAGAAAAAGAACTCCTCGCCACTGCGAACAATTCGATCGCCTTCAGCGAGAACGAAAGGGCTAAGGGCTGAAGGACTAAGAAGAGAGCCTCGGCAGCACGCAACACACCCGAAACCCCACGCTGTTGCTACGATGATCGCGCGTATAGTTGTAGCGACAGGCAGAGCGGCAATACCACGGAATGCTGCCCCAGCAACCGCCCCGCAGCAGCTTTGCTCCATCACGATTACTTCCCACCCACGCATTGCCATCACAAGGAGCACCCTCATAGGTGCTATGCCAATCATCTTCACACCACTCCCACACATTCCCGTGCATATCATACAAACCAAAGGCATTCGCAGGAAAACTACCTACTTCTGTTGTTCGCTCTCGATAAAGCCCTTTAGAACCTGAGCCATAACTAGAGTTACCATTGTAATTAGCGATCTCTGTTGTAATGGTTTCGCCAAAATGAAACGGGGTATTAGTTCCAGCACGGCAAGCATACTCCCACTCGGCTTCACTAGGTAATCGATATTTCTTTCCCGTTTTCCGAGATAGTCGATCGCAAAACTCCACCGCATCATCCCAAGAAACTTGCTCAACTGGAAGATTAGCTTCAAAGTGAGAAGGATTAGGTTTCAAATCAATCTTGAGTTTCGATAAAGCAGCAACCGATCGCCATTGAACCCGAGTGACTGAAAATTTGCCCATAAAGAAAGGTTGAATCGTAACTTTATGTTGGGAGATTTCATCATCTAATCTACTGAGTTCATTGTTAGGTGATCCCATCATGAACGTTCCACCTGCGATCGCCACCATCTCCAGCGTCACACCTTCGCCTAAGTCTTCAGCGAAATATTCTGCCTTACCTTGCTGATAGATAATGTTGCAAGAATTCTCAATAATATTTACTGTCGCAACCTGGAATTCAAAACTCTTCAGGAGCGATCGCCATCTTGCTTCCTCCCGCTTACGTTGTTCCAATACTCGTTGCTGTTGCTCTAGTACTCGTTGCCGCTGCTCCTGCACCAACCTCGCCTGATAATCCTCCTCTGCCGCTGCCAAAATTGGCGTTTCAATCGTATCCATCTCCTCATCTGTCAACCCCAACTCCTGCCGTACCGCCTGCAACTCCTCCCGCATTGCCGCATCCAAAGGATAATGCCCCGCCTCAATCAGCCCAATCAGCACCGCCTCATACTCATCCCGCCCTCGCTGAATCGGCTCTAGCTCCTCCGCCAAGATCCGGTTCGCCTCCGCCTCCGATAATCCCAAATCCTTCCGCAATCGCCCCAGCCGAATGATCTCTAACGCCGACAACTTGCGATCGCTCAAAAACTCCCGAACGCGATCGCGATATTGCTTAACTTTGGCATCTGCCTCCAAAGACTGATCAATATCCAACTGAATCGTCAAGCGGGTTTCTGAAGAAAGGGGTTGAGCCGGAACCGTGATATTAGTGCTTAAACTCTGCGTCAGGTTTGGCTTTATTTTAAGAACTGGCTTGAGATGTTCTGGAATCGTCGTATGCTCAATCGCCTCCACCACCTCAGCTTTGCGAACCGCCTCAGTCACCGCCGATCGCGTCTTAGAACTTCCCGAAATCTCCAACTGAATGGCATTGCGCCCAAACTCAAACGCCTGTTCCACAGAACATTCATATCCCAATGCTCGATAAAATCCCTTTGAGAAAGCGATCGCCGCATCATCCCGAATTTCCTGCTTCACGCCAATCACATAATCAATATGACAAACAATGGCATCCGCCTGCTCTTCTGAATAGCAAGCATTCAGCAAAACACACCCGACATCCTTAGCAAACAGCCTAAACATCTCAGACAAAGCCTCTGCCCGCACCCACTGTTCTCCGCCGTCATTGCCCTCAAACACTAGCCCCTGCTGACCGCTGCCATGTCCACAAAAATGCACAATCTGCGGGCGATGTCTCAACAGCAGATCTTGCAAATCTCCAACCCGCACCGCCAAAGCATCTTCCACCTCAAACTCTTGCCGATTCCGAGATTTTTCGATCACTTCTTTCAGATCTCGGATCTCGCGATCGAGGTTGAGATCTCTACGGGGATTGGACGCCAGAATCAGGATTTTCATAGCGGAGCAGCAAGAAGCTATAGAGAGTACGGCAATTTTGCATCTATATCTTAATTCATACCAACTTTTTAGTGATGTTCAGAGCAATTTATGAGATTCGTCTAATATCTTTAAGATGAAAAGCGAATGAGTCAGGGCACGGCATGAACACCAAGCCAGTCAATTCGATGACTAGTAGACTTAGGCGGAAGTATGCCGATATTGGGAAAGTTCAAAATGCAAAGTTCAAAGTTCAAAGTTAATTTTGCATTTTGCATTTTGAACTTTGCACTGTATTGGTGGTTAAACTTACGCCGTACTTTACTAGAGACAAAACCTCCCGATCGCCACAGAGATCATTCCCGTCGCAGCATTTGCCATTCCGATCGCAGCATTTGCCATTCCGATCGCAACACTTACCATTCTGATCACAGCATTTGTCATTTTCGTTGAAGCATTGATTGTTCTGATCGCAACGTTGATTATTCCGATTGCAGCATTCATCATTCCCATCACAACAAACATTCCGATTCTTCTTAAAAAGATCATTCTCGTTGCTGCAAACATTGCGATCGCACCAACCCCAATCGCGCCATTGCCGTAAAATCACTTACTTTGCTAACTAAACCCTGTATATTTTTTAACTCAATATCCCCATTTCCCCCCAAGCCCTTTGACCTTCCCCATCAATAAATTGTGAAAGGAACCTTTACAACCCTAGGATTCTACAAATGGCACGACCCAAACGTACATCTCCTGCTTTAACTAAAGCCGAACAACGCGAGGCCGGAATGCGATCCATCGACGAAACCCTCGACCTCGGCAACAGACTTGTTGGGTAACAAGCCCAAAAATACTTGAAACCCTCTTCTAGTAAGCCTTTCAGCGATTTTTACTCAAAATCCTTGAAACTCACTGTGTGTAAGCATTCTAGCGATTTTTCTCTTTATTTCCCAACAGGTCTA
>JBBRCV010000081.1:0-20764 GCA_038204505.1 Elainellales cyanobacterium
ATTTCCCTCGCTAATGTGGGGTTGAGAAGAAAAGCTTAAGGCGTGGTTGCCTAACAACTTGTGCAACATTAGCGAGGTGAAACGATAAAATCGTTACAGCCTAGCCTTCTGCTAACTCAGAAAGTCAGGTTAGCTGGTTAGGAGTGTTCTTACCACTTCTAGCCAGTGTCCTCACCTTAAGCCTGTTTTGCTGGTATCAAAACCAGTGTTGATAAGCATAAGGGCAAAGGCAGCATTAAGACAAGTATTTGATAATAGGTTCGTGCTTCTATTCAGCAACGCCGATTTTTGCCTGGACTTCCTCTACAGAAAACCCTAACGACTCTGCAACCTGCTCAACACTCAGCCCAAGTTTTAGCAATCGAGAAATAGCATTAAGCCGAGCCTGTTCAGCTTCCTCGGCACGTTGGCGTTCTTGTTCAGCACGTTGGTGTTCTTGCTCAGCACGTTGAGCAGTTTCTAAGTAAGTCACGAACTTTTCTCCATCAGGTCGATAAAGCTCCAACTCACTTTCTAGCAGAACAAACCGAATGTTTAGACGAGGGCTAACCCAATCTGACATTTGAGGAATTATGTCTAGCCCCTCTTCATCTCGTAACCAACCCTGCAAATGATTAGTTTGTGGATTGTAGATGTAGTATTCTTCTACACCGTAGCGATCGAAGAATAAAAGCTTTTTGTCCATTTCTTCAGGCGTATTGCTAGGCGAAAGAATTTCAAACACCACTTGAGGAGCAACATTGCCTTCCTTCCACTGTTGATAAGAACTGCGCTTACCTCTAGGTCTGCCCATGGCAACCATGACATCAGGAGCGACGACAATGTTGTTACGTCCTTCGACGGGATACCAAAACAAATCGCCTGCTACAAAGAACTGAGGATCATCAACGAATAACCAATCTAAGTTTTGTTGAATCACCAAGATCCAACGAAATTGCTCAGTGTTATTCGCCATGGGTTGTCCGTCGCAGTCAGGGTAAATAATTTGTTCATCAGCCGATCGCTGATCAGGTGAAAGTTGAGACACCATGGCATTCTCCTATCTAGAACGAGTTTTGGTTTTTGCCGTTGATTTATTAGATGCAACCGTTAGAGATGAACTGTTCTGATTTCGCGTGTTAGCAGCTTGCAGCAAAAGAGAATCCGCAAAGGCGATCGCTTCTTGATCCGATTGTCCTCCCGCAAGTTGCGCCAATTCTTCTCGCCGCTGATGTTCGTTCAATGGCATGACTCGCACCACAGTTCTCACGTCTTCTGATGTCGATTTAGCTGCACCCCGTTTGCCATCGGCTGGATCAATGACCTGTTTATCGACGCGAAAATGATGGTCTGCGATCGCTGCCACAATCGGCTGATGAGTCACGCACAAAACCTGATGCCGATGGCTAAGTTGATGTAACTTTTCAGCGATCGCCTGTGTCACGCGCCCCGAAACACCCACGTCAATTTCATCAAATACCATAGTGCTGACTGAATCGACCTGAGAGAAGCAGGCTTTCAGCGCTAACAAGAACCGACTCATTTCTCCGCCCGACGCGATTTCTGTCATGGGCTTTAAGGGTTCACCAGGGTTAGGGCTGAAGACGAATGTGATGCGATCGCTCCCTGTTGCAGTCGGTTGGCTGGCGGTAATTTCTACTTTGAACTGCACTCTGTCCATGGCTAGAGGCTTTAATTCTTTGAGTAAAAGGGCTTCTAGCTGGCGGGCGGCTTGCTTGCGTTGTTCGGTCAATTTGGCACAAGTTTGCAAAAGTTCTGCCTGGACTGCCTGATAATTTTGCTCCAAAACTTCTAAAGATTGACCGCTGCCGCTGAGTTCGGCAAGCTCTTGTTGGACGTGTTGTGTGTGAGCGATCGCCTCGACCAAAGTCGGACCATACTTACGACAAATTTGCTTCAGTTCAAGAATGCGATCTTCGACAGTTTGGAGGCGATCAGGATCAGTTTCGAGTGCCTCTCCATAGGCGTTAATCTGCCGCCCTGCTGCTTCGACTTGCGCCATGGCTTCAATCACTAGTTCGAGAATGGGCTGCAAGGAATTGTCGTAGCGGGTCATGTCGATCAGCGTATTTTCGGCAGTGCCCAGTAAGTCGGCGCAAGCTTGGGAACCGCGATCGTTTTGGTAGAGCGCCTGGTAGACCTGATAGCTTTGCTGCTGAAGTTCAACGCTATGGCTGAGGCGTTGGCGCTCTTGCTCAAGCTGGGTTAGTTCATCGGGATCGCTAAGGTTGGCAGCGGTGAGTTCTTTTGCCTGATATTCAAAGAGATCGAGCTGCTGGAGGCGCTGTTGTTCAAACTGGCGACGTTTATCTAAGGCTTTGAATGCCTGCTGTGCCGCCATATAGACATCGGCGACGCTTTCGCGTTGTTCGACAAGCTGTACGCCGCCGAAACCGTCTAGCCATTCACGCTGAAGGTTCGCCTTGCCCAGCAGCAGGGTTTGCCCTTGGGCAGTAATTTCGAGGAGGCGATCGCGCAGAGCATCCATCTGTCCTTTATTCACCAGCACCCCGTTGACGCGCGATCGGCTACGGACACCGCTCCGCCCCGCCACCAACTCTCGGCTACAGACCAGCGATATATCATCGACCAATTCAATTTGCTGCTCTGCCAACCAGCCTAGCAGCCCCGGATCAAGGTCAAACGTTGCCTCAACGACTGCCCGCTCTGCCCCCGTGCGAATGACTCGACTCGACATTTTGCCGCCCAGTGCCGCATCTAGCGCATCAAGAATAATCGACTTCCCGGCTCCAGTTTCTCCGGTCAAAACATTTAACCCAGCGCCTAGCTCCAAGTCAAGGCGATCGACCAAAGCGAAGTTTTCAATCTGAAGAGAGATCAGCATGATTTCGATACGATGACCAAGGGTTGATAGTTATAAGTTTATCGAGAATTAGAGAAGGGATGTGGTGCCATCAGGTTTATACGGTACAGATGTTCTCAATTAGACTAGTACAAATGTAATCGAAAAATGCCTGGTTTTTACAATGCGTTACACAGAACGTCCTGCGGGAAATGAGGTGATTTTTGGGAAATATTTAGAACAATCTAGGATGAAAGCGGGTTCTAGATGATGTTCTAAATTTTTTGGGGAGACGCGGCGCTTAGGAGGCGATCGCCCCTCTTCTAGACACCCTGATCGAATCTACCGCGCGGAAGATAGGAACAATCTTAAAGCTACTGTTACAATACGTTACATATAGTCATTGTTCTGATTTAACTACCTTCTGTTTCGTGGAATCCTACTCCCGATCGCCCCTTGCTTCTGTCAAAATTAAGTCTTGTCAGAATCAAACTTAAAGAAAATCGTCATAATAAGCACCCTTAACGCCCTTCCTCCCATTGCTACCCATGCCAACCGTAACTCCCATTTCTAACTCATCTTCCGTCCCGGCTGTAGTGATGGAAAGTGAACTTCATCCTGCGCCTCAAGAGCATCTTAAGTCGATCCATGTGGTTGATGAGCCAGAAGCACCACGCTATGACCCAGAGGCGATCGCGGCTGAGTACGGGAAGCGTCCGTTCAAAGTATGGGGACGGCTGCTAGGGATTTTATGGACTTTTGTGACCTTTGTTTTGGCGCTACTGTGGGACAAGCAAACGGGGCAGATCGAGAAAAATCAACGCAAGCGCGCCATTCGAGTCCGAGAGGTTTTGACAAGACTCGGTCCGGCATATATCAAAATTGGACAGGCGCTTTCGACTCGCCCCGATTTAGTGCCGCCTCAATATTTAGAAGAACTAACGCAGTTGCAAGATCAATTACCGCCTTTTTCTAACGAGTTGGCGTACCAATTTATTGAAGAAGAATTGGGCGATCGCCCCGAAAATATCTATGCTGAACTAACTGCCGACCCGATCGCTGCTGCTTCATTGGGGCAAGTTTACAAAGGCAAACTTAAAAGCGGCGAAACCGTTGCCGTTAAAGTTCAGCGTCCCGGTTTAGCGCAACTCATTACTTTAGACCTATACATTTTGCGGCAAATAGCGGCTTGGGCAAGCAGCAACATTAAGCGAGTTCGCAGCGATGTAGTTGGCATCATGGACGAGTTTGGTGCCCGTATTTTTGAAGAAATGGACTATGCCCACGAAGGTCGTAATGCCGAGCGGTTTGCTCAACTTTATGGGCATGTGCAGGATATTTACGTTCCCCGAATTTACTGGCAGTACAGCGGTCGGCGAGTGCTGACAATGGAATGGATCAATGGCGTTAAGTTGACCAATACCAAGGAAATTCGTGAGCAAGGGCTGGATGCTCGCTACATGGTTGAGGTAGGAGTGCAATGCTCTCTATTGCAACTGTTAGAGCATGGCTTTTTTCATGCCGATCCTCATCCCGGTAACCTGCTGGCAACGCCCGATGGCAAGCTGGCTTATCTAGACTTTGGCATGATGAGCGAAGTCAAGCCCTATCAGCGCTACGGATTGATTGAGGCAGTCGTGCATTTGGTTAACCGTGACTTTGAAGGCTTGGCAAATGACTACGTAAAGCTAGAGTTTCTAACGCCGGATACTGATCTCACTCCGATTATTCCCGCCCTTAAATCAGTGTTCGATGGCGCTTTAGGAGCAAGTGTAGCAGCGCTTAACTTTAAGAGCATCACCGATCAGCTTTCTCAAGTCATGTACGATTTCCCATTCCGAGTACCTGCTTACTACGCCTTAATTATTCGGTCTTTAGTAACGTTAGAGGGAATTGCAATTAACGTTGATCCAGACTTTAAGGTGCTCAGTAAAGCGTATCCCTATGTTGCTAAACGCCTGCTTACTGATCAGTCGCCAGAGCTAAGAACTTCTCTGCAAGATCTTTTGTTTAAGGACGGTAGTTTCCGCTGGAATCGGTTAGAGAACCTGCTGAACAATGCTCAGGAGAGTCAAGACTATGACATTAATCAGGTGCTAGAGCAGACGGTTGAGTTTCTTTTTTCCGATCGCGGAGAATTTATTCGAGACTCGTTGGCAGAAGAAATTGTTAAAGGAGTGGATGATTTGGGGCGCAGTGCTTTAGATCAAGTTAAGCGTAATGTAGAAGGTTGGCTGGGCTGGGCTGATCAATCTAAGGGCAAGTCTGCTAGGAAGATTTTGACGACTCCTGAACCGAGCAACTTAGATCGGATTCTCAGGATTGTCGGGTTGTTGCGCGAAACGCCTGGATTTGATCCGATGGTTCTGGTTCCCTTAGTTCCTCGTTTATTCCTAAAGCCTGAATTGCAAGAGATGGGACAGCATATCGTAGGTGGATTGGCGCAACGAGCGGCAGCAAGGCTGATTCGTGAGGTGTTGTTGCAAGAGCCTAGCAGAGCGAGTCAGAACGGGAAGAAATCTGGCGTAATTGTGCCAAAGCTACCCGCTTCTAGATAGATTTATTTTCTGATACTTTATTGAAAGTCTTCACTCTAGAAGACTTTTTTTTGTGAGCAATGATCCGAGAGAACGCGTTAAATTAGGAACTGTCGTTCAGAAGTTTCCCTATGCCCCAGTCTGATCAGATCCCAACTAAATTGAGCTACCCCGTCACGGTTACTGTTGACCAAGTAGACGATTACCATGGTCAAGCGATCGCCGATCCTTACCGCTGGCTCGAAGACCCTAACTCTGAGGAAAGCCAAGCTTGGATTGAGGCGCAAAACCAAGTGACGTTTGCCTATCTCAACGAAATTCCGATTCGTGAAACATTAAAGCAGCGCCTGACCAAGCTTTGGGATTATGAAAAGTTTGGGATTCCCTTTAAAGAAGGCGATCGCTATTTCTATTTCAAAAACGATGGCTTACAAAACCAAAGCGTTCTCTACACCCTGCCCGCTTTAGATGCCGAACCTAAAGTGCTGCTCGACCCTAACACGCTATCCGCCGATGGCACTGTTGCCCTCTCTGGTTTATCCATCAGCGAAGATGCGCGACTGATGGCGTATGGCTTATCGATAGCGGGTTCCGACTGGCAAGAGTGGAAAGTGCGCGATGTAGAAACCGGAGAAGATTTGCCCGATTATCTTCAGTGGATTAAGTTTTCGGGGGCTTCGTGGACGCATGATAATCAGGGCTTTTTCTACTCGCGCTATGCCGAACCGAATGAAGAAACGAAGCTAGAAGACGTTAATTACTTTCAGAAACTTTACTATCATCGCTTGGGTACAACGCAGGCTGAGGATGTGTTGATCTACGAACGTCCTGACCAAAAAGAATGGGGATTTGAGGGCGGCGTTACAGAAGATGGACAGTATTTAATCATCTCAGTCTGGAAAGGCAGCCAGCCTAAAAACATGGTGTTTTACAAGGATCTGAGCAATCCTGACGATCCGGTTATAGAGTTAATTTCTGAGTTTGAAGCAAGCTATAGCTTTATTGATAATGACGGTACAACCTTTTGGTTTGAAACAGATTTAGATGCCCCTCGAAAACGGGCGATCGCCATCAACATCACTGATCCCAACAACGTTCAAGAAATCATCTCTCAAGCTGCTGAAACTTTGGAAGGCGTGGGCTTACTCAACAACCAATTTGTTACGTCTTACCTCAAAGATGCCCACACTCAAATCAAAATCTTTGACCTTACAGGTGCATTCGTGAGGGAAATTGAACTGCCTGGACTTGGCTCGGCAGGAGGATTTGGCGGCAAGCGCCACGACACCGAAACCTTTTACAGCTTTACCGGATTTACCACGCCTAATACTATCTACCGATACAACATGGTGACGGGAGAAAGCAGCCTTTTTCGACAACCTAATGTTGATTTCGATCCTTTGCAATACGAAACTCAACAGGTTTTCTACACCAGCAAAGACGGTACTAAAGTGCCCATGTTCATTACTCACAAAAAGGGACTGGTGTTAGACGGTACGAATCCAACTTACCTCTATGCGTATGGCGGTTTTAATATTTCAATTACCCCATCCTTTTCACCCAGTAATTTAGTGTGGATGGAGTTGGGTGGAATTTACGCTGTTCCTAATTTGCGGGGCGGCGGCGAGTATGGCGAAGAGTGGCATCAGGCAGGCACGAAGCAGCGCAAGCAAAATGTGTTTGATGATTTTATTGCAGCGGCGGAATGGTTGATTGCTAATCACTATACATCACCGCAGAAATTGGCGATCGCCGGGGGCAGTAACGGCGGCTTATTAGTGGGAGCCTGTATGACTCAACGCCCCGATCTGTTTGGCGCAGCGCTGCCTGCTGTGGGCGTATTAGATATGCTGCGGTTCCACAAATTTACCATTGGCTGGGCATGGTGTGAGGAATACGGTTCGTCTGACAATGAGAACGAGTTTGGGGCACTTTATGCCTACTCGCCGTTACACAATCTTAAGCCCGGTACAGCATATCCTGCAACCATGATCACGACCGCTGATCATGACGATCGCGTCGTTCCAGCCCACAGCTTCAAGTTTGCGGCGGCGTTACAGGCAGCACATCAGGGCGATGCACCTGTGATGATCAGGATTGAGACTAAAGCAGGACACGGAGCAGGGAAACCAACTGCGAAGGTGATTGAAGAGATTGCCGATCGCTGGGCGTTCTTGGTGCGGTGTCTGGAGATTACTACGTGAGAACGGTTACTTACAGCCCTGCATACACATTAGTTCCTACCTATGAATGTTTCAACCGTTGCACCTACTGCAACTTTCGGGTTGATCCAAAACAGGATGAGTGGATGACTTTAGCGCGGGCGGAAGTAATTTTGCGATCGCTGCAACAACAGGGCGTGATCGAAATTCTGGTACTGAGTGGCGAAGTTCACCCCAAGAGCGATCGCCGTCCGTTTTGGTTCCAAAGGATCTATGACCTCTGTGAACTTGCCCTTAGCCTCGGCTTTTTGCCCCATACCAACGCAGGACCGCTGACCTATGAGGAAATGGCGCGACTTAAAACCGTGAACGTTTCCATGGGGCTAATGCTAGAGCAAATGACACCATCATTATTACAAACCGTTCATCGTCATGCTCCTAGCAAAGTGCCTGCGTTACGACTCCAGCAATTAGAGCAGGCGGGAGAGTTACAGATCCCGTTTACCACAGGTTTACTGTTGGGGTTGGGGGAAACAGAGGCAGATTGGGTGGAAACATTAGAGACGATCGCCCAAGTTCACAACCATTGGGGGCATATTCAAGAAGTCATTCTACAGCCGCACAGTCCAGGGCAGCAGCAAGCATGGCGGGGAGATGCCTTTGCGATCGAGCGACTTGTGGATCTAGTAGCGATCGCTCGTCATCTGCTGCCTGCGGATATTGTGCTGCAAATTCCCCCCAACTTAATTCCTCAGCCTCAACTAATCGCCTGTCTGCAAGCGGGAGCCAGCGACCTCGGCGGCATCAGTCCCAAAGATGAAGTTAACCCCGACTATCCTCATCCCCATGACAAAAACCTCGTGGCACTGCTTCAACCTGCTGGCTGGCAACTACAGCCGCGCTTGCCCATTTATCCGCAGCACGACGACAGGTTACCCGATCATTTACGCGCCAGGGTCAAACATTGGCGATCGCAACTCGCCGCACTTCCGTCTCATATTGCCCATCTGGATACAGCCGCAACAACCGAAATCCGGGCGGGCGATCGTCAGTTGTAAAGACTTTGCACAGTGGCTTAAGCTGGGCACAGGTTGAGGGCGTACCCACATAGCGAACGCTGCGCCGCAACTGCTCAAACGCATGGTGGATATGTCCAAATAGGACTAATTTAACGTGGGGAAAGCGATCGATCACCTCAAATAATTCATCGGAATTTTCTAACCGAATCTGATCCATACAATCTGCCCCCACTGGTAACGGCGGATGATGAAGTACTGCGATCGTTGGCTGTTGATGTTGTTGCAACTGTTGCTCTAGTCTCGTTAATTCTGTCACCGATAGCCGCCCTTGAACTTTGCCGAGCATCATCGTATTGAGCAAAATAAAATTCCATTCGCCCTGTTGAAATTGCTTGTCGGGCGAAATAAAGGAAGAGTGTAAGACGCGTTCCATGTCGGCTAAGCGTTGATCATGGTTGCCCGGAATCCAGTAGGTGGGAATTTGCAACGATTCGATGAGCGATCGCAAATACAGATAAGACTCCACCGTTTCATCTTGAGAAAGGTCTCCCGTTAGCAGCAGTACATCTGGCTGAGGCTGTAGCTGCTTAATATCAGCAACCACTGCCCGAAAAGATTGATTGGTTCGACATCCCAACATCTCTTGACTGTCATCGGCAAATAAATGGGTGTCAGTTAATTGGGCAACTAAAAGAGGTAAATGATTCATGAGATCAACCTGGCGATCGGCAACACTCGTTACTATATCGCTCCCTGCTGTAGGTCTACTAAAGGCTTGGTCTTAAATGCGATGTTGCGATAGTCAAGAAATTTCTTCTAAGGCTTGCTTGAACGCTGTTGCCGTTTTGAAGATAATTTGGGGGTTATCGACCAAAGCCTGGTCAATTAAATCGGCTAACGGTTGAGGGAGCATTATCTCTCGCTTGCTAATAGAAATTGGATCGGTTTGTAAGAGGACAAGGTAAGGATCTTTATCGCTACTAAAGTTTCGGGGATATGTTCCGGTGATCATGTAGTAGAGGCAGGCGGCGATCGCCCAAACGTCAACCTCAGCCTCAGCATAGTTAAAGTTAACTGCCTGCTGTCGAGGCATAAATACAGGTAGGTGAGCTGCCGTTCCACTCATCGACAAACCACCCAAACCAGCCTGGTCAAAAGCTTTGGCTAAACCATAATCGGCAATTTTAACCGTTTGTACTGACCCCGTAGGCAGCAAAATAGTACTCGGCTTGAGGTCACAGTGAACCAATCCTTGGGGATGGCGTGTCGATCGCTCAGTGAATTGGCTGCCCGGAACCACAACCTGATGGGCGTATTCCAAACCTTCTAAAACTTGTAGGGCGATCGCCACTGCCTCATCTACAGGTAAGCGTCCGCCCCGTTGCTGCATTAACTCAGCCACACTGCTGCCCTCAAAATAATCCATGGCAAAGAAGAAAGCACCGTTCTCATAGCCAGAATCTAAAAGCCGAATAATGTTTGGATGCCGCAAGGTTTTAAGAAGCTTTATTTCCTGCAAAAAGGTTTCCACAATCGAGGTCTGTACGGTCTTTTGAGGCAACAGCAGCTTGAGGGTGACAAGTTGATCGGTAGAGTTTTGCCGAGCTAAGTATATGACCTCGGCTTCACTGCCAAGCAACTGTTTCACTGGCGTATATCCTTCAATTCGAGGCAAATCTAAGCCGTTTTCCTGATCCGATGCAGTGCCCGACGATTCCACTAGAGGCACATTACCGAGGAATCCAGTGAAAGGATTTAGAGATTTAGCAGTTTCTGCCTCTACAGATTCCTCCCTGACGAGGGATTCTAACCTGACGGAGAATACCGTTTGCCCCAGCTTAATTTCGTCTCCATTAGCCAGGTCATATTCTGGAAAGTTAATCTGGGCGACTTCTTCAGGCGTTTGGTCGCGTTGTCGTTTACCAATTATTTGACCGTTAATGTAAGTGCCGTGAAGACTACCCAGGTCACGAATTCGGGCTGCCGGAGGATTGATGTCTAGGAGGCAATGGTAGCGAGAAATCGTTTTGTGCAGCTCGTCGTTGGGCAACTGTACATGGCAGTCTTTGGCTCGACCAATAATGCAAATGGTGCGATCGTCAAATTCCACCTCGTGTCCCTGCAAACTACCCGCGATCACGCTGAGGATGACTTTAGCCCTCGGTTCTGAGGAACCAAATGCCGTTGCAAATTCGGTTGCAAATGCTGTTGCGAAGGGAGCCGAGGCTACGGATGGGGCAGCTACTGGGGCAACTTGATCAACTTGGGCAACAGGTATGGCGATCGCTCTCACCATTTGGTGCAACTGCTGACGCACACCATTAGGCTGAAGCCAACCATAGCCTGCTGCCTTCAGCGTTTGTATTAAATAACTAAAATTAATTTCAGTCCAGGTGGGAGTCCCCTTACACGTCAGCGCCAAGGTAATTTCTTCAGCGCTAGGCTGACGACTAGCAGGCAAAATGCCCACGCTTGGCGTGTGTAAACGGAGGAACACTTCTAAGTAAGGGCTAGCTCCCTCATCCCAATGGCGGGACGGTTGGTCTGCTAATTCCCAGTCTAAAAGCCAGAGTTTACAAGATTGGTCATCGCTACCCGAAAAGACATAGCGACCATCTGGACTAAGGCTAGCGGCTCGAACCGCCGCCGTATGTCCGGCAAAAGTCCATAGGCAATCGCCTGTAACCACGTTCCAGAGTTTGCAGGTTTTATCATCGCTGCTAGAAAGTGCATAACGTCCATCGGTACTTAAGCTGACTGACCGAACCGCCGCCGTATGCCCGGCAAAAGTTCGTAAGCAATCACCGCTCGTACTCCACAGTTTCAGCGTTTGGTCAGCACTTCCAGAAACGACATAGCGACCATCAGCACTTAAATCCACTGCGTAAACCGCTGCAACGTGCCCTTCAAAGGTATTTAGACATTCACCCGTGGCAATATCCCAATGCTTGAGGGTTTTATCAGCACTTGCCGACATTACCGATCGCCCATCTGAGCTAAATGCTACTGCCGTCACCCCGTCTCGGTGACCTTTCAGGGTTTGCAAACAACGACCCGTCGCAATTTCCCAGAGTTTGAGTGTGGTGTCTTGACTGCCCGACAAAGCATAGCGACCCGTTGGGCTAAACGCCACCGAACTCACTCCAGCGATATGCCCAGCCAAAGTTCTCAAACATTCAGCCGTCAGCACATCCCAGAGTTTCAGCGTTGCATCAGCACTGCCCGACAAAGCCGATCGCCCTACCGGATTAAATGCCACTGCTGCCACTCCACCTTTGTGTCCTTCAAAGCTCAACAGACAGCGACCAGTGGCAATATCCCAAAGCTTTAGCGTCGAGTCGGCACTGCCTGCCAAAACGGATCTGCTATCTGGATTAAACGCTACCGCCTGCAAGGCTGCCGTGTAGCGTTCAAAACTCATGGGTTCCCAACTGTCCTTTAAAGTTTGCCGAGGGAGCGCCGTGTAAAGATTAAGCCAGGTTTGAACCGCTTCTAGACCTCGGTTGTATCCCAGTTGTGCCCGTGCTTGGCGAGTATGTTGCGCTGCTGTGACTGCATCGCCTTGCTCCAACGCTGCTTGCGCTTGGGTTAACTCTTGTTCATAAAGGCGATCGCCCCCCCTATCCGACTCATTTAGTTGAATCTGAGAGAGGCGCAACGGCGCTAAGTCTGGCTCATCAGTGCTATAAACAGACCACCAATTGAGCGTTGACGCATCTGCCGAGAGCGCATGTTGACCATCAGAGCTAAGGGCGATCGCTCGAATGACCGACTCATGCCCCTCCAAAGTTCGCAAACAGCGACCCGTTTTAACTTCCCATAGCTTCAGTTGTTGGTCATCGCCTGCCGACAAGAAAAACCGACCATCCGGGCTAAAAACCACCGATCGCACAGATCCCTGGTGTCCCTCAAACGTTCGTATCACTTGTCCCGTGGTGATATCCCATAGTTTGATGGGATTATCCCCTGCCAAAATGTACAACCCGTCTGGGCTACAAGCGATCGAGGTTAGATCACGATGCCCTTCAAAGGTCTGCTTCATCTGACCTGTTGCAATGTTCCAGATTCTAATAATTTGGTCATCGCTAGCCGATAAGATGTGTTGGCGATCGGGGTGAAAAAGCACCGTTAATATCCGCCCTTGATACCGCCGAAAAGTTTGCAAACATTCGCCCGTTGCCACTCTCCACAGCTTAATCCTTTGATCATCGCCTCCAGAGAGAACCTGGCGACCATCCGGACTAAAGGCTACCGATCGCACCGATCCCTGATGCCCTTCCGAACTCCACTGTCGCGTTAGGTCGCGCAATCTATCTACTAAAACAGCGAGAGGCTTAAACAGATTGCTTGTATACTGACTTGAAACTTTGCGTTCTCCCCCATCAAACGTGTGAACCTGGCTTGCATCGGCTATATTCCATAGCCGCACTGTTTGATCAGCGCTCCCCGATAAAATGGAGCATCCATCTGGGCTAAAGGCAACAGAAAGCACCTGCTCCTCATGCCCCTTAAATAAACATAAGCACCGACCTGCGGCAATATCCCACAGCCGTATCACCTTTTCCTCACCACTAGAAAGGGCATAGAGACTGTTTGGACTCAGGGTAATGGCTTTAATTTTGTGAGCTGTGCGATTTTTCCGGGTTGCTTCACCTAATTGAGGCAGCAGTTGCTTGGTGTGGGGCAAACGCTCTTTTGCCAGGGCTAGCGCTGCCCGGATGTCTTCTTGTTGAATGCCTCTAGCGTGAACTCCTTCCAAAATCTGGAGGGCTGTCTTATAGCTACCTCGCTCCATCTGAACCAGGCTAAGGAGATAATCGACTTGCCAATCTTGGGCAGAAGAACGGCTAGTTTCTGATTGCTGCTCTAGTTGCCGCAGCAGTGCCCGATCATCGCTGACTTTGCCCGATCGCCACAACATCAACCCTCGATTATACAGGGCTTCCAGATGTTGAGGTTGAGTCGTCAGCGCTTGCTCCCATAGTTTAAATGCCTCTGCAGATCGCCCCAAATCCCAGGCGAAAACAGCTCTATTATTGAGGTCATCAGCAGTATTTTGAGTAATTGGCGGCTCTTGCCGAGGATAGGGGCGACCGATCGCTTCTTGGTAAATAGTTCGAAGAAGATTAGCCACTTCTCGCAAGCTTGCGGGGCGATCATCTAGGCTATCTGGGCTGTCTCGAAAGCAGCGTTGTAAAAGTTGGGCAACCTGCACTGGCATTCGAGGCAGTTGCGCTTCTTTGAGTTCATCTTCTAAGTGACGGTCTAATGCCTTAGTGGCAGACGTTCCGGTTGCCCAAGTGCATCGACCAACAAACATTTCTAGGACTGTTAACCCCCAACCCCATAAATCAGTTTGCCGAGTTAAAGGGGCTTGACGGGGCTGTTCTGGAGAAGGCTGTTCTGGAGACAGATAAGCGATCGCCGTTGTATCTGCTTTTGCCAAACCGAAATCGGTAATCTTAGCTCCTCCATCGGCGGTTATTAAAACAGTGTTAGGCGTAACATGCTCGTGAATCACGCCGTGCTCGTGGGCGTAGTGGAGTCCCCACGCAAGCTGAATTGCGATATCCAGAATACGACGCAAGGAGAGTGCCGTGCCATTGAAATAGAGACGGCGATCGTCAATCCAACTCCGTAAACTGCCTCCTGCCACATGCTCTGTAAATACTAAGGGATAGTCATTGACATAGCGGATGTAATAGCACCCTGCAATGTAAGAGTACAGCCCCAACTTAATCCAAGTTTCAACCTGCTGCTCAAAGTTTTCGTTGCCGCCCAGCGCTGCAATAGTTGCTGATGATGGATTATGAATCGACAGGTCAGTATTCCAACCCAAATGGCGCGCCTTGTAGACCTCGCCAAAACTACCTTGCCCCAAAATGCCAACCACTTTATACAAGTCGAGAATAAT
Source organism: Elainellales cyanobacterium (assembly GCA_038204505.1). GTDB lineage: Bacteria > Cyanobacteriota > Cyanobacteriia > Elainellales > Elainellaceae > Timaviella. The sequence goes on from JBBRCV010000081.1 coordinate 14,436, forward strand.
ATCCCCAGCCTGCCACTGTACGCCGTTTTGATTTGACATAATCGTCACCTGGAATTTTTTTATCGTGCAGCTAGGAATAATTAAAATAGTCGGAGCAAATGAATTAAATATATTGACAGATCTCTAAAAATCTCTAATCACATCTTCCACACTTCCACACTTCCACTTTCGTATTAGGTACTGCACCCAACACATTGCCTTCCACTAGAGCAACAAAATTGAGAAATAATTGGCAAAAACCTAGCCAATTACCCGCTGCCATATTCTATTAACTTAATATTCATTTTTAATATTTGTTCTAAAAATAGCTCAGCATTTCCGGAAATTTATATAAGTCAATCTTTTAGGGTAAGTCAATCTTTTAGGGTTCAACTGTCACAGGTGTCCCCAACAGGACTAAATCATACAGTTCACGAACATCTTCGTTATACATCCGCACACAGCCATGAGAAGCCGCCCGACCCACAGAGTCTCGACTTGGCGTGCCGTGGAAACCGATCGCATTTTCACCATCCGTCCAAAATTGAATCCAGCGCTCTCCTAGAGGACTATCTGGACCAAAAGTCATTACTTCACCTGTAAAGGGATTTGTCCAACCCGGATTTTTCACCATTGAGGTAACTTTGAATTGACCTGTTGGAGTTGCCCATCCCTCTCGACCCACAGCCACGGGATAGCTTACCTTTAGCGAATTGCTTTGGTAAACATAGACCATACGTTCGCTTAGTCTAAGCACTAAGCGAGTTTCTGAAACCTCTGGTAGAACGGGTTGGATGGGAGGTAAATCTTGAAGCTCATTTAACACAAAGCGAGGATAGAGAGGTGACGATTCAGATGAAGATGAAACTACTCCATCTGGTTGATCAACAGATTCACGAGTTGCCGGTTGTGCCGTTGCCGGTTGTGCCGTTGCCGATGCTGCAACGGAAATAAGGAACAGTGATGTTCCCAGGCAAATTCGTAAAGAGTGACGAAGATCCCTGTTCGCTTTATTTTTTAATAAAAACATTTGACCTAAGTATTTAACATAGACATCTGCAAACATGAGTTGGCAACCCTGGTTCTTTTAAAGACCTGGTTTTTGCGGTAGAAGATAACTTTTAATCTCGTCCTACGCATTCAGCTTGATCAAACTGTTGGCGATTCTGCTAACAGACTCTGCTAATGCAAAGACGCGATTTGCCTCAAGGAAACAAATAACGCGTCTCTACAGCTAGATAATTGCACATCCGAGCAACTTTAGAATAGCCTTACCATAAAGCTCGTGGATTGGGGTTTGGAACAGGGGTCGCAGGGCTAGTAGTGTTGTTAGGCGGTGCGGTAGTGCTACCGGGAGTAGTGGTATTGCTGGGAGTGGTCGTATTATCGGGAGTGGTTGTATTGCTGGGAGTAGTGGTATCACCGGGAGTAGTCGTGTTATCTGGAATCGGCGTACTCGTGGGAGTCGGGGTACTGTCGGGAGTCGGCGTACTCTCAGGAGTCGAGGTACTGTCGGGAGTTATCGTACCACCAGGAGAGGTAGTACTACCGGAAGGCGGGGTACGGGGCGTTGTCGTTCCAGGTGAAGGAGTAGGGGTAGGGTCTGGAATATCTTGAGCAAAAGCTTTGTTTGAGAATGTTACACCTCCTACCAGAAGCAGCGTTACGAAGGACAACGAGAATTTAAGTAAGTTGACCGACTTTTTAGTCATAAATCATGCCTCTTTGTACTGAGTAAACAATGTGAAAGTAGCATTAATCTGCGCCTTATTTACAGTCTCAAAAGACTTAGATTCAAGCTCAGCGATTACACGATAAATTGCCGTCAATTAACTTACCATCCTGCCACGTACCACGCTTAGATGAGCCGTTTGCAAAGACGAATGTACCTTGACCTTGGCATCGATTGTTTTGGAACCTACCGATATAGCGATCGCCATTCTGCAAAGTCCATATACCTTGACCTTCAAAGCGATCGTTTTGAAACTGCCCCACATAACGTTTACCACTGGCAAACGTGTAAGTGCCACAGCCCCTGCGTTTTCCTTCCTTAAGCTCTCCGTCATAGCGATTACCACTAGGAAACACCATCAGCACCCGACCATCGACCGGACGACCCTTTGCCATGGAACCGTAATAGCGGGTGCCGTCTGGATACTCGTAGTCCGCTCCTCTAGACGGCAAAGTGGGTAGGGAAGGTTCCCGACAGGGCAAAGAAGGTAGAGCGATGGGGGTAACTGTTGGCGCAACTTGGGCTGAATAAGGAATATTAAGAATCTTGAGCCGATTGAAGTGATAGATCATAGCGATCGCCACAATGCTGAGTCCGCCTACGATGCCCATTCTCCAAATATTAGGATTTCCCCCCAATTGATGCTGAAGCTTTTGGGAAGCAGGATGAAAGGTCGAGCGAATCTGGGTGATCACTGTCTGTAGCAGCGACGGTCGAAAAGCCATCAAGCCACTCGCAGCAGATCTTGCCACAACATCGGTTTTACTCGTCATCAGCTCAGGAGCCGTTTCAAAAGAAGTTGGGGCGATCGCCGCATCGCTGGCAACAGTGGCTGCTACGGATGGATCAGCATGAGCCGTCACCGATGGCGAGGACAAAGATTGCTCAAAACTCCGGTTCAACTTGTCCCAGGCGATCGCCGATTCAGCGGCAAGAGCAGCAAATTCGACGCTTGGGACTACATCAGTTCGTTGTTGAAGCAATTCTTCAAGAGCCTGTAGGGGTTCTGTCGCCATTTGGTATCGATCCCTAAAGTGGTAGCACACCATGCGATCGAGAATAGTTGCTAACTCAGGGCTAACCTGCACCGCTGCGCCAGAAGAGTCGGTCGTGCGATCGCGCCAAATGATTTCGTTCCGCTGAACCTCGCGTTCCAACAAATGTGGACGAATTCCGGTGAGAATTTGAATCCCAACCATACCAACGGCGTAAATATCGCTGTTAAATCGAGGACTACCGCTTAACTGCTCCACTGGCACATAGCCTTGAGTGCCAATAGAAATTGTCACCATTTGTTTATCCGTTGCATCAATTAACGAGGTGCCAACTTGTTTCACTGCACCAAAGTCAATCAACATCGCTCTGCCATCCTGCCCACGACAGATGATATTGGAAGGCTTTATGTCCCGATGAATGACGTTTTGTTCGTGAGTAAAGACCAGAATCTGCAAAATGTCTCGAAGCAGAACAATGGTTCGCTGCTCCGTCCAAGGCTGCTCAGGAGTGAGCAATTCTTGTAGCGATTCCCCTTCTACTAATTCTTGAACTAAATAAAATTCTTGATGGTCTTCAAAGTGGGCGAACAAGCGAGGAATTTGGTCATGATGCCCTAATTTATAGAGGACATGAGCCTCAGTACTGAAGAGACGTTTGGCGATCGACCAGCGCTCTAAGCTGTCCACTTGTGGCTTCAGTTGTTTCACGACACACAGAGGATGACCGGGTAACTGGGTATCTTCTGCTAGAAATGTTTGACTAAACCCTCCCACCCCCAGTTGGCGAACGATTCGATACCGTCCGCCCACGGTATGACTTGGCATTGTTTTTAGCAACCGCTGAGAATAGTTCAAAGTTTTCTAACTTTTAGAAGGGGAAGAGGTAGTCATTATTAATAGAAACAGCAATATCAATAGAAACAGTAATCCTAGAGGTAGAGATTGATTAAGACTAAATTTTTCTCCCAGAATCGTGATAAACACCACCTTCAAGTCACGGATTACTATTGTCTTGAACTTGAATTGAAGTGGCGATCGAGGAAATTAGGAGTAGAAGGCTAATCTGCGCGGATAGATGCTGCACCTACTTGTCACTATATACCGAGTAATACCACTGAGCAAGACCTCAGCGATGTGACAAATTTTAGGAAAAAATGCCTGACTCTTGAAATAGATCAAAAACTTTTGAATTTGGAATTGCTGCTAGTGAAGCAGAGGCTTTCCGTAGGAATCAAGATTTTTTTCCTAATTTAAATCCAGTCGTTGACGACGGCTGTATCCATTACAGAACGATGAAAACACTTTCCTCAAACAACGGGAATGTTTAAATCCAGTCGCTGACGACGACTGTATCCATTACAGAATGATGAAAACAGAACGATAAAAACGCTTTCCTAAAACACTGGGAATGTCGCTAATTCGGTCCAATTATCTTGTCCCTAGGGTGCATTTAAAAAGGGTTCTGACAGCTAAGTTCGTTGATATGAGCTTAATTTTCCCGTGCCATAAAACAAGCAATTTCATTGATATAAGCACACATCACCACAGCAACAAGGAGAACCATCATGGCAAAGTCCAAAAAAATTAAAGGCACCCAACGCAGCGATACCCTTCAAGGAACCAACAAAAATAATGTCATGTTGGGGTTAGGGGGCAGCGACTTTCTTTTTGGTAAATCTGGCAATGACATCCTGAACGGAGGCGATGGCTCAGATCAACTGTCTGGGGGAGGAGGCAACGACACCCTAAACGGAGGCACTGGCAACGATTTCTTAGATGGTGGTAATGGCGTTGATAAGCTCATCGGTGGAATTGGCAACGACACGATGCTGGGCGGCACTGGCAATGATTTTCTAGATGGCGGTGTAGGCAATGACACACTAGAGGGCGGCGATGGCAATGACGCTCTGAATGGCGGTGACGGCAACGACACTATTTTAGGTGACAAGGGCGATGATGTAATGGCTGGCGGGAATGGCAATGATTCGCTGGAATGGAGTAACGGAGATGGCAGCGATATCATTAGCGGGAACGCTGGAAACGACACGGTTGTTGTCAAAGGAGCAGATCCTGGGGCTGATAACTCTGTCTTAGGAAAAGATGCGTTGAACAAAGCATTCTTTGAGCGAGTTGCGTTAAATGGAACACCGGGAGCCGGACGCTTTACTTTGACTGTGGACACATCAGAAGCTTTCGATGTGAGCGGTTTGGGAGGAGACGATATCTTCAAAGTGAATGATTTGTCGAACACAGGTGTGAACCTGGTCAGCTTCTCAGGTGGCGACGGCAATGATAGCTTTGATGGATCGGCGGCGACCACACTGCTACAAGTCAGTGGTGATGCCGGAAATGATACGTTAGTCGGTAGTAGCGGCAACGATGTAATTGATGGTGGCGCTGGCAATGACGTAATCACAGGCGGGAACGGTGTAGATACGCTGACAGGAGGAACTGGATCTGATCAGTTTGTGTACTCCGGCAATGTTTTTGCAGGCGGTGCAGCAACCCCTGCGGGCACTACAGGCATCAATGCGCTGAATAAGCCAGATGTAATTAAAGACTTTGAGATTAGCAGCGATCGCTTCGACTTAAATTCTCGTGATTTAGGCATTAGCGCCATCAACTTCCAAAAGGGTACATCTTCGACCCTCACCAACGGTAATACTCTAGTTCTGCTCGATGGGTTTGCTGCTGCTGGGGCTGCGGCAAAGGCGATCGCTGCTAACGGCAACATTACTGACAAAGAGGGAACATTTACCTACTTCAACACGACTCTGGGCATTAGCCGTTTGGTCTACTCCAAAGACTTAGCGAACGGTGGCGACATTAGCGTTTTGGCGAACTTGGGGACTGCGGGCACAGGTGCCGTGGCTAATCAGGCAACCTTCTCTGCTAACAACTACAGCTTAGTCTAAACATCGCCAGCCTCAAGCGATAGGGCACGGCGATCGTGCCCTATTTTTGTGTCTTCTGCCTCTCTTGTATGTCTATTGAATCAATCCAGAAAGAGGTATAATCTCATCATTCAAAACACTTTGATTGGATACATGCCTCGGATTCAAGCTGATACTACCGATGCTGAACTGATCCGGCTCCTGAGAGGCGGACAGCAGCAAGCGCTCGGTGTTCTTTACGATCGATATGGTGGTTTGGTGTACACCGTCGCGTTCAAAATTTTGAATCAGGCGGATGAAGCCGAAGACCTGACTCAAGAGGTATTTTTAACCTTTTGGAAGCAGGAGCGCTTTGATCCTAGCCGCGCTGCATTAAGCACCTATTTGGGCGTGATGACGCGATCGCGCGCCATCAACAAACTTCATAGCCGCAGCAGCCAGCAACGGATGAGCGATCGCCTTAAACAAACCACTCCCCTTGAGTTTTCCGCCCCCACTCCGCTAGAGCAAGCCTCTTTTGCCGAACAGCAACAAACCGTTCGGCAAGCTCTCACCCAAATTTCTGACAACCAACGGCAAGTATTAGAACTAAACTACTACAAAGGTTTGAGTCAATCTGAAGTTGCCCAACAGTTGAGTTTGCCTCTGGGCACGGTCAAAACCCATGCCCGACAAGGATTAATTAAGCTTCGACAAATTTTAGGCGACGCGGTGGGATAGGAAAGATGA
>JBBRCV010000082.1:0-20698 GCA_038204505.1 Elainellales cyanobacterium
ACAGGCATTAAACTCACCCAACAGGCAATGATAGCCGTGGAGCAGCAGATCCAGCGTCTGCCGAATCTTACCAAGTGGTTTGTCTCTATCTGTGACAAGTCGAGCTAACCTTGGATCTTTTTTATTCTGGATCACTCTAATAGTTTATTTAGCGGAATGTTGGGCGCATGTGGCGGGTCAGCGCATGGATTGATCACTCTCAGGTCAAAAATTGGAAGAAGCTGGACTTTATCTTAGAAGAGCGATCGCTATTTATCAAGCATCAGGTAAAAAAAGACAAACAACTTTAGGAATCTTGCTTTAATGACATCGTTGCCAGCAGATTAAAAGTAGTGCAGAGTTTCTAAAATTTCTAAATGTACTGACAACGATGTCAGTACTTCCTCAAGGAATCTGAACGGGTCATGAGTTGTTGAGCTAAAGCTAAATGTGCAAGTGTTCCACTCCAAAAAATCTGCGATAGATTTGAACCATGCAGCAATCTAGAAGCGAGTCCCAACCTCCTGTCGAACCACTTCAAGGCGTGATCGAACGCATCACCTACCACTCCGAGGAGTCAGGCTACACGCGCTGCTGAGCAGATACCGCAAGGGTCGCCCGACTCAAAGCCCCGCGCGTCAGCGAGCTAGTGACGATCGTCGGCAACTTTGCCAACCTCCAAGCGGGGCAAACGCTGCAAATGGAGGGAACCTGGCGAGAGCATCCCAAATATGGCGCTCAGTACCAAGTCACCCAATACCGAGAGACCAAACCTGCGACTCTGACAGGCATTGAGAAATATTTGGGCAGCGGACTGATCAAAGGTGTGGGACCCGTCACCGCTCGACGAATCGTGGCGCATTTCCAACTGGAAACGCTAGACATCATCGAGCACCAGATCGATCGCCTCAGCGAAGTGCCAGGGATTGCCAAGAAACGAGTCAAGATGATTCAGACGGCATGGCAGACGCAGAAGGCAATTAAAGACGTGATGCTATTTCTGCAAGGGCACGGCGTTTCCACGACCTATGCGGTGAAGATCTACAAACAATATGGAGATGAGTCGATCGCCACGGTCACAGAGAATCCCTATCGATTAGCCACCGATGTTTACGGCATTGGCTTTGCCACAGCGGATGCGATCGCCCGCCACTTAGGTATTCATCCCAACTCCGAATTTCGCTATCGTTGCGGCATTCTACATGTGCTGGGAGAAGCCGCCGAAGATGGGCACTGCTTTCTTCCCCAGACAGAACTGGTAGAAAAGGTTGTGAGTCGCTTAGCCCTACCTGACCATCGGATTGAACCTGAAGATATTCTGTCTTTGACTACTGATATGTCATTGGACGAGGAACTGATTATGCAAGGAGGAACCGGGGAACTGCAAGGACAATTCCTTTGCTATGCCCCAGCGTTCTTTCACACTGAGCAAGGACTGACTCGCCGAGTGCAACAACTACTGCGCCCATCGCTGACGGTGGATCTGCCTCGTGTGGAGCAGTGGATTGATCGGTTCACAGCCAAGACCGGACTCCAACTATCAGTGCAGCAGCGGCAAGCAGTGGTGATGGCAGCCACTCACCGAGTGTTAATTTTGACGGGCGGCCCTGGCGTGGGCAAGTCGTTCACCTGTCGTACGATTGTGTCGTTGTGGAAGGCGATGGGCAAGTCGATCGCCCTAGCATCGCCGACGGGACGAGCCGCCCAACGGCTGAGTGAAATGACGGGACAAGAGGCGAAAACGATTCACCGATTGCTGGAGTTTGACCCCAAGAACATGAAGTTTAAGCGGGATCAAGATAGCCCGATTCCGGCAGATGCAGTGGTGGTCGATGAGGCGTCGATGCTGGATTTGTTTTTGGCAAATTCGTTGATGAAGGCGATCGCCCCTGATGCCCATCTGCTGTTGGTAGGAGATACCGACCAACTGCCCAGCGTTGGCCCTGGAGCCGTGCTGCATGATTTGATCACTTCAGGATTAATCCCAGTCGTCAGACTGACCCAAGTGTTTCGGCAAGCGCAGGAGTCAGCGATTATTACCAACGCCCACCGGATTAACCAGGGTGAGTATCCCCGGCTGGAAGCGATCTCCAAGACTCCTCGCTCCGATTGTTTATGGTTTAATGTCGAGGAGCCAGAGCAGGGTGTGCAAGCCATTCGAGACATCATGACGCACTTGATTCCACAACAAGGCTTTGACCCCGCCAGAGAAGTGCAAGTCCTCTGCCCCATGACCCGTGGCGATGTGGGCACACGGATGCTGAATCAAGTGTTGCAGCAGTTGATCAATCCCCCATCTGTTAACAAAGCGGAACTGGTGCGAGGTGGGATGACGTTGCGAGTAGGCGATCGCATTTTGCAACAGAAGAACGACTACAACCGAGAAGTCTTCAACGGTGACTTAGGAGTAATCACTACTATCGATACGGAAGAACAAGAAGTGAGTGCCCAGTTTGGCGATCGGGAAGTGACTTATGACTATGCAGATCTAAATGAAATTACATTGGCGTTCGCCACGACGATTCACAAAGCCCAAGGGAGTGAGTATCCAGTGGTAATCCTGCCTGTGTTTATGCAGCACTACATAATGCTGTCGCGGAACTTGATTTACACGGGCATTACTCGTGCCCGTAAGCTAGCGATCGTCGTTGGCTCCCAGAAGGCGATCGGGCTAGCTGTGAGGCAGGTAAAAGACCAGCAGCGATATACCTTGTTGGCTCATCGGCTAGGCAGTCTGCCCTTGCATGAACGAGCTGAGAGCTAAATTACTACTCCAGTAATCAGCGGTAAGGGTAGGGTGGTTTCATTGTCGAGGAAAAGAAATGAGGATGGACCGATAAACATATCAAACCCATTAGTCCATGACCCTCATAGAACAAAATTACGCTTTTTTTAAGGCTGAGTAGTTACGTTACAGCTGGACGAGATTCGCCTAAAAAGCTAGAAAGAATAGGGGCAAGAGTTTCCATGTGTTCTCCAAGTTCACCTCGGACATACACGCGAACTTGCAATAACTGTCCGACTGACGAACCAGCATCTGTTAAGGCAATTTTAAGATTTTCAAGCGCCTTTCTCGCTTGTCCTTCGATCGAGTTCTCTGTGGTCTCATATTGATGATTCCAATCGACCTGACCTGATACAAAAACTAATCCCAATTGCGTCTCGACAGTAGCCTGAGACATGCCAGATGCAGCACCATCGTATAGTTCCTCTGGATTGATTAGTTTTTTGCTCATGTTGTCCTCCTAGTTGATTTGAGTAAACCCCGGCAGCCATGTTAATCCGCAGCAGACAGTTCTAAGCTGAGCACTAGGCTCTATCAACTGCCCGCTCCAGTGCAATACTGACCTGCGATCGCCACATCGGCTGGTTTATATATGAGAACTATTGCTCAATTGTTTGTGTAAGTGGAGTTTTAATCAATAGAGATATTGAAGCTCCACTTGCCACTTGTGACAGACTGCATCTTTTAGCTCGAAGCCTTCCCAAAGACTCGCAGTATAACGACCTGCTCACCCGCTGCCGAAAGGGTGAGCGAGAAACGAATGGACTAGGCGTCGGGCGTAGCGCCTTGCTTGGCAGTTGTTAGAGTTCTTCAACTTTGATTGTTGTCTATGCCCATGACCTGTTGTTCCAAAACTATGTCCCAATTTGCAAAACAATTTTGCCGCGCGTGCGCCCGCTTTGGGAAAGTTGATGTGCCTTTTTCACTTCCACGATCGGCAAAACCGTTTCAACGTGTATTTTCAATTTGCCTTCGTCAATTAGCTGGTTGATTTCAGTTAATTGCTGCGCGTTCGGCTTGCAAAAGACAAAGGCGGCTTCTACGCCCAATTCGCGTGCTTTTTCTTCAGATGGAGTCCCCGCCGACGTGACCAAAAAACCGCCCTTTTTCAGCGTTTGGAAGGCTCGCTCCAATGTGTCTTCGCCGACCGTATCGAACACGACATCCACGTCTTTGACGACTGCTTCAAACGGTTGCCGCGTGTAATCAACGAATTCATCTGCTCCCAAATCGCAAACGAACTGTTCGTTTTTGCCTGAAGCCGTGCCGATCACGAACGCACCTTTTGCTTTAGCCAACTGAACTGCCATCGAGCCAACTCCGCCCGATGCTCCAGTGATCAAGATTCTTTGCCCACTGCTCAGATTCGCCACATCAAACATCGCTTGCCACGCCGTCAACGCGGCGACGGGAATCGCCGCCGCCTCTTCAAAACTGATGCTGTCCGGTTTCAGTGCGATCGCGTCCATTTTTGCAGCCGCGTATTCGGCATAGCCACCGGAGAAGCCGCCGGACACGGTCATGCCATAAACCGCATCGCCCTGCTTGAAATTTTTAACCTCAACACCGACCTCTTCAATGGTTCCGGCGATGTCGCCGCCCAGAATGAGCGGCAGTTTGAGTCCGAACGTATCGCCCATCCCATCGCGGATTTTCCAGTCAGCCGGATTGACTGCCGCGACGTGAACTTTCACCAAAACTTCGCCTGCTTTCGGCTCTGGACGTTCGACATCGGTATAGTTCAAAACGCTCTCATTGCCGTACTCGTTAATCACTACTGCTTTCATTTTTTCTCCTATTTTCTATTCAATCGGAATGACAAAATTATTTCATCATTCATCAAAACCTTCCGCACGTGGTCATTTCGTATCTCTATGTCTGCTGACGCTTAACCGCTTTGCCCGATCGGTCGGACAATGATCTCATTCACATCCACATCGGCTGGCTGCTCGATCGCGAAGGCGATCGCACGGGCAATGGCATCTGCTGGAATGACAGACTGGCGGAATTCCTCTGTCCACTGCGCCGCTTGATGATCGGTAATGGTGCTGGCGAGTTCGGACTCAGTCGTTCCAGGTGAGATGATGGTCACACGGATATCTGTTGATTCCTGCCGCAGTCCCTCGGAGATTGCCCAAACTGCATACTTGGTGGCACAATACACCGCAGCCGTGGGAAATACAGCGTGTCCACCGATCGACGATAGATTAACAAACTGCCCGGATTGCTGCTGCTTGAAGATGGGAAGGGCGGCGGCGACGCCGTGAAGCACACCGCGAATATTCACATCAATCATCCGGTTCCACTCGTCAATTTTCAACGCCTCTAGCTTGGACAGCGGCATCAAACCTGCATTGTTGACCATCACATCAATGCGACCAAATTTTTCCTTGGCAAAATCGACAAAAGCTTGCATCTCTTCGAGGCTGGTTACGTCAAGAACGCGATATGCTGCTGAACCTCCTTTGTCGCGAATTTCGGAAGCGATCGCTTCGAGGCGATCGGTGCGCCGCGCGCCCAACACGACCTGCAAGCCCTTGTGAGCAAGTAGACGCGCGGTTGCTTCACCAATACCGCTGCTCGCACCTGTGATTAGCACGACTTTCTGTGTGTTTTCGCTAGTAGCCATGAAAGTGTATCTCCAAATTGTTTTCTGTTCGTGGGTGCGGATTATCGAGCAGTGCTGGAACTTTGTGGGGACGCGGTAAAGACTTCCCGCAATGCTTGTGCAGCATCAATGGAGCGCGGAAATCCAGCCGTTACTGTGGTGAGGTAAATGATTTCTTTGAGTTCATCCTGTGTTGCACCTAGATTGAGTGCATAGCCCGCGTGAATCTTCATCTGTGATAGATTTCCCTGTGCTGCAAAGGCGGCAACGGTCGCAAGCTGACGAGTGCGATCGTCTAGCCCCTGCTGCGACCAGACTTCACCGAGGGAGTAATCGACGATCGCGTCTGCTAAGAATGGGAAATCCTGCCGCAGGGCATTGAGCACTGGTTGCCCTGCGCCACCCGACAGCTTGCTGATGACTTGATTGCCTCGCTCACGGCGGCTCTGGTCTACTGGTTGGGTTGCACAATAGCAGTAGGTATGGTGGTAGGTTCCTGCTGACTCTGGGCAAGGGTGATAAGGGGCAACAACAAAAGTGCGGTAAGAGCAAGCGATAAGACAGTGATTGTTCTATTCATGGCTTTTCTTCAGTATGTGATCTGTGTGTTTCTGCAAGCGGTGGCTTTACTGATGCCGCTACTGGCTTCACTGGGCGTTGCTGAATCGAGATATGAATGCCTGATCTATTGATGCGATCGCCTTGATTAGTTCGCTGTGTATCCGCCATCTATCACCAACGGTTGTCCCGTAATGTAGCTGGCAGCATCAGAGCATAGGAAAACGACCGCTTGAGCAATTTCTTCTACCTGACCAAGGCGACCCATTGGCACTGTAGACGCGAAACCATCAGCCGAGTCGCCACCTAATCGATCCAACATTGCCGTAGCAATCAGACCAGGATTGACGGCATTGATCCGAATGCCATGTTTGGCATAATCGAGGGCAGCCGATCGCGTTAGCCCCATGACTGCATGTTTACTGGCAATGTAGGGAGATACGCCTGGAAACGCAACTAAACCGCCCACCGACGAGTTATTCACAATCACGCCTGATCCTTGAGTCAGCATCTGTTGGATCTCATATTTCATGCACAGAAATAGCCCCCGAACATTGATGGACATCAGTTTGTCAAAATCTTCAACGGAGTGTTCGTGCAGCGGTTTGGGCTGAGGATCGATGCCTGCATTGTTAAACGCGCAATCTAGTTTGCCGTAGGTCGCGATCGCAGTTTGCACCAACGTTTTGACATCCGCCTCACTCGATACGTCCGATTGCACAAATAGGCATTCAGCTCCAGCATCATGAATTAGAGCAGCAGTTTCTTCGCCTTCGGGGTCGCGTCTGCCTGAGAAGACAACTTTTGCTCCAGCAGCACCCAAAGCGATCGCCGTTGCTCGACCAATTCCCGACGTGCCTCCAGTGACTAAGGCGACTTTGTTCTGAAGGATCATGATGGTTACCTCTTGTGTTAAAACGATTTGTCAGCAGTGTTGAACAGGATGGTTTAAGTTAGAGGGACTGACCGCCAGAAACTTCGATTCTCTGCCCATTTATCCATCGATTTTCTTCAGATAACAGAGCAGCGCGCTGCTTCGCAGATACCGCAAGGGTCGCGCCTCCGATGTCATCAGGAACACCGACGCGACCTAAAGCAATTTGTGACGCGATGAATTTGTTAATTTCTGGGTTGTCCCGGACTGCGCCACCGCCAAAATCTGTTTCGATCGCGCCGGGAGCCACCACGTTCACGGTGATCTGTCTTGATCCCAGTTCTTTTGCCAGGTAACGGGTTAAGACCTCGATCGCCCCCTTCGTGCTGGCATAAGCAGCATATCCCGGTAGGGTAAAACGAGCCAACCCTGATGAAAGATTAACAATCCGTCCCCCATCTTTAATCACTGGTAGAAGTTTTTGTGTGAGAAAGAAGACACCTTTCACCTGAATATTCATCAACTGGTCAAAATCGTCCTCGGTTGTCTCTACAAAAGGCTTATTGATGCCAATGCCAGCATTATTCACCAGAAAATCAAACTGCTCAGTCTGCCACGTATTTTGGAGTGACTGCTTAAGTTGTGCGACGAAACTATCAAAGGTTTTCGTGTTGGAAGTATCCAGTTGCAGTGCAACAGCTTTACTGCCCATTTCTGCGATCGCAGAAACCACGCTGTTCGCTTCCGCCTCACTGCTGCGATACGTCACGGCCACACCAGCGCCTTTTTTTGCAAGTGCCAAAGCGGTATTTTTGCCCAGTCCTCGGCTGGCTCCCGTAACCAAAGCGATTTTTGTATTACCTTGCATCATTGCCTCATGCTGATCTTTTAGGATGAGTTCATCGTAGGCTTGCAAAGCTTTTCTTCAAATACACAAACCTTGCAGATGATTGCCTAATCCTCTCAAGTGAGTCATCGGACAGGAAGAAATATTTCCTATAATGAGCGCAAGACCATAGTTAAATCAGTCAGGAATCCAGCATGGCGATTGAAACGGTGAGCCACGAGGCGGCGATCGATAAATGTAGAGAACTGGCGGCATTAGTCGATCGCCACACTCACGATAGGGGAAACGGTGTTCATGCAACCCAGATTAATCAGTTGGAATTCATCCGAGAATCTGATACTTCTGCCACAATTCGGGGAGTCACCGAACCGATTCTTGCCATCGTCGTTCAGGGTGAAAAAGAAGCGTTGTTGAATGAGGAAACCTATTGGTACGGCATCGCTCAGTATCTGGTAGTTTCGGTGGATTTGCCGCTGAGTGGACGTGTGATCGAGGCAACACCCGCTCAGCCGTATCTAGGATTCAAACTAAGTTTAGATCCTGGTCAGCTTTGTGACATTATTGCTCAAACCAACTCAGGTACAGATAAGAAAGAAAACTCAGTGAGAGGCTGGTTCATCAGCGATGCCGAACCACCGTTAATAGATTGCGCGATTCGGCTGACACAGCTTCTAGACACACCGCAGGATATTCCTTTCCTCGCACCGATGATGATGCGCGAAATCTACTACCGTCTTCTCGTCGGTGAACAAGGCGAAGCGGTTCGCCAGATTGCTACGTCTGGCAGCACTATGCAGCGCATCGCTGAGGTGATCAAGCGGATCAAGGCTGATTTCACTAAACCGCTGCGGGTTGAAGATCTCGCTGAGCAAGCCAATATGTCTGCTTCCTCATTTCATCGCCATTTTAAGGCAGTCACTTCCATGAGTCCGCTGCAATATCAGAAGCAATTAAGACTATTGGAAGCGCGTCACCTGATGCTGGCTGCGAGTGCCGATGCGACCCATACTGCTTATCAGGTGGGATACGAGAGCACTTCACAGTTCAGCCGCGAATATGCCCGTATGTTTGGCGCGCCTCCTATGAAAGATATTGAACGGTTACGAACTGCTTGAGCAATGCAACCATTCTCAAATTGTTAGATCTGGAGTTCAAACTTTAATTGAACAGCCGTCACGCTACTTTGCGGCTTGCAAGGTCTTGAAAGTACTGCTGTAGCGATCGCGGTTCTCGTCCGAGGATTGTTCGCAGCACGATCGCATTCCCGCCCGGAAAACCAAACTGGTCATAGTCTTCGTACATCACCCGCAGGTTCTCGCGCAGCCCGTCCGGGATTTGTGCAGCTTGCGCCCACTCATCGAAGAGTGATTCACCAGCCTCAATGGTGCGCCCGATCGCCGCGCTGATCATCGCCACAAGTTCTACGCGGTTGACCATGCCTGGAGCGCATAGCTCAAACGTTCCATAGCCTAACTCATTGCCTGTTAATGCGATCGCCGCCACTGTTGCCACATCGCGGTAGTCTACATAGCACGCCTTTGCCAGCTTAGAGTAGGGCAGCGAGAATCGTCCTTGCTGGATCACCGCATCCCAGCTCGCCGCGAAGTTTTGCATAAACATTGCGGGTTGCAGCACGGTAAATTCCATCCCCGACTCGTACATTGCCTCTTCAACCGGACGTTTGGCGGCATGATTGCTGAGCTTGGAGATCGATGGGTGGTAAACACCAGAGAACACAAATTTCTGCACGCCAGAGGCTTTGGCAGCCTCGACCATCGCCACACCCAACTCTGCTTCATCAGGTGCGAAGGCAGGATTAATGTGAAAAACACCGTCCACGCCTGCCGCCGCTGCGCGAAGACTGTCTGGATCGCCAAGGTCGCCGATCGCCGTCTCGTCTGCACCATGCTGGCGCGCCGCTTCAATTTTGCTCTCGTCACGTACTAAGGCGCGAACTGTGGCACCGCGCTGCTTCAGTTCCGGCACCACAAGGCTAGCGTACTTGCCAGTAGCCCCTACAACCAATGCTTTCATCGTTTTCTCCTGATTGTGCTGAGTTTTGCTGTAAACTTTTTGCTAATCTTCTAACTAGACCTCGGATGTGCGTTCGACTGGTTTTGCCCAGTCGCGATCGCGCAAGTATGATTCAAAGTCGATCGGGGTAGGAAAATCGCGTTCCAATTGTGCTAAATCCGCGATGTATCCAACGTTCTCAAACCAGCGATACATGATGGTCACTTCTTCTCCGGCTTGCTGCTCGAACGCTTCAAACGGAATTTGCTGGTAGTTGACAGGTTTGCCCAAGACATGGCTAAACGCGGCAGCAATTTCTGTCATGGTCATCTCCACACTGGCAACTTCAATTTCGCGCGTCATGAAGTCTACGGGGCGCTCGAATACCTCAGCAACCATTGCCCCATAGTCTTCTTCAGAAAGCTGCTGCAATTTCGTTTCGGGACTCAGCGGCTGCAAAAGCGTTCCGGCTTCAACCATCGATCGCATCCCGTTATAGTTATAGAAGAAGAACACCGGACGCAGAATTGTGTAAGGCAAACCGATTGAGCGAATGTGTTCTTCAACTTGAAACTTGCTGTCGAAATGCGGAATGCCCGTGTTGCGTTCGACACTGCCCACCGAACTGTAGACAAAATGCGGAATGTCCATCGCTTTCGCCGCGTCAGCGAGTGCCTGACCATGACGAATTTCGACTTCCGCTCCTTCTCTAAAATCCTGCATTGAAAAAACGCCGTAAACGCCTTGTAAAGCGCGATCGAGTGAAGAGCGATCGTTGAAATCTGCTTGTACGAGTTCTGCACCTGCTTGTTGAAGGGCTTGAGCGGCAGGCTTATGGCGATCGCGAACCATTGTGCGAACCTTAAATTTGCCGCGCTGAAGCAGATGACGCGCCACTGCACCGCCCTGATTGCCCGTGGCTCCAGTGACCAAAATGATTTGTTCTGCGTTGATTGGCTGTGTCATATCTAGTTTTTTCCTGTTGTTTGTGGATTTAAAATTTCAACTTGTCTAAACAATAGCTTGTGTAGAAATCAAGAAAAAGCCGTTAAAATTCAAAACACTTGTGCAAAAGATTCAAAGATGCAGCAGCGTTAATGGATAAGCAATGGATAAGCTGAAAAGCCTGATGATTTTTATGCGATCGGCTCAATTTGGCAGCTTTTCGGAGGCAGCACGGCAGTTAGGCATGGCTCCTTCCGCCGTGAGCCGCGCCGTGTTGCGCTTAGAAGATGAATTAGGGGTGCGCTTGCTTCAGCGGACGACGCGCAGTTTGACGCTAACCGAAGAGGGCGATCGATTTAATCAATGTTGTCAGCAAATTCTCAATGATTTGGAAGAAGCCAAACTCGAAGTCAAACAATCGCAATCCTTACCCACTGGAACATTGCGGCTTGATCTCAGTTTTACGTTTGGCAAACTACACATTGCTCCAGCTCTGCTGCGATTTGCCGCCCAATATCCTAAACTAAAGCTGAATGTTTCGTTTAACGATCGCCTGATCGATTTAATTGAGGAGGGCATTGATGCGACTGTGCGGATTGGGTTGCACAGCGACAGCAGTTTAATTATGCACCACCTGGCAACTGCACACTACATTACTTGCGCCTCACCGCAGTATCTCGCTCAGTACGGTACGCCCACAACGCCTACAGAACTATTGCAGCATCGCTGTGTCAACTTTATCTATCCACAAACTCGACGAGAGCCTGATTGGAAGTTTGAACAAGACGGCAAAGCGATCGACCTTGCCGTTGACAGCTATTTGCGCTTTGATAACTCAGAAGTCATTTTAGAAGCGGTCATTCAAGGTGCGGGTGTAGTGCAATTACCCAAGTTTATTGCCGCAAACGCGATCGGGCGGGGCGACCTGCAACCGATTCTTCAAGCTTACGCGCCTCAAGTTGGATTGCCGATCGCGGTGCTATATCCTCAAAAACGCTATCTCTCGGCTAAAGTTCGCGTCTTTGTTGAATTTATGACAGAATTGGCGGCTGCACTAAAGCAAATTGATGTTGTCGATTGAGATGAGTTAGGAAAAATACAGTCCTGTGATGCGATCGCCGCCATGCCACAGATAGCTTTCGCCCTAAAGAGAGGAGGGAAGATCTCCAGGTTTTTGCTCCCTATAACCAATCGCCTCCACATGGGGTCTAAACGTCCAGTTGATGCGATCGCCTACTGGACGAGCGGTCTTTGGAACCGCGTGAACCCAGTCTTCTTGACAGCCAGGGAGCATAATCAACAAAGACCCGCTCTCTAGCTGGTAGTCAACCGTTTCGCCGCTGTCCTTGTGCCGCAGCTTAAATTTGCGAGTGCTACCTAAGCTTAAAGAAGCGATCGCAGGTCTTTTACCGATCTGAGGGAAATTATCGGAATGCCAGCCAATCGAGTCTTTACCTGTTTGGTAACGATTACTAACAACAAAATTGAACTGATAACCGCTCAAGGCTTGAATGCGATCGCGAACCTCCAGCAAAAAGTCGGGTCAGGGATCAGCTTCAATCTTAGCGCCACGATATTCGTAGTGCAGGTCGTCACCAAATAGAGACTCATCACGCGGTACGGGAATTGATTTTCCATACATATTGATTTCGCTCCGAGTCCATTCGAGGTTCTGGGACTTTTGAAACCAATCGCGGTCATCGACCGCGTTGAGAAAATTTGGGTAAAACTGAACAGGCGGCTTAATTTCGGTTAGCAAACTACTCATGCTGCATCTTCCTTTATTGATAATCCCTCATGAATGTGAGGTGGTGACAATAGTTCGTGCGGTATTAGTCTCCCCTATAAATTGAAAAGAACTTTCAACCCCTCTTTAAGCGATGCGGGCTTTCGCCCAAGCAGGTTTTCCATGTCGGGGCTGGTCTCTTCTTCCTGCCCATTTTTGATGTCCGTTAGAAAACCTACGACCTTTTGAACCATCACTTCCGGTGTGCCACGTTCCTTCATCTGCGCCTCAAAGGCTGATTTCTCAGCAGATGTATAATTCACCTCTTTACCTGATAAGTCGGAAAGGGTAGCCGCAACATCGTTAAAGGAATATGCCTCATTTCCGGTGAGTTGGTAGATCCGGTTATCGCCACTGTTCTCTAATAGCGCATTGGCGATCGCTTCACCCATTTCGCTTCTCAGGGCAAAAGATACTCGTCCGTCACCAGTCGGTAAGTTAATCCCTGTACCAAAAACTCCTTCCCCTACAAACAGCGGAATGGTGTCCATATACAAGGCATTGCGAAATAGAACATAGATCAACCCACTCGCTTTGATACAATCTTCTGTCTGAAAATGCCCCATCATCAACTTGTTTACCAAAGTGTTTGGATCTTTCAAATTCCGACTGGTGTAAGCAATATATTCAACCCCTGCCGTTTTTGCGGCATCCACTACATTTTGGTGTTGCCGAAGACGGTTATCTTCATCTTCATCCGTTCCGGCGATTAGTAAGACCTTTTCGATGCCCTGCATTGCGTGGTTGAGTGAGGCAGGATCGTCGTAATTCCCGACTTGGATGCTTACCCCTTTTTCCTTTAGGGCAGATGCTTTGCTTTCATCACGGACAAATGCAGCAATTTGGTGGGCTGATGTCTTTTCCAGTAGATTTTTGACTACTGCTGTCCCTAGCTGTCCGGTCGCTCCTGTTACTAAAATCATGTTTGCTCTCTTTTCTTTAGTTTTACTTGTCGTTGGTTAGTATCAGCAGCGGCGTGATCTGCTCAGATGCCGTCTCATGCTGTTCTCGCCTGCGCGAAGACTTGGATAGGCGAGCGAAAACAGAGCAGCGGCGTTGAAGTCTCCCTGACGCACGTCCAGGCTCTTGTCCAATCGGCGGCTCACCATTGCGCTGAGGGTTACAAAGCGCACAACCTTTTTATTTCAGCAACACCGGAAGCGTGATCGGGGCGCGAAGACCGTGGTGCGGGATTTCCGGCACGATCGCACCTGGTACAAGATGCATCTCTGGAAAACGCTTCGCAACGCGGGTGACAGCCTCACGCAATTGCAGACGGGCGAGCAACGGTCCGACGCAATAGTGAGCACCGTAGCCGAACGTCAAATGCTGGCGGGCGTTCCCACGCGGACACTGTAGCGTTTCCGGCGCGTCGAATAGAGCCGGATCGCGGTTTGCCGCACCATACGACACCCAAACCGTCGCGCCCTGCGGTACGGGAACGCCGCCGAGAACGGTATCTACGGTGGCACGTCGGTATAAGCCCATCACCGATGTATCGTGGCGCAAGAGTTCGTCGGTGAGATTTTCGGCATCCACGGTTCCCGATCCGATCGCTTCCCAGTAGTCACGCCGATTCAACAGCGAGTGCAACGCATTAGCGATCGTATTGATAGTGGTTTCGTGTCCGGCAAAGAATACAACCGCAATGTCCGCAACTAACTCATCGTCTGACAAATCGTTTTCCCCGGCAGCGCGACCTGCGACCAACGCAGAAATCAAACCGTCGTCCGGTGTCGCAGCTTTTTTGGCGATCATTTCGCGGACGTAATTGTCCAACGCCCGCAAACCATGGGCGGCATTGACTTGAACCTCGACGGGTAAACCGGGTGTCTGGAACGCGATCAGCGCATCCGACCAGCCGCTCAACTTCTCAGCATCCGCAAGTGGAACACCCAGTAGTCGGCAGATTGTTCGTAATGGCAGCGGTCTGCACAAGCTTAGAAGCAGATCAGTTTGGACATCTGAGTCCGCGACCCCTTGCGGGCAGCTCGAAGAGATCGCATCAAGCAGGTCTTCGATATCCGCGATCACTGTCGGAGTGAGAGACTGAATACGCTTGGGCGAGAACGCCGCCATGAGAGGGTCACGTAAGCGGGTGTGGAGCGGTTTGTCCACGTTGATCGGATTGTAGGCAAACAGCGGCGAACTGAGTGAATAGATGGCACTTGCTTCAGGCGCAATATGCAATCCTGCGCTGAACGCCTCGAATGACGAGAATGTCACGGCATCCCCCAAAACGTCATGCACTTCCTGCCACCGCGTCACGGCGTAAACATGAAGGGTGGGCAGGAATGTCACAGGAGACTCGGCGCGCATCTGCGCCAGGAGCGTAAATCGATCGGTGGCAAATCGCGGATTATGCGGATCGAACTGTGCGGCGGCGGTTTGGTGTGGCATTGGATGGAGGGCTTTTTTATGGGCAATATCGACAATGTGTTGTCAATGCCTAAATATTATCGTATTGACAATATGTTGTCAATCGGCAGTTTGCATCTTCTGCGTAATAGCTTCTAGAAGTTCTACTGCACGAGTGATTTGTTCCGCGTCAAAGTCTTCGGCGATCGCATTTGTCCACTGCCATTCGCGCTCCAATGCATCGTGATATGTTGCCCTGCCAGCTTCTGTCAGCAGCAAATGCATGGCTCTGGCATCGCCGGGATTTTCGGCGAACTCAACCAGACCATCGCTTGCCATATCGTCAGCAAGTCGTTGTACGGCTTGCCGTGTTAAGCCCATATGCCGCGCCAATTCGCTAACCGTGACGCGCTTTTCAAGGGCGAATAATTCACTTAATGTTTGCCACCGAGCATTGGTTAGTCCCATCCCTCGCGTTAGGTGTGTTCCTGATTTTTGCACCGTTGCGTTCATCCGAATGACGGCGCGAATCAGATCGGTTAAAGCGTTGGACTCAGGCGTTTTTTTATGATGGTAAAAAGGCACGTTCTTGTTTCCCGCAATTGGGGATTATTTAGGGGTCAGACTATCGTAAAGCTACGGTAGAGAAGTTTACAATCATAAGCGAGCAAACTCAGGATTGTTAAGCTAAGTGACCCCTTTACAATGAAACAAGCTCAAGTTTACAGTTTGCCTTTGCTTAGAAATTGCTTCACTGTTATAGGTTTGATCTGGGGATAGCGATCGTTCTCAATGCGATCGAGTTTTCCCTTACCCGATACCATCGCGTAAATATACTGGTGGTAAATATACTCTTCGACTGACTTGGCTGACGCTTTTTTAGCAGTAATCCAGGTTTGAAATTCGGGGATACTGCCCAGTTTCTTTTCGGTTAACTGAGTGCCCGTCGCCTCTTCATAAACGGCTTTCAACTGCTTTGCCGTCAGAGTATCGCCCGCAACTTCCAGCGCCATGTTCACCAAGCTTGCGTCGCTCACTGCTTCCGCCACATACTTGGCGGTATCATCAGTGGTCGTGAAATTCATCGGCATTTCACCATCCCCCCAGTATTGAAAGATCTGATGTTCCAGGTCAAACAGCGGCATGTAGGCGATGCTATCCATAAATGCCCCGTTGAGCACCGAGGTGTATTCCAAACCACTCTGCTGAAGATACTCAAGGACTTCCTTGCGCTTGTCCAAGTTGAAGTTGTCGCCGTAGTCCAGCTTGCGATAGTCCGCCGAGTAATCGGAGGGAATGAACCGCTTCACGCCCTGCTGTTTGGCAGCATCAATCAAGTTTTTCTGCCCTGGAACTGTCACTTCGTTGTTACCGATCACCGATACAACAACATCAATGCCTTCACACAGTGGCGGCAAAGTCTCAGGCTTCATTACGTCGCCTTCGACGATCGCTGCACCCTTGGCTTTCATGGCGTCGATCTTTTGACGGTTTTTTTCGTCGCTGTCACTAAGCGATCGCACCATTGCCCGCACATTCACATCACCTTTGTCGAGCAGAGCAGCAACAATTTTAGTACCCAACATACCAGTAGAACCAGCAACTAGAACGGTCAATTTTGTCGTCATGATTTTTTGTAAGGTTTATGGAATTCATTTCTTGATAAGGCAGACTCGTTACTTAAAAAGCAACTGCACGCTGGCGATCGCGCTACCGAAGCTAAATTCGGATCATCCAGTATCGAATAATCTATTCTGCGAAACCTTCTAAGTAGGTAGTTTTAGCCGCAGGGTAATTCTCAACGGCTTTCTCAAGCGCTCGAACCGCTTCTTCTTGATCAGGAAAAGATACCGGACCCGGTGGCAATGTGCGGGCTTCTGCCGGGACTGACGTTGCCATAATCGCGTATTCAAACCCTGCGGGCACGTAGGTATTGAGGAGTCGCACCGTGTCTGAATCGATTTGAAAAGCGTGTTTTGTGCCTCGTGGAATTGCCACAAACGATCCGGCAGTTCCTTTAATCGGCTTGTCGTCTACAAAGAAGGTCATTTCGCCCTCCATAATGTAGAAAGTTTCATCTGCCAACTCATGGATGTGAGGGCCTGGCCCCGCACCGCGTGGGATCAATTGTTCGATACAAGAGTACTCGCCATTCGTATCTTCAGCAGTCGCCAGCATAATCCAGAGAATGCCTACTCCCCAGTAAGCGCGCCCTTTGGTATTATTGACCTCAAAAGCTTGTGGCTTATTTTGTTTATTCATGCTAATAATCTTTATCACCAAAGCTTGAACATCTATAAGCCTATGGCAGATACAGTTGGTCAGCTTGGATAAACTTGCTTTGTATCGGTATGTTCTTGTTATTCAGCGAAACTGGCTAGGTGGTACACCAAACTGACGTTTGAAGTGACGAGCTAGATGGCTTTGATCAACAAACCCAACTTGAGCCGCGATCTCTGCGATCGACAAAGCTGTGGTCATTAGCATTTGTTTAGCTTGTTGAATGCGGCAACTAATTAAATATTGGTGTGGACTAAGCCCTGTGGATTGCTTGAACAAGTGACTGAAATAGTAAGAACTCATTTGCACCTCCTGAGCCATTTCGAGCAGACTCAAGTTTTGGTCGGAACGTTCGTGAATGTAGTCAGTGACCTGTCGCAGGCGAGTTTTTGATAGACCCGCAGGGTAGGTCTTGACGTTTGGCTTTCGGGTTGAGTATTGCTGTAATAAGTGGGTAGAAACCGCCGTTGCCATCGATTCTATGTAAAGGCGTTGCCATTCTCCGGAAGACCTGATCTGCGCTTTTAGGGCGATCGCTATTTGGTAAATCAGAGGATCATTCAACTTGAACTGGGGTATGAGTTCAATGCGATCAGAATCTGCCACTTCAGCAGTAAGCTGAGTGAGAAATGCAGGCTCAATATACAGACCGATGATCTCGCAAGGCGCTTGTATTCCAACAGATACAGGGATTTTTGCGGGGGTTAGGCAAATACCACCTGCACTGAAGCCACTGCACTGAAGCCGACCATTTAGCCTTTGCTCTTTAACGACAGTAGCAGGACTGAGTTGGACTGATATAAAGTGCTGTGCAAAACAATGTTCAGGTGTTTCAAGGGCGGTAGAACACTGATAATGACCGACCTGCATCATCAACCCAAACGCTTTGTTCTCGGAAAGAGTCACCTCTGAATTCATTGATGAATTTAGAGGCGACTCTGATACTTTTCTGGCATCAATGAGCAGAGGCTTGCTTCCAACCATGACTTCTATCCACAGGTGACGTTAACTTTTTGAAATTGGATCGATCGCACTTGTCCCCAACGATTCGTCTGCTGAGATTACCCGTTCCGCCTGCCACTAAAATGGTCTGTTTCATAGTGCTTCGTGCTACGTAAGTAATGATTCTAGATGGTTGCTTTCTTGAACGATCAGTCTTCCAAAAATAATTCAGCGAAATTGCAAGGAAAAAAACTGGTGTGAGCAGAGCAAAAAAGTTGAGTTTGATGACGAAGAAAAATAAATGGCATTGCTACACTATCAACTTAATGGTTCGATCGACACTGCATTGGGGAAGAGAATAGCAGACAATAAGGGTTCTGTCGCAAAATGAGGAGGTGAGAAGGCTTAATATTCTCTGATCTCAATCTGGGGTTAAAGTATGATTGGAACCGTTTCTTGCCTTAAGGCTGTAATGCTTACACAATAGTCGTTCCAGCTTTAGCCTTGACCTTGTTTAGCCCTCAAACTCGTATGGAGTGCTAAGCCGCTGACCTTGTCCTCTCTTACGCATTCGCTCAATATTGAAAGTCCGCTGGATATTGTTGAAGCAGAAATTTCAATTGAAGAAGAGTTCTAGCAAGATAGTAATTCACTAGAACTAATCTCAACACTATTCTTTCCCTGCTCCCAATTAGTCGAGCATTTTCTGCTAGTGATCCTCTGGCTCTACTGTTTGCCCACGCTGCTCCGCAGATACCGCAAGGGTCGCCTGATAGAAGGCGGCGATCGCCGCCTCTTGCTCGCCCCGCAAGGTATAACGCCGGAACGCCTGCTCAGACTTATGCCCTGTCAGTCGTCGCGCATGAGCCGGATCAACCCCCATCAACAGCAGCTCTGTCGCGTAGGTATGGCGAAACAGGTGAGGATGGAGATCGGGTAACCCCGCCAGATTACCAATTTTCTCAACGGCGCAATAGATCCCGTGATAGGAGAGGCATGTTGCTTCACCGATACTACCAGGATCACCCTTCCCTGCCCCCTGAAGAGACAAAATCAACAGACGCTCAGGACTCAAATTTTCTCCCGCTTCCCGCCGCTCCTTAAAATAGTGCTCCACAATGACTCCTGACTCCCGCCGCAACGGCACCAACCGGGGTTCATCAGTTTTGATATCTGCCAGAAACAAGATTTGCCCATCGAATGCCGCCAGGTTCAAATTCACCACTTCGCCCGCCCGTAGCCCGTGGGAAAGGATATGAATTAGTGCCCGATCGCGCCCTCCTGCTTCCCCCAATTGCTCTAGTCCAATAGACTCAGCCTTAAAATCTAAAGTGGTTGACCCCCTGCTGAGCTATCTCCTGCTACATTCTTAGGTAACTCTCGGAAGGCGATCGCGGTTTAGAAGTTGTCTAAGAATTTGACCTCCAGTGCTGCCCAACCTGGGGATGAAAAACTCTTGTATGAGGTGCATATTCAGACTGCAATGCCTGAAAAGTGTCTAACCCTCATCAGATCCTGCCTTAGTCCTATTCTTATGTAACTTTTGGAAGGCGATCGTGGCTCAAAGTTACATAAGAACTTGTCACTCTACCCTTATCCCGGCGTTGCTGACTAAGTTAAGCTTAAAAGCTTTTCTGTGAGACCCACATCCTACGACTTTGATGCTTGAAAAGTGTCTAAGCCTATTGGGGGTAAGGCACCGATCCTGACGGAAATGGGCCATTTGCCCTAAAAGCATTACCCTGACTGAGTTTCAAGGGTCAAAAATCAATCAAATCATCTCAGTTGACGTCACCCTAGCTAAAACGTTGAGTTCATAATCAATGGCCGGGGGGTTGCGTTCGAGGTCGAGACTGTAGCGACCAAAGCGATTAACGTGCTGAGTGAGGAAAGGACTCAAAGCCGCAACGGCTTCAGGCTCCACCAGAATACCCTCTTGCATCAAATCATTGAGAATACGGCTCATTTCAACGACGTTGTAAAAGATCAAGCAATTAGCGATCAGGTGATTGTATTTAATAATCTGGCGGAGTTCATCACGATTATTGGTTGAAATTACCCCTTCCCCACCAAAAGATAGCCATTTGGCAAAACCATTGAACGCTTCACTTTTATTACTGGCGGCATGAGCCATTGAACGCAGGTCAACATCACTGAGATACTGGAGCAGGAAGCCCGTTCTGACCACACAGCCCAATTCATGGAACGCTTGAAACAACTTATTTTTAGGACTATTGGTACCTAACTTTCGCAGAATTGTAGAAGCATTAATTTTGCCCGTTTTAATTGAAATAGCCACGCGCAGTAGATCAGGTAGATGGGTTTCAATGAGCTGCCAATTGACCGTATCGGTGAATAGATTGTCGATATGCTGATACCGAGCAGTTGAGTGAGGACGATAAAACGTTAATTTCTGCCAGCCCCGAATGCGAGGCATCAGAGAGATACCCAAAAGATACGCCAACCCAAAAACGGTTGCGCTCTGGGAATGGGTATCGCCATGAATCGTATCCGGTTGAATGTCAGATTTGTTGTTTTGTAATCCATCCAACAAATAAATTGCTTCTAGAACGCCACAGGGAATGAAATGACTGAACAAGGCAATGTAGGTATCGGAAACATGATAATAGCCGATGCCGCCATAGCCGCCGTATCGTAAGTGGTATTCCGCCAACAGGTTCTGTTCATAGATATCCCACTTGGTGCCATCGACCGAGGCATGT
>JBBRCV010000083.1:0-20676 GCA_038204505.1 Elainellales cyanobacterium
CCTAACCACTCGTTCATTTTTTCATTGATCCAGGAGGAAGCATTCATACCCGTCATCAGCACACCAAAACTCTGTGAATTAGAGTTGGTCTTCTTTAATTGCTGGATATCTTCCAGGATAAAATCAAACAGATCCGATCCTGATTTCGTTTGGATGGTTTGTTTTAACGCTTCGATCGAAGTTTGACTCTGTTGAATCAAATCATCAACAATCGCCGGATCGTAGTCGTTTAGGGTTTGAAAATCCGCAAGCGATCGACCTTTACTGTTTTTGCCGGGACTCTGATCATCGGGTAACGATTTTATAAAATCTCCCCGCTCTATGATGGTTGTCAGTGCGTCTTTCATGAGCGGATCAGATTTTCCTAATGTGACGTTTAATATAGTTTCTCTGCCGACAGGTGAAGCCAGCGTCGCTGTAACATCAACAAACAACCTTCCACCAGCCGTGTGCATGGGTGCATGGGTCATTAACAGGAAAAAAGACAATCCCAATGGTTTCATGGCATCGGTCATCATTTGGTTGTGACCGACAGAAACAAAAACGTGATTTTCCTGATCATTCGTTTCAGGAATCGGGAATAAAGTAGTGATCGGACGACTCTGGACAATGTAAAACGTATCATTAACCAAGCACCATTCAATGTCTTGAGGACTGCCGAAATGTGCTTCGATCGCCCTACCGATGCGCTCAAGCTGCACAATCTGCTTATCTGTCAGCGCTTGTCGATTCTGCTGCTCAGGCTCAATCTCCTGTGCTTCTACACCACCATCTTTAAGGGCATAAATCGCTAGTTTCTTGTTGGATATTTTCTTGTCGATTACCTTGCCGTTCCGCACTTTATAGCTATCGGCATTCACTAGCCCGGAAACTAGTGCCTCACCCAGTCCGAAGCTGGCATCAATGGCTGATACTTTCCGATTAGAAGTGACGGGATCGGCAGTAAACAAAATTCCTGCCACCTGCGGGAAGACCATCTTCTGAACAACCACAGTCAGGTAGACTTTACGGTGCTCGAAGCCGTTTTGTAGGCGGTAGGTTACTGCCCTCTCGGTAAATAGCGATGCCCAGCACTTGCTGATGTGCGTTAGGATTGCCTCTTTTCCGATCAGGTTCAAATAGGTGTCCTGCTGACCCGCAAAGGAGGCTGTCGGTAAATCCTCGGCAGTGGCGCTCGATCGCACGGCATAGACGTTCTTTTCTCCAAGCCTAGAGAGGACGCGAGTGACCTCTTGACTCATGTCTTCAGGGATGACTATTCCTTCGATGACTCTGCGAATCTCACCGCAAAGTTCCCTGATTTTATCCCGATCTTCCACCTTGAGAACCGATAACTGATCGAGTAATTCGTTGATCGACGATGTTTCTCCAATGATTCTTTTAAGGGCTTCAGTAGAAATACAAAAGCCATCCGGTACGCGGATTCCTTCAATCTTGGTAAGTTCCCCCAGGTTTGCGCCTTTACCCCCAACAACCGTGAGTTTTGTTTTATCAATTTCCTGAAAACTAAGCACATATGAGTTCATATTTTTATCTCCTTTGGCAATTCCTTCTTTGATAATTTCGGTGCCATCCTTCGGGCTAATCAGCAAGGGTGTCAAAAACAAAGAGATGAACAATTTGCTGGTTCATTTGCTGGCTCCTCAGCGATTGAAACAGAAACCGCGATCGCAACATTCAGTAAAGTCTGGAACGAAACCCACTATGAACTGTATTAGGCTCTGCAATATAGCCGCGATCGCTTTCAAGAAGCTTACCGTTACTAATTACAAAGCCTTCAACCACATAAAAGTACTCAGCGTTGATCTCCCTTTGCTCGAAGAGGCAGGCAGGTAGATCATGCATTCACGAACTCTTGAGTTTGTCAGTCTCTGCACGGAGGCGTTCTTCCTGTTCTCTAAGTTCTGGTGTCAAAGTTTCTCCGAAGTCGTCTGCGGTGAAGATCGGACGAATTTCAATTTCGGATTCTCCTGGCATCGGATTTGGGCAGCGTTTGACCCAGGCGATCGCCTCTTCCATCGATTTCACTTGCCAGATCCAGAAACCTGCAACGAGTTCCTTTGTCTCTGTAAATGGTCCGTCGGTCACAGTGCGATTTGTTCCTGAGAACCTTACCCGCGCTCCTTTCGCGCTGGGATGTAACCCGTCGGCAGCGAGCAAAATTCCGGCTTTGACCAACGCTTCGTTGTAGTTCCCCATTTCAGTCAAAAGCTGTTCGCTGGGCATTACACCCGCTTCAGAATCTTGGGTGGCTTTGACTAGAATCATAACTTTCATGATGAAATCTCCTGTTGTTGATTGTTTTCAAAGCAAATTAGGCATTGATGCTGGCGAACGCTGCGGCGATGCGGAGTGGTGCATTCGGGCGAGCATACATCCGCTCCATATACTGGAGGAGTTGCGGACAGCCGTCGAGTAACCCAACCTCGTTAGCCCAGTCGAGGGTATAGGCACACACAAAATCGGCGATCGTCACAGTGTTGCCCACGATGAACTGGCGCCCCTGCATCTGATCCTCCATTACCACTACCATATCTGTGAAATCCTGGCGGGCTAGGGAGACCTCGGCAGGAAGGCGCAGGTGTTCTGGATAAATCATCGTGTGACGCGCGATGCGCCATAGCGGTTGCTCTAACTCTGTGGCTGCGAATAGAAGCCAACGGTAGACTTGCGATCGCTGCTTGAGATCTGTGGGAAGCAACCCTTTGTGGGGATACTTCTCTGCCAGGTAGAGCACAATTGCAACCGACTCGGTGAGAACGAGGTCGTCGTCAACGAGCACTGGCACCCTGCCAGCCGGATTGATCTTGAGGAACTCCGGGCGACGATGTTCGCCTGCCATGAGATTGATGGTTACAGCCTCGAAGTCCACGCCCAGTTCCTGAAGCATCCATCGCACCCGAATCGAGCGCGTCGGAGCGAATTCATATAGTTGCATTTGCTTCTCCATTTCGGATTTCTTTCGCCAACCTGAATATTGGAATGAGCAGGCACCAGAGCGCCACACTTCGCTCCCGATGATATCGAAGTGTGGCGCGATTCAATCCGCCCTCACTCCATCGCTTCTGGGGGCATGTGAAGACCGATCTTATTGCCTTCTGTATCGACAATCAAAGCCATGAACCCATATTGACCGATTGACGTTTTGGGGTGGTGGATTTTCCCGCCAGCGCCGACAACGCGCTCCAATTCGACAGCAACCTCATCACAATGGAAGTACACGATCGTGCCACTTCCGCCAGACTCAACTCCGTCCATCTTGACTAGTGCGCCAGAAGCACCGATCGCTTCCATCGTCATCGGAAATGCCCACATATCGATCCCAGGGTTTTCGAGCTTCTCCAACTTCGCCTGAAACACAGACTCGTAAAAACGTTTTGCACGATCCATGTCCTGGACATAAATCTCAAACCAAATAATGGGATTGGGTTTCATAATATAACTCCTGTTTGATTTTGCTATGAAAGGCTAGCCCGCATATGCCCGCTTGAGTTCATCAATGTTGAGCTTCTTCATTTTCATCATGGCGGTCATGGATCTTTGGGATTTTTCCGCATCGGCATCATTGAGCATCTGAATCATAACTCTGGGGACAATTTGCCAAGAAACGCCGTATTTGTCTTTAAGCCAGCCACACTGCTGCGCCGTTTCATCTCCGCCCATCGATAACTTCTCCCAGAAATAATCCACTTCGGCTTGATCTTCGCAGTCAACTTGAAACGAGATTGCCTCATTGAATTTGAAAGCTGGGCCACCGTTAAGGGTGGTAAACGTTTGCCCGTCTAACTTGAAGGAGACCATCAGAACTGATCCCGATGGCTTGCCGTGAATCTCTTTTCCCGCTTCTCCATAGCGAGAGATATGGACAATCTTTGAATTTGGAAAAATTCCAATGTAGAACGTTGCTGCCTCTTCAGCGCGATCGTCAAACCATAAGCAGGGAGTTATCTTTTGAAGGGTTGCCATGATGTTTCTCCGATTGGATTAATTGTGATTGCGATCTTCGCCAATGGATTTAAGTGTCTAACTTCAATCCTCTATCTAATAGTCGAATTGAGGTGCGCGCGATCGACAGGTTGAGCAGATTTTTTAGGAAATTACTTTTCTGACAACAGGCCGGGTAATTCGACGATCGGGCGAATTTCGACTGTACCTTTACGAGCGGCGGGAATGCGCTCAGCAATGGCGATCGCTTCATCCAAATTCTCTGCATCAATCAAGTAATAACCGCCGAGTTGTTCGCGAGTTTCTGCAAAGGGTCCATCGGTCACCAGCTTTTTCCCATCGCGCACCTGTACGCTAGTGGCTGTTTCCACAGAGTGGAGTGGCGAAGAGCTTAAATATTGACCACTCGCCCTTAGTTGTTGAACTAGCTGCGAAGACTCCTCATAGCAGTCCTCTCGCTCACTCTGAGTCCATGCATTTTCATCACCGTAAATGAGCATCATGTATTTCATGGGTTATTTCCTGAATTTTTCTGAATGCTGATCAGGGACTACTGCTGTCGCCGATAATGGGCGGTCATGAACTGAAGCCAGTTACCATCATCGCCAAGGATCTGGGAAGTCATGATCCGATGATCGTTGCTGACGAACTCAATGATGTCCTTGTACTTCGTCATCGCACTTTCCGTGAAGTTGGGACCTTCGGTGTCAAGCGTCAGTACTTTTTCTGTCGCATCAAGAGATCCGTTGTAGATCCACAGATGCGTCATCATTGTGCCGATAAACGTTCCCACAAAGCGATCGCTCTGCGGATCGAAACCCAAAGTCATTATCGTCTTTCCAGAGCTAGCATCAGGCATTTCACTTACACCTTCGGCGATGATCCAAAGCCCGCCGAGTGATCTCACGACCTCAGTGCCCTTAGTCTTCGATGGAGGTTGATCAGAACCCATACTGTATTCAGTTTCGCTAATCCATTCGCCAATAAATTGATCCAGCCATTGGTGTTGTTTTTGAGGTTCTGTGTGCATTATTTCTCTCCTACAGCGTTAATTCGATCGGACATCGTTGCCTCTATCTAATCGTTGCCTCTATCTAGTAGTCGTTCGGCGAGACTGCAAATCGACAGCCCAGCAAAAAACTTTTTCAGCCCAATTCGTGCAGGCGTTTTTCCAGGAACCTTCGCTCTGGTTCCTGTTTCACCAGCGCCAGTGCCTGCTGATAAGCTGTTCTAGCCTCTGCCGTTCTTCCCAATCGGCGACATAGATCAGCCCGTGCTGCGTGTGCTAGGTGGTAGCCCGATAAATCACCCTGTGCCAGGATTGCATCAATCTGGTGTAGCCCCGCCAAGGCACCATCCCGCATCGCTACAGCGACCGCGCGATTTAAGCCCACGATCGGCGATCGCTCCATCTGGAAAAGCACATCATATAAGGCAACAATCTGTGCCCAGTCAGTGGCAGCCGCACTCGCCGCTTCAGAATGCACCGCCGCGATCGCAGCCTGAAGAGTGTACGCCCCAAACTGCTGCGACGAGAGCGATCGCTGTATCAGCGCCTTACCTTCAGAAATGTAGTCCTGATTCCAACGAAAGCGATCTTGATCTTCCAGCAGAATTAGGTCGCCAGTCGAGGAGGTGCGGGCAGTCCGCCGCGATTCTTGCAGCAGCATAAGTGCCAAAAGTCCCATCCCTTCAGCATCAGGTAAAAGCTCCACCACCAGCCGCCCCAGCCGAATCGCTTCGGTGGAGAGATCGGTTCGCGTCAGCATCTCGCCAGATGAGGCAGCGTATCCCTCGCTGAACACGAGATAGATCACTTGCAGCACAGTGTCTAAACGTTCTGGCAGATCGGCGATCGAGGGCACCTGATACGGAATCCGTGCATCGCGGATCTTTGCTTTAGCCCGTACAATCCGCTGTGCCAGCGTCGAGGGAGCAATCAGGAAAGCACTGGCGATTTCTTCGGTCGTGAGTCCGCAGATCTCTCGCAGGGTCAACGCCACTTGAGCTTCTGGTGACAGGGCAGGATGGCAGCAGGTGAAGATAAGGCGCAAGCGATCGTCCTCTACGTCCTCGTCATTCTGAGCGGTCTCAGTCCTATCGAGTTGTTGAGCCAGCTCTGCTAAAGACGCATCGAAGCGGGTGCGACGACGAATGCTATCGATCGCTCTAAATCGACCAACCGAAACAAGCCATGATCGTGGATTAGCAGGCAAACCCTCACGCGGCCATCGCTCGATCGCCACCGTGAAGGCCTCGTGCAGTGCCTCTTCAGCCCGATCAAAGTCGCCCAGCAACCGGATCAGCGTGGCGAAGACGCGACGGGATTCCGAGCGGTAGAGGTCTTCCACCTGCTGATGAATCGGATGGATGCTGCTCTCATTGATCATGGGTTGCTGCTCTCCCGTTCACAGGTTCTACAGGACGTGGCTCAATGTTCTAGCATATCACCATAGTAGTACTAAAGAACTTATAGAGGTAGTCTGCCTTAGCCGTACACTTTAGACAGTAATTCAGCATCTTCTGGCACAAAGTGGCGAGCCAGGAGACGAGATAGCGCCGAATTTTTTGCCGTCCATGTCCTTGCTCTTGTGTTTTATAAAAGTCATGCTCAATGCTGTGCTGGGGGCGCGGGTCATCGAGGAAACTGAAGTGTTCTTTGAGGGGAATAATCGCGGCATCAATCATTACAGAGCGCTCCTCGCAATCAGGACTGCTCTGGATTCTATGCTCTCTTCTCGATTTGCTCATGAATTTGGTTTGGTTGCTAAGATCAATGGAAAGGGAGCCGGAACAGGCACCGTTCGGACATCGGTAAACCCAACTTCATGCAGCCAACCTCCAATTTCATCAGCGGAGAATGTGTCTCCTTCATCTGACAGTACTAGCATATTTACCGCGAAAATCAGTGCATTTAACGGACCTCGACGATCAGGATTGGGTAACCATTCTGCGATCGCGATCATGCCTCCTGGTGCAAGCGCCTCAAAGACTTTTGCCAACAACTGACGACTCCGTTTTGCCCCTTCACTATGCAAAATATGTCCTAATGTCGCAATCTGATGGTTCTTGCCAAACTCGACGGCTAGTAAATCTCCAGCAATGAATTGAAAGCGATCGCTCACGCCATGCTGTGCCGTAATCCGTTGCGTAACCGGAATCACTTCCGCCCAATCGATCGCGCTCACCCGAATCTGAGGCGATGCCTTTGCTAAAACAATTCCCCAAACGCCA
Source organism: Elainellales cyanobacterium (assembly GCA_038204505.1). GTDB lineage: Bacteria > Cyanobacteriota > Cyanobacteriia > Elainellales > Elainellaceae > Timaviella. The sequence continues at coordinate 7,180 of JBBRCV010000083.1, forward strand.
GAACCTGCTGCCAGATCTAACACCGTTCCGGGCTGCTGAAGCTGGCTTATATTCAGCACGTTCGCTAGTGCTTCAGCCGATGGATACATCAGCGGGAACAGTGAGGGCACAAATGCTTCAAAATAATCCCCACCTGTTGTTTCCTGGTTCAAAGCCATTGCAGGTTTTCCAGTTTGTACGATCTCAGGAAGCTGTATCCACTGCGGTAAAATTCCGTGAATTGTGTGATTCAGGAGTCCGCCGAAAAAGCTGGGTTTTGTACTGACGAGAAAAGTACTACTTTCAGGAGTCAGGCTGTATCGTTGTGCATCATCTTTAGATAAGAGTTCCAGTGCCACTAACGGATTCAAGATGGCACGCAGTCCGCGTACCGAGGCTCCAGTTGCCTCACTCACTTGTTCGACTGTTTTCGCAGTTTCATGCAACACATCAAAAATGCGGTGGTGGAGTGCTGCTTGCACAATCAACGCAGGCGCATAGCCAAAGGCAAACTGCATGATGCGTTCAGGCGTGACAACAGAGGTTTGGGTACTTAACATAATTTGATTCCTTTGAATGAGTTATGAACCGATCAGTGAACGTGATGGGTTCTTCTGAGGACGAAACTAGCCTTAGCATAGGTGGACGCGATCGCCAAAATCTTCTAAGTTCCCGCTATTTTTTATCGATTCTTTTGCTACTTGAAGACCATTTTTGGAGTAACACTAGGCAAGCATTTTTCTATCTAACAGCTTTCTCGTTTTGCTAGATGGTATCGGCTTCCATATCACTCAAGGGAGATGTGTAGCGATCACAGTGTATTGAACGTGCCAGATTGTAAATGCGGGGTCAGCTTTTTGAGCGAGCGCCAGTTTTCGATTTCGTAGAGGGTAGATTCCCCGCCCCTTGGGGCGTAAGTGTCTAATTAAAAAAGGGCTGTTTGATACCCCGTCTGCTTGCGGCGGGGTCGTTCATTTTCTAGAAGTGACATAAGAAGGATAGAAGAGATCATTGAGACTTGATTAAGTTCTATTGTGGATCGTTTATTTTTAATAGAAATTGAACCTATTTGCAACTATCCTTTTCTATTCTGGTTAAAATTCAGAGTTATTCAGTCAGTTAGAAATCCGTAGTTCACATGGGGGTACACTTATGAGTTTTTCTAGTAAGTCACAAGCTTCCTACAAGCAAATGTCTTCAGGGAAAAATGCAACCATTCCAAATGCAACTCATTCCATTTTTGCCCGTGCTGAGATTGCCTTTAGTAATAGCCTTGCTACTGAAGGCGCGGAAGCTTATATCAATGGTCTAGAGATTCCTGATGTAGCCCTCAACGCATTGCTTAATGCCTCTGCACAGATCAACTACAAATACTTTTCTAAGCTATTGGTGCCCTACGAATGGCTGTCTCAAGAAAGCGATCGGCTTGCTGAAAACTCGCAGCACTTGATGCAGATTCAGTACGATCTGCCTAGAACCCTATTTCAACTCATGTTGGGAGAGGGAACACTGCTGTACCCCAAATACACAATGGCTTTGTGGGAAAAAGGAGCCAACAACCTAGAGCAAGCTCAACTGCATATGCTTGATGATGTTATCGAGAAACTTGGCATCGAAGATGGAGACGAGATCTTAGACTTGGGCTGTGGTTGGGGTGCTGCCTCAAATTACATACTGGCGCGATTTCCCTATGCCAGAGTAACCGCTGTCAACTTGAGCCATGAGCAATGTGAATATATCCGTCAGAAAATGCAAGTCTCTGAAAGCCATTTGAGTTCCGATCGCTTTACACTCCACGAAGCAGACTTCAATGAAGTCCAGTTTGCAACAAAGTTCGATAAAATCATCGCGATTGGGCTGTTTGAGCATATCGGTAACTTAACGAGATCATGCCAGAAACTAGCAACTTATCTCAACAACTCTGGAAAAGTATTCATTCACATCATCAGCACACAACTGCCCTGTAATATTACTCATCCGTTCATCGATCAATACATTTTTCCCGATATGCGCGTATGGAATTGTGATGTGCTGCCACAGATCAATCAAGATCTCAAAACCATTAGCCAGTGGTACATTAATGGCACTAACTATGCACAGACGCTGAGGGCTTGGCTCAAAAACTTTGACGACAATCAAGACCAGCTTCAAGGACTGAGCTATGGCATGAGCTATGGTAAGTTTCGACGGATGTGGAGACTGTATTTGCTGTTCTGTATACAGCATTTTGAGGGTGGCGCGGGTGAAGTACTGGGCAATGCTCAATATCTATTAGTTCACGCTTAATTCTGCGACCGACAACCGTGTGAGCGGGTGTATTGCAACTCTGGAAGTAGCGCAACAACTGCTTTAGCAAAATTAGTAGAGGTAGGAGCGATGAATACTCACAATATCCAATTAAACGCGATCACTTCAGATGACTCAGCATTAAGCTCAGTAAACGAACAATCCGACGCTCTAAACGATCAAATGATCTGGGTGAGTCAAGCAGAATATGCCAAAAAACTTCGCCCTTTACTTCCGCCCGCTGCCTTTTTTCCGGATGGGAGCAAGGTCTGGATTTTGTTAATTAATATAGCGATTTTGCTTTTGGGTTGGGCGATCGCCGATCGGCTTGACCAATGGTCAGGGTATTTTCTTTGGCTCTATTTATTCCTAGCTCTGATCATGGGAAATAGTGTGATTGCGTTGCTCTTTAGCACCCATGATCTTTTGCACAGTAGCACCCTAAAACGCCCCTGGTGGCGGCGGGTTATCAGTCTGCTCGGATTGACGATGTTGTGGATGCCACCTACATTATGGAAAGTGCTACACAATCGGGAGCATCACAATAAAACGAACTCTTTGCAAGATCCCGATCGGAATTATCTGTTTGCTCAACCTAATAGCTGGGGAAAATGGATTCAAAATCTCTTTGCTCCTTCCATAGAGGTGCAGCCTTTATTTTTAGCGATCGGAATGGGGCATGGGTGGGGCGTTTATGCGTTGAGCCACTTAATTTCAGTCTTGTTATTTAACGATGGCAAAGCAACTCACTCTCCAGCGGATTTTAAGGTCAGTTCAAGAGAGCGGCGAGCGATCGGGATAGAATTTTTGGTGATTCTAGGAATACATCTGAGCATTCTGATGTACTTAGATTTCCACCCCATAAAGCTGCTGCTTAGCTACTTCTTGCCAATCTGGATTGGTTACAGTGGATTGATCTTCTATATCTATACAAATCATTTGCTGTGCCGAATGACAAGCATTAATGATTGCTTGATCAATAGTGTTTCACTTCGCGTTCTGCCCCTTTTTGACATGCTGCATTTCAATTTTTCTCATCACACTGAGCATCATATTTTTCCTGGGCTAAACTCGGACTACTATCCAATGGTGCGATCGCTGTTAGTTACCCATTATCCTGATCGATTCAATCTATTAGATGCTAAAGAAGCTTGGCAGTTGATGCTGCAAACGCCGCGACATTACGCAAACGATAATACGTTTATCACTTCATCGGGCGACACACGGATGATTTGCCCACTGATAGATGTTCATCCTGGTTAAATGGTCAGATTTGGCTACTCAAATAACGTTATTTTTTGAGACGGCGATCGCCATAAGCCTACTGCACTCGCAGGTATTCAAAAGGCGATCGCGCCCGTTGAGAGGCGATCGGTGGCGATGGTAAAGCATGAACACAATCAATCAGAGTAAAGATAAATTCCGTACCTACTTGAGATTTCCTGCTGAATTGATAGTTGGGGGGAGGGAGAAACACCCTCCTCGACCCGACTGAGCGACTGGGATAATGGATTTTGAAGGATTTAATATTTTATTCCACCACACTGATACCCGAACCACCCATTTCTTTCGGAAGGTCTTTCATCTTTGGCAACCCGTCCTTCATTGGCAGCTTCGTCTCCTGATAGTGGACATGAACGGCGGCATGATATGGGAAGTCCGGAATGACCGCTGCATACACGTCGGTGAGTCCCATACCAGGATGCTCAGTGAAGAGGTGACCTCCACAGGTTTTGCACCATTTGCGATCGCTATGCGGCGTTTTATTGTAAGTACCAATGTTATCTACTCCCCGTGTGATCTGCACCGCTTCAGGTTGCCATAAAGTGAAGGCGTTGACAGGTCCTGCTGACCAGCTTCGACACGACTCACAATGGCAATAACCCATTCCTACTGGCTCACCACTGACCGTGATCTGAACTGCTCCACAGAAGCAACTGCCTTTGTAAGATTTTTCGTTGCTCATGATATATCTCCTTAGTAATTTGTACCTGTTTTCATTCACTAAAAAATTTTGATTGTTGCGACGGTTAATGCTTATCATCGAATACTTTATCGGTGTACCATTAATCGATATACATTGCAATTGAATTTTCTTCTTAGTAAGGTGCTGCATATTTTAATCACTTGCCCTCCAGTGAGCAGTCACTCTATTGGAATAGTCTGAGCGGCTTAATTGGGATAACGTATGAACTGAATGCTTACGCTTATGACAAATAAAAATTAATTTAGGAGACTGCGATGTGAAATCATTTCCTTGATAGTCACCTAATCTTCTCTCAATCTCAAAACCCTTTGATTGAAGGAGCATTTCCAACTCTTGGGGAAAGTAGCATCGAAAAGCAATTTCTTTGAAAAGTTCTTCCTTGGTATTTGGGAAATAGAAGAATTTTTTCAACCGCAGAATTTGGTTAACGGTGTCATATTCTCTGGTTTGAGTAACAACAACTGTTCCACGTCCTGCCGGATCTTGAAAGACGGAATCCACTCCTCTACCATTTTCAAACAAGATATTTGCGAGATATTGAGGAGTTGCATGAATGACATCTACAACAAATCGCCCATTTTTATCTAAGTGGTTTCCAATACAGTCGAGACCAGATTCAATATCCTTAATGCTCAACAGATGCTGCAAGCCATCAAACGGAAATGTAATGAGCTGGAATTTTTTGCCTAGATTGAAATTCCGAACATCTGCCTCTATCCATTCAACCTGATCAGAAATTTTCCGAGCTTCTTCTACCATGGCTTTGGAACAATCAATTCCACTGACTCGGAAACCCTGCGCTCCTAGACGAGAAGCGATTCGACCATTCCCACAACCCACTTCTAGAATGGAAGCGCGATCGCCAGATGATCGCAAGCGATCGCCCATTTCCTCAGCTAATTTTAAATAAAAGAGGAAATCTTGTGCTTGATCTTGAATTGGGTAAAATGGCTCTCTGCCTTCACGATACAGTTCATAGAATAAGCCATCGTAATAGTCGTTATAGTTAGACGGCTCCGTATCAGATCCATTTGTTGAATCAGTTATTGGATCAGTCAGGTTTTTGGAAAGTTGGTTAATCATTTTATCCTTCTTAATAAGTTAGCATGAACTTTACAACGATCGCGATCGCGGAATAATATCGAGTTGGGCTGAGAATTCGGTAAATGGATCATAAAACTTTCGAGCAACTCTGTGGTTAGAACAAGCGTTTTAGAAACCTTGCGGTCTGATAATTTCTGAAACAGGGTGAGGCTAACGCAGGATATTTCCGATAGAGAGCAGTTTGGGTGAGTCGAGGTTTCGTTGCAACCCCTTAGCTTGAGGAAACGATTTATTTGCTGCTTGCGACTCTTCTAGCAACCACCGAATATGCTGAGGCAGCAAGGCGGCGAGATCGTAACGCTTCAGAATGGTTTCACGGGCATTAGTGCGAAGGGTGGCTAAGCGATCGCTATGCCCTAACACTTCATCGACGCGATCGGCGATATCATTAGGTGAGAAGAAATCAACCAACAAACCGTTTTTGCCATCCTGAATGACTTCAGTTACCGGAGCCGTATCGGAGGCGATCAGCAGACAACCACATGCCATTGCTTCCAGCATTGACCAGGAGAGCGCAAACGGATGGGTGAGATAAATGTGGGCTGAAGACGCTTGTAGCACTTGGCGATATTGGTCAGAGGGCAGAGAACCTGTGAAATGCAAACGGGACAAATCCAGCGGCAGTTTTTCCAGCATGAACTGTTTGTAGGTTTTGCCACCCGGCAACGCTTTACCGTAAGCGACCCGATCGGTTCCCATCACCACCACATGACAATTAGGGCGACGTTGCTGAATTAACGCCACAGCTTCCATAAATTGTGGAAATCCGCGATAGGGTTCCATGCCGGGTGTGGCATAGGTAATAATTTCATCAATTTGCGAGAGATCCAACCCGATCGCGGGCAGAACGATTTTGGCTCTGGGATTAGAATAGAAGTAAGTCGTGTCAATGCCGTCGTGCAGCACCTTAAGCTTGGGATGAAATTCGGTAGGAAACTGTTGTTTTTGCCAGTGGGTTGGAGAAATACCGCGATCGCAGCTTGCCAGATCCATCAGAATGGGAGTGTTTTTTACCTGAATCTGGGCGATCGAATTAACATCCAATGATTCACTAGGGTCAAAGTCAGCATCCGAGCCGTGGGCATGATAAAACCACTCGAAGTAGCCGTATAGCTTGGCTTTGGGAAACAGATCTTTAATAGACTTGTTGGGAAATAACGAGAAAAATCGCTGAAAGGCTTACACAGACTGAGTTTCAAGGATTTTGAGTAAAAATCGCTGAAAGGCTTACTAGAAGCGGGTTTCAAGCATTTCTAGGCTTATTACCCAACAAGTCTAATCTAAAGCTTGTTCTAAACCTAGTGCTTCCAGCATCGAGTTCTAGTTAGAGATAGGGCTTGGTGCAATTGGGATATTCTGGAAAATAGTACCCATGGGGGTACTAGGCAGATTTTATATTTTGCTTACACATAGATATCATCGATATCATCACTATTCCAAGAGGTTACGCGTATGCTTGTTGGAAGCCAGCCCCCCTCGCCTTTTTCTTCACCTGAGCGTATTCCTAAAGACATTGGTAACCTGCCAGATGCTAGACTTTTAGAACAGTTGTTTCAATTGCAGATAGACCAGTTAGGAAGGCGATCGCCCATCTATCATGCCCGTATTGTTTACTATAATTTCCACTCTAAAGAACATCAATCGATCACATCATTATCATCTACTATACTTAGCTCAGATGTTCTAGCTTACTTGAAATCCGAGGTCTGGCTATTAGACTTTCCGCTAGTTTTAACTGTCACTAAAATTTCCTTCGATGCAATTTCTGCAAAAGGTTATGTCTGTCCATTAGGATACCGCAATTCAAAACCTGAATATTTGTTAGTCTTAGCCGAGCAAGATTTGTCTGAGGCAGAGCAAGCCGAACTGATTACCAGTGCATCTCTGCTGCTGCAATACCAGTCACTCTACCTGCATCACTGTGATCAGCAGACCGAGATTCAGCTTTTAGAACAGGTTATTCATCGCGTGGGGCATCAGTTACGAAATCCGCTAGGATTGATTGCCCTCTATGCCGAAAGCCTATGTTTAGAGCTATCTTCCAGTCGGTTACAGCCGCAAGCCGCGTCCATTCGTGAAACGGTTCAAGATGTGCTGAACCACTTAACCGAACTTATTTACTGCGGTAAAGGCTCTCAGTTGCGATCGATGCCGCATGATTTGCGATCGCTCATCACCGAAAGCCTTCGAGAACTGCAACCGATGCTGCAACAAAAGGGGATACAGGTACGGTATCCCAATACTTCGGTGGAACTGAGGATGGATCGCTTGCAGATGAAACAGGTCTTTGATAATTTGCTGCGAAATGCGATTGATTACAGTCCAGAAGGAAGTGCGATCGTCATTCACTGGCAATCGTTTCAAGGAGAAGTATTAATTCAAATTACCGATCAAGGAGTCGGCATTGCCCCTACTGATTTGCAAAAGATATTTCAGCCTTTTTACTCCCAGCGTCCGGGTGGCACTGGGCTAGGGTTAACTATTGCCAAAAAAATAGTGCTAGATCACCAGGGACATCTGTGGGCGCAAACAGCAGCAGCAGGCGGCGCTCAGTTTTCAATTACCCTACCGTTGACGAGAGAAAGCCCATGTCCCTCTTAACCCAGTCTCCAATCACCAAAACCTGCTCCGTGATGTTAGTCGATGACGATAGCCGTTTTCGTCAAGGCGTGAGGACGTTGCTCGAACTCTATCCGGCTCGTTTAGAAATTGTGGCAGAAGCCGAGTCAGCAGAGCAGTCCTTAAAACTTTTGGTGCAACATAGTCCTGATTTAATATTGCTGGACTTAGAGTTAAAAGACAGTAACGGCATGTCGTTTCTGCTGCGCCTGCGAGAGCTATCATTTCCCAGTCGGGTGCTGGTGTTGTCAGCTCATGAAGAAGATGAGTGGGTTTTTCGCACGATGCAAGCGGGCGCAGTAGGCTACGTGTTTAAGCATCGTTTGGGGAGCCAACTTTTCGATGCCATTACGACTTTGCAGCAATCTGGGGTTTATTTGCCTCCAGAAGTAGCGAATGGCTTCTTTCGGTCGTTTCAAACCTACGAGCGATCGCGCGCTCAGGCAAGGCAACGCTTGCAGCTCACTGGACGAGAACAAGATATTTTGCAATGGTTAGCCAAAGGAGAATCGAATGACGAAATTGCTAAACATCTCTACGTAACGGTGGCGACCGTGAAGGCGCATCTAACGAGTATTTTTGAAAAACTGCAAGTGACCAGCCGGACTCAGGCGATCGTGGCAATTTTTAAGTTGGGGCTGGTACAAACATGAAGATATTGAAGTATTTTGCTGTGGTAATCAGGAGCGTATTTTGTGGTGTCTGCTGATGTTCCTTATGGTGAGTACCGCTGTTCTCGTAATGATCCTCTGAAGTGTGATCAGCCTCAAAAAACCCTTCAGGAATACAAGGGGGCAAAATTTTGTTTGGAATGCGGCTTCCCAACGCCGTTGGCAACGGGTCAAGAAATTAAAGGGCGTAAAGGGACTTATCAGATTAAGCAGTGCATTGGCGCTAGGGGCTGGGGGCGCTTGTACCGAGGAGTCCGGCTGAATGATGGACAGCCAATTTTAGTGAAAGAATATTTACTGCTAGGCTTGAATGCGGAAACTGCCCAACGGCGTAAAGATACTTTTGTGCGAGTCGCGGGACTAACTCCAGCAGATGGACGAATTCAGGATTTTCGATTACTGCCAATGGAGGAAGCGATCGCATCTAATCAAGGCGATCGCTGTTATCTGATTAGTTTGATCAAAGAGCCACCTTTACCGTTGCGGCAATATCTGGCGCAACAGGGAGCCATGACAGCAATCCAGGTACGCGACTTATTGAATCAAACCTTACAAACTCTACAGTTTCTCCATAGCCAAAAGTTTCGCCGTCCTTCTGGGCAGATGGACAAAGGTATTACTCACGGCAATCTCAATCTAGATAGTGTGCTGTGGACGGGTAGCGCCGCCTCATCGAGTGACCCGTTCTACATTTATCTCTCAGACTTAGCCGACTGGGAATTTCTGTTTCGCCCAGAATCTGCTCCGCCGCCGCCACCTGCTCTACCTGCCCAAGACTTGATGGATTTGGGACAAGTTGCGTTTGATTTATGGACGGGGGGCACAGCCGATCCGCGCCAGTCGATTTTGCCTGACAACGATCGCCCGCTGAAGCAATTTGTGCAGCAATTGATGGGATTAGAAGCTCCGTTTGCGAGTGCTGAGGAGGCACGGCAAGTTTTACTGCAACTGCCTCGGCAGGAGGAGAACAGCGGGTTAACCAGACGTTCAGAGCCGCAGTCTATCAAGCCAAAATCCTATTTATGGTGGTTTTTAGGAGCGTTTTTGCTGTGCTTAATGGCGGGTGGATTATGGTATTTGCTTAAATCAAAGCCTGACCCCAGCGATCCGTTTAGGGCTTACAATCAGCTCCAGTACAAGACTTTCAAAGAAGTTGGCGGCATTGAAGAAAACGAAAATCACTATGCTAGAGAGCAGGAGGGAACTTGGAGTTTTGTGCTGAACAGTAGGGCGCTCAGCCCCTCTTTGGGGCAAGTTTTACAAGAGCCAAAGCCCAAAACCCAATTTCTGGATCAACCCTTTAACTCAGAGGGATTACAAGCAGATCCGAAAGCCAGTGCGCCGATCCAAGCGGTTCGGCAAGGGAAGATGGATTTTGCCATCAGTAGCCTGACCGAGCCACTCACCGATGAGTTAGGGACTGAAGCGATCGCCTACGACGGGCTATTAGTCTTCGTGCCATTTACAAAACAGACAAATAGCCTACCGACCTTATTAAAAGGGCAAATTCGGATGGAGGATTTACGACGACTATACACCGGAGAAATTAAAAACTGGAAAGAATTAGGAGGCTCTGATCGTCCGGTGCAATTACGAATTCCCCTTGATCCTGAAGCAGTACGTTTGTTTCAAAAACTGGTGCTGAATGATGACACACAGGCGATCGCCCGGTTTAATTCACAAGTCACGCCCCAAGCAACTCAAGCCACCCTCACGCAAAATCGAGATGGGCGCAATCCAGCCGATGCCAACAGTATTATTAGCTTCGGCATTTTTAGTAAGGTCGCCGATCAGTGTGGAGGATATCCGTTGGCGATCGTCGGTGAAAATGGCACTGCCGCCCAAGTACTCGTGCTCAAGAGCAATGGTGCGCCCATTACGCCAACGGATAACATTTGTGACAAAATCAGTCGATTAGACGGCGATTTACTTCGACGCAAGGGCTATCCCCTAGAGTATGAACTCAATGTGGTATACCCTAGAGACAATCGCCGTCTAGCAGGATCTCAGTTTGCCGATCTGCTGACAAAATCCCAGCAAGGACAGTGCCTCCTTAGTCTAGTGGGGTTAATCCCCTTGCAGCCCGTCCCTGATAACTGTCAGGACTTGCTGCAATGAGCGCTCTGCTGCTGTAACCAGCGTCATGACTAAGGCAATTATTGATGTGCATTCCTTCTCTTGAATTCTCATGCCAATTAATCCTTGTCGTAACTCTAAATGTGAATATTTCAACAAATCTTTGCCCAGCACTGCAAAGGTCTGTCCCATGTGTGGTGAACCGATAGGCAATGCTTTTCCGCCTGCCTCTGCCTCTGCCCCTCAACCTATTCCTAAAGAACCGCCAGCTTATCAACCACCAGCTCAGCCACCAGCACCCTATCAACCGCCAGCCTATCAACCACCTACTCCCGCACCTTACCAACCACCAGCCTATCAACCACCTACTCCCGTACCTGCGCCAAGCCAGCAGGACTACTCTCCTCAACCTATTTCTGCTCCGATCCCGGCTTCTATCCCTCCGCCCGTTCCTACTCCCTATGCAGCAGCACCATCTCGACCAACCTTAAAGTTGATTCACCCCACTGGACGCGAATTTTATCTGCCCAGTGAAGGCGGGTTTTTGGGGCGGCACAGTCCTTCTAACCCAGCAATTCCAGAAATTGATTTAGCTGGGATTCCTGACGAAGGAGTAGTGTCTCGAATGCACGCTCGTTTCTATTGGGATGGGGGACAGAATGCTTACATGATTACGGATAATTCCAGCCGTAATGGCACATCTTTAAATGGAATGCCATTGAAGCCGGGGATCGGTTATCGGGTGGATCAAGGGATGTCATTGCAGTTAGGGCAAGATAATTTAGTAAGTTTTAGGATCGCAGTAGGCTAAGTTCCCGGACTTTCCGGCACTGTTTGCGAGGATTGTCCTCGATTGATCAACTCGGTCACTTTTTGAGTATTTGCTGTATCTCCTGCCTGCTGAAATAAAGTTCTAGCTGCTTCTAAATCCGATAGAGCACTTTGCCAATCTCGCATTTCATAGCGAAATAGCCCACGGTTATACAGCGCCACTGCATTATTAGGTTCATAGCCCAGGACGGTGCTTAAATCATCAACGCCCCCTTGCCGATCGCCCAAGCGTCGCTTTTCTGCTGCCCGTACCATATAGGCAGGAGTATATTGAGAATTTAATGTCAGGGCTTGATCTAAATCAGCGATCGCCTGTTGTCGATCGCCCAACATCTCCCAAGCCAGCGCCCGATTATAGTAAGCTTCATATCGTGGCGCTAACTTTACCACCTGATCAAAATCAGCAAACGTGCCCTGGCGATCGCCTAAAGAACGACGCACCGCTCCCCGACTGTAATATGCCTCTATATCAGTGGGATCGAGTTTGATGGCAGCGGATAAATCGGCTTCGGCTCCCGCTGGATCACCGGAGGCGTTGCGTACAACTCCCCGGTTGAAATAAGCATTTTGATGTTCAGGATTGAGAGCGATCGCCTGAGTATAATCGGCAATAGCGCCAGGGCGATCGCCTTGTTGATTGCGAAGATTGCCCCGTCGATAGTAGGAATCGGCATTACTGCCATCTAGCTCAACCGATTGATTAAGATCGCCGAGCGCACCAGTTCGGTTCCCTTGCGCTTCTCTCGTTTGTGCCCGTGCATTGTACGCTAAAGCAGTGTCAGGATTTTGCAGCCGTTGCCTGGGTTGATCGGTGCTGGGATGTGGATCGACAGCGATCTCAGAAGCGGCAGGGACCGCGGGTTGCAAGGACAGAAAGCTGTTGATGGGAATAGCGGAATTAAATCCTGTCTTAGTTTGTATCACCAGTTCAGCGTTATCAGTAGACTGTCCCCCTTGAAGATTACGAACGCTGGCTGAATCATTTTCGCCAAGCCCATGGATACCGATCACTCGCCCATCACTATCAAACACAGGACCACCGCTCATACCTCCCTGCGTCACGGCGTTGTAACGAATGACGTATCCGCCCGCCTGACTCTGAAGACGACTAGTGACATAGCCGGGAGAGAACTCAAAGTTGCGACTCTCCCCGAATCGATTGCCTAGCCGATTAACCGGATACCCAAACACAAAGATTTGTGCTCCAATTTCTGCCTGATCTGAATTGCCGAGAGTGGCGATCGGATAATCGGCTGAGCTTTCAAAAGTGAGCAGGGCTAAATCAACGCCATTTGATGAACTGCCGCTCAATAAACTTTGATGATCGACAATGGGATGGCTTTGTCCATCATCTGTCCGAATAGTTGCGGGGTGTCCCTGTAAGACATGGTTGCAGGTGAGAACGGTGTATCGGTTGCCCTGCTTGTTGATAATAAAGCCGGAGCCGCTGCTTTTGTTGGGATCATCGGGGGCAGGATTAACTTGGACAGTGAGAACTTTAGCAAGTTTGGCAATATCTTGAGGCGATTGGGCGGCGATCGCGGGTTGGTAAATGACGAGGGCAGCCACGGTAGCCATGCCCGTCAAGACCGTTAAACTCGAAACAGCCCTTCCTGCCCAAGTGGTGTGGGTGCGATTGTAATTCATAAAAAACTATATCCTGATCACTGTTAAATTTATCGATTAAATTTATCGATTTAAAATCTGCCGAATCGTGGTTACTGGAATTGCCCAACTCAAGGGTTCCATAGCGCGAAATAATTCCTCTGAAGGCTTAGTGCCATCGGCAAAAGTGAACGCAAAAATGCCCTGAAGGGGATACTTCAGCTTGCCATTAATCCCCACTAACTTCCCCTGGCGATCGAGCACTGCACCGCCACTCATGCCCGATACAATTTCATTAGTGTAACCCAGTTGATAACCTTGCTCTAACGGTTTCGGGAG
>JBBRCV010000084.1:0-20496 GCA_038204505.1 Elainellales cyanobacterium
GAAATCGTGTGCCTGATTTTGATGATCAACTGATGTTAATCGCAGCAGGATTATGGAACTTGTATTTAGAGGTAGCGTAAGTAGAACAAGAAGCCGGAAACCCTGTCCTCAAGCCAGTTTTATTACCCAACAAGTCTAATATGTTCAACGACCAAACTTGCAGGAAGAATTTCATCGACCGGGGTGCTCATACTGGCTTTCTCTAGTTAATTCTGCTGTTGGCTATGCTATTGGCTATCATGAGCCTGTCGTTGACTCCCTCGATACTGCTTTTGGCGATCGCCTAGATAACCTTGGTCTTTCTGAAAACTACTGCGCTGACTACTGCGCTGACTACTGCCGTTCTGAGCCTGACGTTTTTTCTGAGTATTTTTCTGACTATCTCTCTGAATATCAGGGGCAACAAATTCTTCCCGAATCCATCCTTTTAACTTAGATGAGTCGGCGAACTGTACGTGTTTCCAGATAGAGCCTTCATTGCTACCAACCTGTTCAAGCACGGTCACGCGATCGCCTCCTAATCCATATCCAACTCGCCGTTTTTCGATTCCTGGTTGAGGATAAACATTAATCTTAAAACTTGGCTCTGGAGCAACTAGCACACTCGGCTGATTCAGGCTTTGATTACTTTGATTGCTGCTTAAACTGCCATCTAAATTTCCATCTGCAAAGGCAAACGGCGCAAAAACGGTTAAGCTTAGCGCGATCGCCATTAGAACCGCAATAATAAATGGTTTGAACGTCATAGTCTTTAACCGCTAATCTTTAGTTACGCTAATCTTTAGTTACTAACTTATTAAACTTTTGTCTCTTGTTCGTATGCCAATTCTCCCATGATGTAAGTTGCCTCAACAGCCCGATCATCTCCCATGATTATCAGCGTAAATGCCAGCTCTGCTAGCTCATCTAATGACATTGCTGTAGGCTCCGGGTTACGGAATGCCATCAAGGGTGTGGAACGCAAATTTAGCACAATAAAATCAGCTTCTTTACCAGGATCAAAATTGCCAATAGTATCCTCTAGCGACAGTGCTCTCGCTCCTCCCAACGTTGCTAAAAAGAGTGCTTGGAAGGCAGAAAGCTTTTGCTGTCGCAGTTGTGCCACTTTGTAAGCTTCGCTTGCCGTTTGCAGCAGCGAAAAGCTAGTTCCTGCTCCTACATCGGTTCCTAAACCAACTTTTACCGGATGTTCTGTTGATTTGGCTTGCTCAATTTTAAACAAACCGCTGCCCAAGAATAGATTAGAGGTCGGGCAAAAGGCGATCGCTGATTCAGCTTCCGACAGCCGCTTAAGCTCCTCATCAGTTAGGTGTATGCCATGGGCAAATACAGAGCGGTTTCGCACTAGCCCAGCTTGATCATAGGCATCCAAGTAGCCGCTAGATTCTGGAAATAGCTCCTTTACCCACGCCACTTCATTCACATTCTCAGAGATATGCGTGTGTAGATAAACGTCTGGAAATTCATCCAGCAACTTTCCTGCTAAATGCAATTGCTCATTTGTAGAAGTGATGGCGAACCGAGGCGTAACAGCATAGAGCAGCCGCCCGTTTTTGTGCCATTTCTGGATGAGGGCTTTGCTGTCCTGATACGAGGTTTCAGCGGTGTCTCTGAGCGAATCAGGAGCATGACGATCCATCATCACTTTACCTGCAATCATTCTGAGATTACGACGACTCGCCTCTTCAAAAAAAGCGTCAGTTGATACCGGAAATACCGTAGTAAATACTAGAGCCGTCGTTGTTCCATTTTTCAGCAGCTCATCTAGAAAAAAAGCAGCAACCTTCTGAGCATAAGCTTTATCGTTGAACTTACCTTCAGTCGGAAAAACATACTGATTTAGCCATTCCAAAAGCTGTTCGCCGTAAGCAGCAATAATTTCAGTTTGAGGAAAATGAATGTGAGTATCAATAAATCCCGGCATAATCAGCCGCCCAGCACAGGAGATGATGGGCAACGCCGCATACCGCTCCTTGAGGCGATCGTAAGCTCCTAGCTCCTTAATCTTTCCGTTTTCCAGAATGAGCAATCCATCAGGAATATAACGAACGCTTTCTGATTCAGAACTGTAAAAGGGGTCATCAACAAAGTCCAGGAAAGAGCCGCGAAATGCCTTAAGGGAAGGTTCTTGGGATTGAGTAAAGTTTGGCATATCAAATATATATACGCTACCATCTCTAATTCATTAGCTCTAATTCACTAGAGAAATATTTTACTGCTCAGCTATCTATCCGGTTCTAACGCTGTGCTCTCAGCAGCAAGAGGCAATGATGCTTCTGAGCTGGCAAGATTTGCATTTGCTGGTGCGATCGCCCCAGTTCTCTTACTCGCAAACCTCCTGACAATTTCGTCGCGCTGGTTCACCAGATACACGCTAATCAGCGTTAAAACAACGCCGATCCATTGCAGTCCAGACAGGGTTTCATCTAAAAGCAGGCTGCTAAACAGCAGGGCAAAAACTGGTGTTAGGAAGATAAGCGCACTGACGCTGGTCATGTTACCATTTGCTGCCAAATAGAAAAATATTCCATACGTAATTGCTGTGCCAAACACCGTTGCATAGCCCAATCCAGCCCAGTCGCTGACGTGGAGGTTCACCATCTGACTGTCCTCCCACATAAAAGACAGCGCCATCAGCGGCAGCCCACCCAGAATCATGTGCCAGCCCGTTGCTACCAGCGGATCAGCATGTTGCTTCACATAGTGAATAATGATGGTGCCAAAGGACATGGCTAGAGCCGCTAACAGCATTAGTAATTCGCCACTATTGAGCAGGTTTTGAACGTTGAATCCAGAAGCGATAATCGGCTGCGAATTTGCCAGACTATCTTTGCTGCTCAGAACAGCCTGAACCGTATAAGGAACAGAAATTCCCAGATTTTGCAGGAGATTAAAGAACCAATAGCCGGGTAAGCCGCACAAGCAAATGCCTGCTAGCCCAATTCCTAAGCCTAGCCAGCCCCATAGCCCAATGAGTTCACCGAATAGAAACCTTGAGAGTAATGCCACGACCAAAGGTTGAGCATCAATCAAGATAGCTCCTATTCCTGCTCCTGTATGTACCAATCCCTCGGTGAGAAAGCCTTGAAAGATTGCTCCATTGATCAGGGCAAATAAGCCAATCCACAGCCACGCTTGCCAGGTTTTGGGCTGGGGTCGCTTTAGCAGAGCCGCAACACCTAAGATTAAGACTCCTGCTGGCAAAAGACGAAATGCAGCGAGGAAGAGCGGCGTTGTATTAGGAAGAATGAACTTCATTACAACCATCGCTGTTCCTAAAAAGAAAAAAGGAGCAACTAGGAAGAGGGGCGATCGCGTAAAATCCGACTTTTCTGTTTGTATTTGCATGGGCTGACATCACCGTTTCTGATGAAGGTTTTGATGAGAAGGAACGAACCTATCGATCCAGGATTTAGGCAGGAGGTCTACCCCAAGAGATGCTAGGGGCTGCTTTTTTCATCAAGCCTCACCCCGTTGATAAACCATTAACCTTTACTAAACCGCAGCGTCATAAAGATGAACCGAGCGACAAAGATGCCTGCAATGATCCAAGTGCCCAGCGATACTTCATGCGCTTTGCCCTGGAACGCTTTGAGGAGCGGATAGGTAATAAACCCGATTGATAATCCTTCGGCAATGGAGAAGGTTAGAGGAATCATAAAAACTGTCAGGAAGGCTGGAATTGCCACCGCCATATCATCCCAATCAATCTCTCTAATCTCCGACAGCATCATCGCTCCCACAATCACTAGCGTTGGTGTGGTGGCAAAAGCTGGGATGCCAGCAAAAAGCGGAATGAAAAATAGCGCCACCACAAATAAAGTGCCAATGACGATCGCAGTAAAGCCAGTTCGTCCCCCTTCAACGACTCCAGCCACCGATTCTATATAAACAGTGACGCTGGAAGTCCCCACTAAAGGACCAACGGTTGTGCCAATGGCATCCGCCATTAGCGCTCGGTTTGCACGGGGAAGCTGACCATCGGGACCAATGTAGCCTGCCCGCATTCCCACACCCGTCAATGTGCCAATAGTGTCAAAAATATCAACGAACAAAAAGACAAGCAGCACCGCGAACCAATCAATAAAGTTTTGACTATTGAGTTGACTCAGACCGCCGATCGCCTGTCCGAGCAGCGCCTGGGGAACCTCTGGAAATGCAAAGATACCTTTGGGCCAGGGCGTAACGCCTGAGATCCAGGCTAGGGCGGCAGTTGCAATAATGCCAATCAAGAGCGCTCCTCTAACCCGCCGCACCACTAAACCTGCGGTAATTAGTAGCCCGATCGCTGCCATCAACGTATTAGGTTCAGCGAAGCTGCCGAAGGCGGTTTTAGTGGCTTCGCTGGCTACAATTAAGCCCGCGCCCCCTTCTTTTACAGAACCCGACAGACCAATGTAGGCAATAAACAAGCCAATTCCACCTGCGGTCGCATGTTTAATTGAAGAGGGAATCGCTTGGATCAAATGGCGACGAACATCAGTGAACGTTAAAACGATGAATATTAGACCCTGAACAAACACGCAGGATAATGCCAATCGCCAATCGATCTTGAGTCCAATGACGACAGAAAAGGCAAAGAAAGCGTTGGTTCCCATACCGGGCGCTAACCCAAAGGGATAGTTAGCAAAAAAGCCCATACACAAAGTAGCAACTGCCGCTGCGATCGCGGTAGCCACTGCCAGTTGAGAAAATAAATCGCCAGGTTTTTCCAGAAAAATGGCGTTCGACAAAATGATAGGATTCACCACCAGGACATATCCCATCGTCATAAAGGTGGTAATGCCTGCCAGAATTTCTGTTTTGAACCCTGTTTTGTAGAAATTAAACTTGAAGTAGTCCGCAATTGCGGCTTGCCAACCGCTGTAGGGTGAACCTTGAGGCGGCTCTGATCGTTCAATGCCAGCATCTGTATCTGTATTCATTAAACTAGCTTTCTCCTATTTGCTGGTGCATCTCTAGCCTTACCTAGCAAATACTTTTGCCGATAAAGCGTTACTTGGCTCAAATAATAGGAAGATTGTGAGACTCTAGCTGTTATTTTGAATACAATATTGCATTGAATTTAAAATCTTAATTGAACCCGCTCAGCTCAGAAATTTTAACTACTTTATTTATGTACTTTGAAGATTCATATTGATATCTTTTACCAGCTTTATTTAGAAGCTGTCTATTCATCAATAATAGCCTCTATTGCCCACTAATCAAGCTATTTGACTGTGATAAAACTATAAGTTGCTGTGCAATACCCATCAAATCTGCTAATGACAAACTATCAAAATGATGGCTTTTCTACAAACGCTTCAAACGCTTCCTAACTTTGCCGTATTGAGGCTTAATTTTGTGATATTAATTGAACAGATGCGATCGCCGTATTTACTCTTCTAAAGTTTTCAACTATACAAAACCGCCTCATACAATTTGCTATATATTTGCCAGGTATACTGTAGGTAGTTGAGCTATCTTACACACTGAATATGCTAGTAACACAACAATCTGTATTGCGTCGATTCTGGTATCCAGTTGTTCCGATTGTGGACTTGTCAGATGGATTGAAGACATTTGAATTACTAGGCGAGAAAATTGTCCTCTGGCTAGATTCAGACGAGAAACCCGTTGCTGCTCAAGATCGCTGTTGCCATCGATCTGCTCAACTTTCTCTAGGCACTGTGATTAACGGCAATGTCTCGTGTGCTTATCACGGTTGGCAATTTGATAGCTGTGGCACCTGCGTGCATGTTCCACAACTCAAGCCAGATCAGGCAATTCCTCCTAGTTACAAAATCCAAACTTACCGCTGTATGAAACAATATGGCTATGTTTGGGTTTGTTTAGAGGAACCTTTTACTGATATTCCGGCGATCGCTGAAGCCACTGATCCAGCCTTTCGGCTCATCCATGAGTTTTACGAACCGTGGCAATGTGCTGGATTACGAGTCATGGAGAACGAGTTTGATCTGGCTCACCCAACATTTGTTCACACCACGACCTTTGGTAGCGAAGACCATCCCATTCCCGATGTATTGGAAGTGACTGAGACGGAGTGGGGATTGCACGTACAAGGGACATTAGGCGTTGTCAATCCAGAGTTACAACAGCAAAATTTGAGCATGGATGAGCAACAAACGGTTCGTACTTTGGATATGACCTGGTTTATGCCGTTCACGGTGAGACTGCGAATTAATTATCCGAATGGAATGGCTCATATCATTGTCAATACGATGACTCCCATTAATGACTCAACTTCTCAAATGGTGCAGTTTTGCCTACGCAACGATACGGAGGCAGATACGCCCAGCCAGGATGTAATTGCGTTCGATCGGGCTGTCACTTTAGAAGACAAGCGAATTTTAGAATCGACCGATTATGATGTACCGCTAAGTCCAGGTCAGGAGCAGCATATGTTCACTGACAAGCCCGGAATTATCATGAGAAAAAAGATAGCTGCTCTCCTTAAAGCGCATGATGAGGTGGAACATACCAGAGACAATAGTGAGAGCAGAGTCACAAAAATTTCTGATAAATCTGATAAAAATGGTGTTCCAATCAAGACTCTGCACTAATAAAATTCTCCTTGAGTTGTTAACATTCGATGCTGTCCCTTTTAGGGTGACTTTCCTGGTGCTTGTAGAGAGCGATCGCCCTCTACAAGAGCGTATTCCTGATCACTTTTAGAGCTGTGCAAGATATGGGATCATGGGTGGATAAGAAGCTTCAAGAGCTAGATTAACGGGTTGTGATTGTGTTCTCCAAAACTACTGCTTTAGAGTGGATTCAAACCAACATCCACATTGCCCTCTTGCTCTGTTTAACAGCATTCATTCTGGGAATGCTTACAGGTATTCTCGTGAGTCAGCAGATGCTCCAGAAACAGCGAACTAATTTCTCGGAAGAGAACCAGCAGGTAGAAATATCCTTACGGCAAAGTGAAGCCAAATTTAGGCGCTTTGTTGAATCAAATGTGATTGGCGTATATGTTGCTGATTTTAATGGAGCAATTTTTGAAGCTAACGATGCTTTCTTAGAAATGGTGGGTTACACACAAGACGGATGACTTGCAGTAACCACTGTCATAAGCTACACAGGAAGTGCAATGTGACATCTATAGTCTTAGCAACACGTTATAATATTTCAAGCATCTTCTGTTGGCTCAAGCACTCTGAAGGTTCTTCAACTTGAAATACGAAGTTGTCTTAAAGCCGAAAGCCATTAAGGATTTGCAAAAGCTGCCGCTTAACACACAGACTCGGATTCTCGAAAAAGTAGAATTTGTCCAAAATGACTTGCAGGGAGATGTAAAGCATTTGACGAACTTCACTCCGGAATATCGTCTGAGAGTGGGCAACTACCGTATCTTATTCGAGATTGAAGATGGCAAGATCGTCATTTACCGTATCAAACATCGTAGTGAAGCCTATTCATAGGAAGAGACAATTATGCTTCAACTAAATCCTGAGTTTTTGAAGAAAAATGGTAAGCCTGAGTTTGTTGTGTTGCCCTACGAGGAATTCCTACTATTGCAAGAACTGCTGGCTGACTTGGAAGATTTACAAGATTTGAGACAGGCAAAAATGGATGAGAAAGATGCACCTTCTGTATCTTTGGCGGAAGCAAAGGCAATGTTAAATCTGTCATAGCGCTTGAATTTAGACGGAAGCAGCAGTAGCCTAATCAGTCGTTGTGACGCAAATTGATCGGTTGAGAAAGTATTTCAGTTTGATCGGTTGAGGCAAAAGGGTCGTGGGGTATATGGGAACAAGTATTTGCGATGAAATCGAGACTGCTCGTGATTGTGGAGTTGTGCACTGTCACATCATCAAAGAATTCCCTATGTCGCTTGACGAACTTGCTCCAAGATTTGGGTTGCTTTTTACGCCTCGCACGTATCGAGAAATTGGAAAGGAGCAAGCAGAGAAAGTTGCCAAGCGTATCCTTCATTGCGATTTAGCCTATGACTCAGAACTTATGGCGGAAAGGGAAGCAGAACAGCTAGCAAGTCGGTTTCTGGGATATTTTGAAGAAAAAGACACGCAGTATTACACGAATGGGGACTATTACATAACAGATGCTGGAAGTCAGGGTTGGCACCCAGCTACATCTGCGACACTTGACACAGGAATCCTTGTTGTTGCTAAGTCACAATCAGGATGTCTTTGGGTAGAAGATGAAGATTAAGTCTTGCTTGTAATCTTTGTGTAGGTCGATTTTGTTGATAGCGATGCTGTACAACAACCTTATTGGAGCAGACTCACGAGATCTACATTATACGAGCCGCTTAATAAGAACGTTAGCTCTCTCTAAAGCTGACTGTCATAGGAGATGGGCAAAAATGAGAGCACTCAGAGTCTGCCCATCTCAGGAATTTAGCAAGCTTTATCTAGGCTTCTGAAACGATGGGTTACTCAGCCTATGTACCGACCTTTTCATCTGGCTTGGCAGATCCGTTGACGATCGGATCAAGGGGCAGCAGCGCCGGCTCAACCCATTGAGAAGACTGCTCAGGTGGAGTGGGCTGATTGGGATCAAAAGGCTTTTTGCCCGTTTGATTCCAGAGAATCATGGAGAGTAAGCCATCAACTAAGCCGTTGCCATTGCCGTTGTTACCGACCAAAACATCGGGGATCAGGCGAACGTGGCGATCGCCAATAATTTGCATCAACTGCATTGCTGTGTAGCTCTGCCCACCCAAGGCATCCACCCCAGCTTGATAGGTTTCTGCTTTAGCGTTTCCGGTTGCCCGAATCGCCTCAGCTTCCCCAGTTGCCTTCAGTCTGATCGATTCGGCTTCCCCAGTGGCTTGCTTAATCTGAGCATTGGCTTTGAGTTCGGCAATGGTGACACTTTGTTCAGATTGCACTAACTCTTGCTGAATATCTGCTAGCGCGGTTTCACGAACCAACTGCTGACGCTGAGTTTGTGACAGTTGTTGAACTTCGTAGGTCTTGCGCTTTTCTTCGGCAAGTTTGCGCTCGGTCTGGGTTTGCATCAGCTCAGCAGGAGGTTGGATGCCGCCGATGAGGGTATCGATCGCCTGGACATCGTAAGTACGCAGAGCCGTTCTGATGTATCCTGACGCTTCCGCTTGCCGTTCGCTACGAGCATTGAGAAAATCTAGCACCGTATAGTCTTGGGCTGAATTGCGGAAGTAGTTGCCAATACTGGGTTCTAAGACGTTATCCACCAGGTTTTGCATAGAGCCGACGCGAGAAATCACCTTGGGCGCATCCAAAGCCCCCACATGAATAATTTGCGAGACTTCCAGGGCAAAGGCAAACCCGTCGTTAGAACGAACCGTTAGGGCTTCTAAATTGTCATCGTAGTGATGGCGCTCGGTTCGGTCTGCCCAGTTCAGCACAATATTGATGGTGGGCACAAGTTCCACTTTCATGACGCGGGTATTGATGGGGTGCTTGCCAGGATAAAGCGGTTCTACCCAAACTCCCTTATGCCCCACCCGGACTAAGTTGCCGTGGGTAAATGCGGCACCGCTAACATCATCGGGAGCATCGCCCACAAAGGACACGACAACTCCCACGTAGCCAATCGGAATTTCGGTCATGGGTACTTGCTCAACTCGGACAAACCAGGGGTTAAGGTTCCAAGAGCCAGACAGCAGAATTTGTTGCTGTAAGCCGCGTCGTCCGCCCTGTTGAATGAACTTCTGCCCGTTTTGAAAGTTATCGTGATCGGGGACGGTGGCTCCGGCAAGTTCTCCCGATTCAATCGGCATCCCATCTAGGGTAGAGACAATGCCCACTTTGTCGGGCTGCATAGAATAGACACGAAGCTGCTCTGGCTGCATTCCTTGTTTTGCAGCATTTTCAGCCGTAACAACTTTGAATAATGCCGTGTTAAGGCGGTAAGTCCCAGCGGTTAGGAAGCCAAGCTGACGACCCTTCTCACCGCCATTCGTGAGGAACTTGCGTGCATCTTGGAAGTTATCGCAAGGGACGACTTTGCCCAAAAGTCTTTCTAGAGGAATGGAGGTGCCGTCGTTGGCAACGAGAAGCGCCACTTCGCCTTGGGGAATGACAAGGAGTGACTCTTTGCGAACGCTGAACTGCCAGGGCCAATAGCCCCAATGCCAGCCCGGAGCGAGAGTATCGGCTTGGTAGCCCGCTTCGCCTTCGAGGGCAATCAACCGACCAGGGGGCAGGCGGCGACCAGAGAAGGAGACTTTTTTCACCACAATGCCGACTTCGCGTTCGCTGACAATGACCAATCCACCGCAGGCTAGCGCGATGAAGATGCCACCTGCGATCGCCACTGGTAAAACCGCCCAGCCCAAGGGAAATCTGCCCAGTTGCGCCAGTTGAACCTGAGCCACTGGAACCGGAGCAACAGGCAATTTAATAACTTGGGCTGCCACAGAGGGGGGTGTTACAGAGGAGGCTGTTACAGAAATTTCAGGCAGCGGCGATGCCAGAGCGCGTTGGGGTGTGACACTTGAGGCGATCGCGCTGGAGGCGAGGAGGGCTGTAGCGAGGCGAATGAAGTGACGAGATTTGCGAGATTTAGAGCGCATGGAAGAATTTGAAGCGATTTCCATATCGATGATTCGGTTCACCCGAGGGGTATGTGACGAATACAACCTAGCACTTCTGTCTAGCTCTGGTAAATTTCTTAATTTTTGAGTAAACAATCTGCTTTAAGAACAATTAACTGCGGCGTTTTTAGGACTCGGCACTTCCGAGTTAGTTTTGACAATGCTGGGATTTTCCCCGCCTCTAACTTCGTTAAAGCTTCTGTAAATGCAGGTTGAAAGCTTCTTAGCCAGCTTTTAGGCTCGGTGGTCAAATATTCTGGTCTGAATGTATCGCGGTGTAGTACCCAGAAATCGATGCCATATTTTTGAATAAATTGCTGAGTTTTACCTAAATCCTCGCTGTACTGCGCCTCGATTAAATCAATAGTGCGCTGACGAATTTGGTTGTAGTAGCCCAGATGGAAGGGCAGGGCGTACTCTCTGCCGACGAGGAGCGATCGCTTTGCAAACGTTGGAATATTACTCGCTTCGTCTGCCAAAGTTGCAATCAAACTATCTTTGGGCTGCTGCTGAAAAAACTCGTACAGCGCAGTCTCTCCAGACACGATGTAGCCTGCTCTGGGAAAATGTCGGAAGAACGCTGGATAGAATACTACTGCGATGGTTAATCCAGCCGTTAACGATAGGATTGCGAATCTTTTGAAAGGGCGATCGCCCATCTGCTCACAGGCACGCAACGTCATATCTAGCAGGAGAATGAGAGTGATACCAGCGGCAAGGGCGATCGCAATTCTCCAGGTATGTCCGGTGTAGCGCGTCGGGAAAAAAAGTTTAAGAATAACTGCATGGGCAGCAAAGTACAGACCCAAAGCCACCGCCGCCATCTGAGGCAAAATCTTAATATCTGGACTCACCTGCGCTGCCAACGGAAATCGAGTCGGTTTTTTCAGCAGCAGTGGTAACAGAAAACCTGTCCACACCAAAGGCGGCACAAACCGGGGCAGGATGCCGCTATTAGAACCAACCAGCCAGAATTTCCAAGGATTAGGATCATAAAACGGATGCCTGCCGCCTGTCCAGAGTTCGGGCATGGTGCGGGCTTGAGCGGCGGTAACGGTGGGACCAAATTCGGCAGAGGCAATGATGTAGGGCAGCATGGCGAGGAATCCTAGCCCCGTGATGATGGCAAATGTAATGAGCGATCGCTTCGTAAAACTAGGCAGCCAACCTTTCCAATGGGCGAGGCGAACGAAGAGAATGCCCAGGGAAATGAATATGAGGAGCGGATAAAAGAGGGCTTGTAGGATGATAACGAAGGTGAGCGATCGCCAAGACCCGCGCAGCAAGTAATACAAAAACGCCAGCAGTAGAGGCGTAGCAAACGAGCGAGGAGCTGCCGCCGCCAAATCTTCCCGCAGCCATAGCCCTTGATTGAGCAACTGCATCGCCACAAACCCAGCCGCCGGAATTGGGAAAAGCTGGAGGCTGACTTTAAATCCATAAAACGTTAGGAGTAAACCTAGGGCGATCGGCAAAAGTTTACTAAACGTCAGCGGCTCTACTCCCAAATGCGCCATCAGTTGATAGACAGCCGCATATCCCAATGGCGCAATGGACTTGAAATAATCTGCGATCAAATCATTAGGAAACAATGCCGGATCAACAAACCGCTGCATCCAAAACACATACTCGCGCGCGTCATCCTGCACCACGAAAGCAGACTGAAAGGCTTGCCGCATTCCCAAAATGGCGTAGTAGGCGGAAAAGATGAGGCTTAAGCCTAACCAAAATCGTTCTAGTGCTTTGGTGCCGGAAGCGGTGACAAACTGGCGCAAACGGGAGAAGAGCATGGGCGATCGGAAGAGTGCCTTCTTAGTTTATAGGGTGAGGGATTCATTCAAAGACTGGAGACAGGAACGACTTCGCCAAGGTTAGGAATTATAACGACTGGCTCTTTCTGCGGCTCTGTGTTGGGGTTTTGTGTTGGCGATCGCTGCAATTTTCTCCCAATCTGCCTGCTCTAAAACCGCATCAAGCACGTCCGAAAGGTTGCAGTTCTGTTCGTAGGCAAGCTGTCTCAACATTTCGTGATGCTCAGGCTGAATATAAACGACCTTCCTCTGAGTTTGTGCCATATATGCCATATATACTGTGCCTTTATCTTCCTCGTCATCATAGTTCAAAAATCCAATTAGCTATGTTGACAATTAGCTAATTAGCTAGTTAAACTCTCACTATGTTAAAACGCAAGTACTGTTAGAGTTCGCAGCTTGAGAATTATGGTAAAACCTTATCTCAAGCCTCTAGAGTGAGCGGCGTTTCTAGAATCAAGTTGCCGCGATGGTTTTCTAATTCATAATTGCTACGTTTTCTTATGAACCAAAGTGTTATTTCCCTATTTTCAGGTTGCGGCGGACTCGACCTAGGATTCCTGAAGGCGGGTTTTCCTATTACTTGGGCCAATGAGTACGACAAGGATATTTGGGCGACTTATGAAGCCAATCATCTCGACACATTTTTAGACCGCAGAGACATTCGGAAAATTAAGTCAGAAGAAATTCCCGATTGTATTGGTATTATTGGCGGTCCCCCTTGCCAAAGCTGGAGCGAAGCTGGTTCTCAGCGAGGCATAGAAGATGATCGAGGCAGATTATTTCTAGAATATGTTCGGATTTTAAAAGACAAACAGCCTTGCTTCTTTCTGGCTGAAAATGTGTCTGGAATGTTGCATGAGAAACATAGGCGAGCTATTCAAAATATTGTTTCGGCGTTTGAAGAAGCGGGTTATACAGTTTCATTTAAACTACTCAATGCAATGAACCACAATGTTTCCCAGGAAAGGAAACGAGTTATCTTTGTGGGTTACCGTGTCGATCTCAATAAACAGTTTGATTTCAACAGGGTTAATGTATCGCCTAAAATTCCCACTCTTAAAACCGCCATCTGGGACTTACAGGAGACCGCAATTCCTGCCTTAGCAACTAACAAAACAAATGCCGAAGCCTGTCTCTTCCCTAACCATGAGTATATGATTGGGGGCTTCTCCAGCATGTATATGTCTCGCAATCGGGTGCGATCGTGGGATGAGCCTTCATTCACGATTCAAGCAGGCGGCAGACATGCCCCATTGCATCCTCAAGCCAACAAGATGTTATTTGTGGAGAAAGACAAGTTTGCTTTCGATGAGCGATCGCTCTATCCATATCGCAGACTTTCTGTCCGAGAATGCGCCAGGATTCAAACTTTCCCCGATAATTTTATTTTTCACTATCGAGATCTTAGTGCAGCTTACAAAATGATTGGTAACGCTGTCCCTGCCAATTTGGGCTTTGCACTGGCTCAGGCAATTTATCAAGATCTATTCTCTAGCTCTGAAGCATCTCCGACCCTTACCCCACAGAAGCAACTGAGTCTTCAGATTGCGTAGCCTCCCATCTCAAGCGTTACTTTTTCTTTTCAATCATTAAGAAATATACTGTCCTGCGCTCAGACTCAGGAAAATTCTCGCGCCATCTTCGTTTGGTTTCCTTATGGGGTTTTGGTTGTCCAACAACATCCTTAAAAACCCAAGGCACATTCTCAACCTTGCGCGATATACTCCCTGCCCGAGTATGTTCAGAGTCACTTTCTTGCCCAACCCATTGCCTTCTAATTGCGACCTCAAGCTTAAATTTATATTGTTCAAAGTATTCATCGAAAGACCAGAGTAAAAGCTCATCTGCACTGTTGATTTTTTTGGGTGCTTCCAAAATAAATTCTGCGGGATGGGTTGAAGCTCCAAGATTCGGGCTTCCCTTCAGCATGAGAAACTGCATCAGCGTCCTAAAATCTGGTTCTGAGAATAGGTTTTTCCAAGGTTGGTTTCTTTTAAGGAGTATCCCTTGATGAAACTTGTTAACTTCTCTATCAATGTTGGAGATGATCAGTTCAGGGTGAGTTAACCCCAAATCTGTGTACACCTCTAATAGGTTGGCTCTTTGCAAGCGATTAAAGGCAAAACTCCCGCCCGATTGTTTGATCGAAAGACCTCTACCGTTCAAGTAAATATCAGCTTTCTTACTGGCATGGGAAGTCGAAATCTGGGAGAGATCTTCTACCGAGTGAAGAGAGGTATAGCGATCGCATCCCAAAATAGGAGCCGATATCTCCTCAACTAGCCCAATATGGTTCAACCGAACCTTGCCCAGGTTCAAAATTAAAAACTTACAAACCTCTAGCTCATTCCCTGCCATATCCCTAATCCTGCTGCTAACCGTTTTATGTACATTGTCTAAAGTCTTAAAAATTTTCGATGAGAGTTCATATTACTCACTCCCACCGAAAACCTTCTGAGAACTGTTGAAGCTAAACGCTTAGAATGGTTTATGACCAATCTCGTCAGCAAATTTAATGAGGAGCGTTTTCCGTGGAGTCCCGTTACAACCCGGCAGAAATTGAGGAAAAGTGGCAAAAATTTTGGGCAGAGCAAGGGATGGACAAAACTCCTGAAGCAACTGACAAGCCCAAGTTCTATGCGCTGTCCATGTTTCCCTATCCGTCCGGCAACCTGCATATGGGACACGTGCGGAACTACACCATCACCGACGTGATTGCCCGTACCCATCGAATGCAGGGCGATCGCGTGTTACACCCGATGGGCTGGGATGCTTTTGGTTTACCTGCTGAAAATGCTGCTATTAAGCAAAATAGCCATCCGGCTCAGTGGACTTATCAAAACATCGCTCAAATGAAAACTGAGCTGAAGCGGCTGGGTTTGTCCTACGACTGGGATCGGGAGGTTGCGACTTGTTCTCCTGATTACTATCGCTGGACGCAGTGGATTTTCTTGGAATTCTTCAAATCTGGCTTGGCGTATCAAAAAGAGGCGGCAGTTAATTGGGACCCTGTTGATCAAACTGTGCTGGCAAATGAGCAGGTGGATAGCGCAGGACGAGCCTGGCGATCGGGCGCATTAGTCGAAAAACGTGTGCTCCGTCAGTGGTTCCTCAAAATCACCGATTACGCTGATCAGTTGCTCAAAGATTTAGATCAATTGGACGGATGGTCCGATCGCGTCAAGGTGATGCAAGAAAACTGGATTGGCAAATCCACTGGAGCACAGGTCGTCTTTACCACCGAGGCAGGCGATGACTTGCCCATTTTCACCACGCGCCCCGATACGCTTTGGGGAGCAACGTTCATGGTGCTGTCGCCTGAGCATCCATTGGTAGAAAAGTTAACCACTCCTGAACAGTCTGCCGCTATCCAAACTTACAAAACTGCAACAGCAGCAGAAACCGATATTGAACGCACGGCTGAGAACCGCGAAAAAACTGGCGTTTGGACGGGCAGTTACGCCATCAATCCCGTCAACAGCGAAAGGATTCCGATCTGGATTGCTGACTACGTGTTGATGGGCTACGGGACTGGAGCGATCATGGCGGTTCCTGCCCACGACCAGCGCGACTTTGAGTTTGCTCGGAAGTTCAATTTGCCTATTAAAGCAGTTGTGCAACCTACTGACCAAGCGTTATACGGCGCAACGATGACCGAAGCCTATCCCGGCGATGGGGTGATGGTTAATTCTGGGGCATTGGATGGCGTGGCGGCGGGTAAAGCAGCGGGGCAGAGCGTTGAGGTGGCGATCGCCTGGTTAGAGTCACAAGGCAAAGGCAAGGGCACTTCAACCTATCGGTTGCGAGACTGGCTGATTTCTCGGCAGCGCTATTGGGGTGTACCAATTCCAGTGGTGCATTGTCCGAACTGCGGCATTGTGGCAGTTCCCGAAGCAGAGTTGCCCGTTGTTTTACCAGAAGCGGTAGAGTTCTCTGGAAAAGGCGCTTCTCCCTTGGCGCAGTTAGATTGGGTCAATGTGCCTTGCCCTACCTGCGGCACTCCGGCAAAGCGCGAAACCGACACGATGGATACCTTTATTGACTCGTCCTGGTATTTCTTGCGCTACCCCGATGCTAAGAACGAGCAGCAGTTGGGCAATCCGGCAATAGTGAACGATTGGATGCCAGTTGATCAATATGTGGGTGGCATTGAACACGCGATTTTGCACTTACTGTATTCGCGGTTCGTTACTAAGTTTTTGCGCGATCGCGGTTTCCTCAATTTCGATGAGCCTTTCAAACGTCTGCTCACGCAAGGTATGGTTCAGGGCTGGACTTACATGAATCCCAACAAAAGTGGCAATGCCCAATGGATTCCTTCTGCGCTAGTCGATTCTAAAGATCCGAAAGACCCCGAAACTGGGGAGCCATTGGTTGGGTCTTTCAAAACCATGTCTAAATCTAAATACAACGGCGTTTCACCCGATGAAGTGATTAACAAATACGGCGCAGATACCGCCCGGATGTTTATCCTATTCAAAGCGCCTCCTGAGAAGGATCTGGAATGGGATGAAGCTGATGTAGAAGGGCAGTCTCGGTTTCTTAACCGGGTTTGGCGGTTGGTAGCAGAGTTTTCTGAACGAGGGACAACGGCAGAGAAGGCGATCGCAACTCTCTCAAAACCAGAAAAAGAATTGCGTTACGCCATCCACAACGCCATTCAGCAAATCACTGAAGATTTGGCAGACGACTATCAGCTCAACACCGCCGTTTCAGAATTGATGAAACTCAGCAACGCCTTGACTGATGCACCTTGCAAAGACTCCCCCATCTACACTGAAGGCATCCAAACCTTACTCAAACTCCTTGCCCCTTTTGCCCCTCACATGGCAGAAGAACTTTGGCACGGTCTAGGATACGCTGATTCAGTTCATCATCAACCCTGGTGCATCTTCGATCCCACTGCATTAGTAGTGGATGAAATCTCGCTGGTTATCCAAGTTATGGGCAAAACACGCGGAACTATCCAAGTGCCCTCCCAAGCTGACAAACAGGCGTTAGAACAATATGCCCGCGATTCTGAACTTGCCCAGCGCCACATTGCTGACAAGGAGATTAAAAAAGTGATTGTCGTACCTGGAAAACTGGTGAACTTTGTGCTTGGATGACACCAGGAGAATTGGCATGAAACCGCGAAATATTAATCCTTTATGGGTCGGGGCTGCATTATCGACTTTGATCATTTCAGCCCTGACCGTCTATGCATTGCCTTTTTTCAAGACCCTTAATTCAAGCTCACCTGTCAGCAGTCCTGCGGTCTCTCCTTCTCTTTCCCCATCAGGTGTAGCCACCACCACAACCCAAGGTTCAAAGCAATTTCAGCCCGAAAGCCGAGTCATTCCGCTCAGTATTGAAGGACAGTCTGTAGAGGTCGAACTTAAGCTTTTTGACTTGGCTGATGTTCCGTTTACAACCTATGTGCCTGCAAAGGACTTCCAGAGCGATGTCGGTGGATCGGGAGAAGGGCAGGGCATTCGGTTCTACTTCAGTCCTACGGGCAAAAAGGATAAAGATGCCTATGTTCAAATGTTTATGCCCAGTTCACCTAATACTGTTGAAGATATCCGGCAGTTAATTTTAGGTGACGCGGGTGTTATGGCGAGCAACCAATGGGAGTTAGTCGATCGCACTGACGTAATTAGCTACCCTTGGGCAAAAGAAAAGCTGACTTATCAACAGCAAACTCAAGACATGGCTGGCGAGATGATTGTTGGCGCAATCTACATTGGAGAAGACAAAGGCAAGGCATTTTATATCCTGACCCACTATCCCGCAGAATACGCAGACGGCTTTGAACCGCGATCGGCAGTCATTTTAGAGAATTTGCAGTTTAGAGAATAGAAGAGGTTCACAAGGTGTTCATCCCCATTCTGTTTGCTCAAACCCCGCCTACTTTGGTTGATTCTATGAAAATTACCCCTGTTGCGGCTCTAGAACGTCTTTTTACCTCGCCCTCACCCAAAGCTGAGTGGTTCGCAGACTCCTTTCTCGGTCAAATTCCTTTGACTCAAATCGAGCAGCTTGTTACAGAGTTTCGGACATCGCTAGGAACTTATCAAGCGGTTCAACCCGACAACGGGGGATATTTAGTTCAGTTTGAAAAGGGAAAATTATCGGCTCAAATCTCGGTCAATGAGGCAGGGCTAATTACTGGACTATTATTGCAGCCTCGTGCAGATGCGATCGCCCCACCCCAAGCTATCAAACAGCTTCAAGCCCTCCCTGGTCAAACTAACCTGCTGATTCTCGAAGGCAATACCGAACTTGCCGCCCATAATGCTGATCGACCCCTTGCTGTCGGTTCCGCCTTCAAACTCGCTGTCCTTGCCGCATTGCAGGACCAGATCAAAAAGGGCGACCCCTTCCGGGTATCTCGAAGGACTCGCTCCTGGCACGACGTTGTAGAACTCCGCCCTGAAGATAAAAGCCTGCCGAGCGGCATTCTTCAAACCTGGTTCGATGGCGCACTTCTCACGGTACAAACCCTGGCAACGCTGATGATTTCTCAAAGCGATAATACTGCCACTGATACCTTAATTCATCTGATGGGAAGAGAGGCGATCGCCCCTTTCGCTTCCCGTAACCGTCCCTTATTAACGACACGAGAACTCTTTGCTCTTAAAAATCCTGATAATGAGGCATTGCTCAAGCGCTATCAAATAGGCGACATTCAGCAAAAACGCGAAGTTTTGGCAGAACTCGTATCTGCTCCAATGCCTGATGCTAGTCTCTTTGAAGGTAAACCAGTCACCCTTGAGATTGAATGGTTCTTTACTGCCCGCGAACTATGTGAATTGATGCAAAAGGTCGCAGATTTACCGCTCATGAGCGTCAATCCAGGCGGTGGCTTAGTTAATCCTGACCAATGGAAACGAGTTTCCTTCAAAGGCGGATCTGAACCTGGAGTGATCAATCTCACCACCTCGTTAGTCTCTCTCAGTGGCAAAACCTACTACGTTTCCGCAACTTGGAACAACCCAGAAGCTGCTCTAGATGAAACCAGTTTCCTAACTCTCTACAGCGGCATTCTTGAAGGATTGCGTACCCAGCGATAAAAGGTTAGCAGGGTTATCCTTTCATCGCTTCTAGTAAAGCTGACAGCGCTTTATCTTC
This sequence comes from Elainellales cyanobacterium, assembly GCA_038204505.1. Classification (GTDB taxonomy): domain Bacteria; phylum Cyanobacteriota; class Cyanobacteriia; order Elainellales; family Elainellaceae; genus Timaviella. The sequence continues at coordinate 19,474 of JBBRCV010000084.1, forward strand.
ATGGGAATTAACTTGCCGATCTAACAGCGCAATGCCCACCGCTTTAGAAAGGGCGATCGCCGCCACATCTGGGTCTAGTCCCTCTATCAAAATCTCTAACGACTGCGGTACTTTCAACGCCGCCTTAATTCCCAGCAACATCCCTTCCTCAAACCCCAACCTTTGCAACTGTGGAGCCAGCACCTCCCAATTAGCATCAGGTTCTCCCGCCTGAATCATGTACGCCAGTAGCCGTTGAAGCTTTCGTTCTTGCTGTTCCGTCATAACTGGAGGTAAAGATGGAGCGATCGCCTTTCCCTGATCCAGATTGGTCAAAATCTGCTGCCAATCATGGGCTTCGCAGGAATTCGGCTTACCCACGGTCAAACAAACCTGAATCTTATTAGTCGTCGTATCTAACTGAGTGACCTGCGCCTGAACGCCTAAAAAGCCAAGCCACTGGGCGATCGTCGTCATCAGCGTTGAACGAGTCGCCTGACTGTTAGCAAGGAGGCGAATCTGAGTGCGAACCATTGGACTCACAAGTTGCGACAACATAGGGCGACACAGGGGTATAAGAGTAAATTCAACCTACACATTAGGATAACGAAACCCTGGATTCTGGCAATTGTGCTACCAGAACGATTGCTGATTTTCCCAGGTGCATTTGGCAAGGCATTCTGGGAACAATCAACCTAACTGTCATCAAACATTTGCATCAGCTATGACTAATTCCTCGTCTCAGCGGCGTGCCCTGGTCGTACAACACAACTTTTCGCCGTTCAATAACAAGCTGATCCAATCTGGCTATGCCAGTAAGGAACAGATGCAGCAAGCCCTAGTTGATAGCCGCAAAACAGGAAGACCCCTGACTGACGTATTGGCAATGATTACAGGGCAACAACTGCCCCCCGATCTGCTGCGCCAATACAAAAAGCAACAGCTCTTTGAACTCAAAATCCTCTACGGCGTTGAATCTCTCGACCCTGAAATCAGCCAAATTAACTCCAGTCAACTCACCCAGTTGATCGATGGACTCATCCC
>JBBRCV010000085.1:0-20442 GCA_038204505.1 Elainellales cyanobacterium
CAGGCATTAAACTCACCCAACAGGCAATGATAGCCGTGGAGCAGCAGATCCAGCGTCTGCCGAATCTTACCAAGTGGTTTGTCTCTATCTGTGACAAGTCGAGCTAACCTTGGATCTTTTTTATTCTGGATCACTCTTATCGTTTTATTACTTAACCCGATCGCATCGCCTAGCTGCTTAATATGTCTGACCTGCCGCCTGAAAAAACTTTGACGATGCCTGTACCTGCTAATGAAACGGAACGGTTAGCAGCGCTCTATCGCTATCAAGTTCTCGATACCCCACCAGAAGCAGCGTTCGATCGCATTACTGCTTTAGCAGCACGGTTATTTGATATGCCCGTTGTCCTGGTTTCTCTAGTCGATGAATCTAGAGCCTGGTTTAAGTCTTGCATTGGCTTTAGCACTCACGAAATTCCTCGGAAGGAGGCGCTCTGTGGCTATGCCGTGTTAATGGACTACCCTTTAGTTGTTCCCGATACTCGCCAAGATGAGCGCTTCGCCTCCACGCCTCTGGTTCAAGAGGAGCCAGGAGTCCGGTTCTACGCGGGTGCGCCCCTGCTTACCCAAGACGGCTTTAACCTGGGGGCGCTCTGTTTAGCCGATCTCAAGCCGCGCGTTTTTAGTCCAGAGCAGCAAGCAACTTTGGTTGACCTGGCAGCGATGGTTGTAGATGAACTAGAACTTCGTCTAGCCGCTCAGCGGATTGCCCAGGTAGATACGGCGCTGCTAGAGATTACCAAAGGCATTGCCACGGTTACAGGTGGGGCTTTTTTTCAAGCCCTGACGCAATATTTTTCTAAAGCTTTAGACACTGATTATGTCTACATTGGTCTAATAGAGGGCGATGACCCCAAAATGCTACGCACGATCGCCAACTACGCCCACGATCAAATTATCGAAAACGTGGAATATCCATTGCCAGGCACTCCTTGTTGGGAAGTCATTGAGCAACGCAAAATTTGCTGCTACTCGCGTGCAGTTCAAGCCCAATTTCCTAACGCGCCCCGGCTCAAATCGCTAGCCATCGAAAGCTATGTGGCAATTCCGTTCTTTGACTTCAGCGGCACAACTTTAGGCATATTAGGGGTGATGGATGGAAAACCGCTAGAGAATATGCAACTGGCAAAAACTTTGCTGTCACTCTTTGCACTCCGGATTTCTACCGAACTAGAGCGGCAGCATTCAGAAGTAGAACTACATCAGGCGGCTGAACGCATGAGCGCTGCCCAATATTGCGCTAAAGCAGGCTTGTGGGGCTGGGACGTGAGGACAAACAAAGTCTATTGGTCGCCTGAATACTACACAATGTGGGGCATCGACCCAAACATCCCCGCTGCTTATGACACTTGGTTAAACGCGATCGTTGAGGAAGACCGCGATCGCACTGCTCAGCATATTTGTGCGGCAGTGGCACAGCAACAACCCATCCAGGTTGAATATCGCTACCTCCATCCAGAACGCGGCTTATGTTGGTTTATGTCAATTGGCAACACGCTTTACGATGCTGAGAATCATCCGATCCGGGCAACGGGTATTGCCCTAGATATTACCGATCGCAAGCAAATCGAAGAGGATCTGCGTCAAAAGAATGCCATTTTAAACGTCATTAACGAGTCAGCGCCTACGCCAATTTTTGTCAAAAACCGACAAGGACGCATTATTTATGCTAATTCAGCTACGCTTGAGGTTTTGGGAAAATCAGCCTCTGAAGTCATTGGCTTTCGTGATGACGAGCTTTACCCAAACCCCGAAGATGCCGCCAAGGTGATGAAAAATGATCAGCGAATTATGGAAACCGGACAAACGGAAATCGTTGAAGAATCTCCAGATGGCATTCGGACATTTTTGGGCATGAAATCTCCTTACCGCAATGAGGCTGGAGAAGTAGTTGGGTTGATTGGAATATCAAACAACATCAGCGATCGCGTGCAGCTTGAACGCGATCGAGAACGGATTTTGCAACAAGAACAAGCCGCCCGTGAAGCAGCCGAAACCGCTAATCGGATTAAAGATGAGTTTCTGGCGGTACTGTCTCATGAACTGCGATCGCCCCTCAATCCTATTTTGGGTTGGACTAAACTATTACAAAACGGCGACCTGGACGAAGCCAAAACTGCTCATGCTTTGGCAACCATTGAACGCAATGCTAAATTACAATCTGAACTGATCGAAGATTTGCTCGACGTTTCGCGGATTCTCCGAGGCAAGCTCAGACTCAATTGTTGTCCCGTCAACTTAGCTTTAACTATTGAAGCGGCGATCGAAACAGTCAGTTTAGCAGCCGAAGCTAAATCTATTAAGATTCAAACTACGTTAGATGCTGAGGTGGGGCAAGTTTTGGGAGATGGTAGCCGATTGCAGCAGATCGTCTGGAATTTAGTATCCAATGCGGTTAAGTTCACACCAGAAGAGGGGCGTGTCGAAGTGGGCTTAACTGTGGTTGACAATCAGGCTCAGATTACAGTCGCAGATACCGGGAAAGGCATTACCCCGCAGTTCTTGCCCCATGTCTTTGAATACTTCCGTCAAGAGGATGGCACAACAACTCGTAGAGTGGGCGGCTTGGGGCTGGGGTTGGCGATCGTGAGTCACCTGGTTGAACTGCACGGCGGTAAAGTTCAAGCCGATAGCCCCGGTGCAGATCAAGGCACCATCTTCACGGTCACAATACCGTTAGCGGAGACTGAACAAGGGCAGAGTTTTAAGTCCCACCAGCCGTTCTCTGCATCTACTAACAACTTACTTCTAGGAATTCGAGTGTTGGTTGTTGATGATGAACTGGATATGCGTGATGTGATTGGTTTCTCGCTGGAACAGTCGGGTGCAGAAGTTATTACAGTTGCCACTGTAACGAAAGCACTAGAGGCGTTGGCTCAGTTTCAGCCAGACATTTTAGTCAGCGATATTGGGATGCCTGATACGGATGGCTACACGCTGATCCGACAAATCAGAGCATTACCTTCAGAACAGGGTGGGCAAATCAAGGCGATCGCCCTGACAGCCTATGCCGCAGAGTTTGATCAGAGACAGGCTCTACAAGCAGGTTTTCAACAGCATCTGGCAAAGCCCATAGAGCCAGCCGTTTTGGTCAGGGCGATCGTCAAGTTGTTTAAAAGTAATTGCTGAAGTATGAATCATTTCCTAACTGTTAAGATAGGACATTAATTACCAACTTCCGATCGCATCGCAGTTTAGCTAAAAGCGATCGCCTGCTCAAGGTACTGGATCAATACCCCGCTATGAATATCACCCTGAATGCAGAACAAGAACAGTTTATCCAAGCCCAACTTAAACAGGGTCGAGTTAAGTCAGTTAACGAATTACTGACTCAGGCGTTTAAATTACTAGAAGAAAAATATCAAGAGTACGAAAATTGGATAGAGGAAACTCGTCAACAGGTAGATGAAGCAGCCGCAGAATTAGAGCGGGGTGAGGGAATTCCACTAGAAACTGTAGTAGAGCAATTGCAAGATAAATTTCGTCAAGCGCGAGACTTAACGGAATGAGCCGATGCGTGATCGCCCCCAGGGCAAGCCGAGATCTAAACGATATTTCCGATTATTTTGTAGAGCGAGACATTGAGGCAGGAGAACGCCTACTCAAAGAATTTAACGAAAAGTGCCAAAACTTAATGCGATTTCCCAAAATGGGCAAGTCCTATGAGAGGATTCTTAAGAAACTGAGAGGCGTGCCACTCAAGGGCTACATTATTTTCTATCGAGTTATCCCAGATGGGATTGAGATCCTCCGGGTGATAAGCGGTCGGCAAGATTTAGAAGCTTTGTTTGATGATCAGATATAGGTAATCAAGACCCACTGCCTCAAGAAAGCGGGTTGAGATGTTACTGCCAACTTCTGGTCAATCGAGCCGCGCTCCAATTTCTGCCATGCTCCAATCGGGGCGGAGGTGTCTGGCGTGTCTGAGGTAAGGGTGATGAATTTTTACCAGTACTGGGGTATTGATGTGAATCAAAAATCGGATGCAGCGCACCATACTGCCTTCGACGTGCATTTGCTGGACATCTAACAGCGGCACATTTTGCCAATGTGGACGCTCACGGGCGATCGCCGCTGGAAAAATTGCATCTAAATCACGAGTTGCCGAAAAAGTGGCGCTAATGATGTCATCGGGGTCAATCGAATTGTGGGATTCCAACTCATCTAATAATTCTCTAACCGCATCTCGAATTGCCTGAACCGAATTTTCTGGGACAGTCGTTGCCCCCCGAATTGCCATCACTCGCCAGCCCACGGTCAAATCCTCCAATAATTCTAAAGAGATGTTTACTAAAAAATAAAAATCCCAGTTTACTTAAAAATCCCAGTTTACTTAAAAGTTAATACATCCTCAAACTGAATAACTTCTGAAATAACTAAGGTCGATAAAGCCAAAGCGGTAATCCGCTAGTAGACAGTTCAAATTCTAACCAGTCTGCCCCTGATTTTAGCCCCGGAGAACTGCTTAATACGAAAGATAATTGACCAGATAATTGATTACGACCAGGCAAAAACCGACTACCAAAGCTTTTTGGCTCTTCTAAAGTGAAACACTGCGCCTTCTCAGGGTCAAGCCCTGCCAGTTCAGCCGCCCAACATCGGGCATCTTCTTCAGAGCCGAGGCGATCGACCACTCCTAGTTCTAGCGCCTGTTGCCCTGTAAAAATTCGCCCGTCTGCAAAGCTTTTGACTGTTTCCACTGCCAGGTTCCTGCCTTCGGCAACGGTTTCGACAAATTGCTGATAGCTGACATCAATTAGCTCTTGCAGAATCGTTTGTTCGGGTGCAGTTAGCTCTCGGTCAAAGGAAAGAATATCTTTGTAAGGTCCCGACTTAATGACTTTGAAAGACACGCCAATTTTTTCTAGCAACCGCTCCAGGTTGTTGCCCCGCAGAATTACGCCAATGCTGCCTGTAATGGTTCCAGGATTTGCCACAATATGCTCGGCTCCAACACCGATGTAAACCCCACCTGACGCAGAAATATTGCCAAAGCTGGCAACAATTTTGATTTTTTCGCGCAATCGCTTCAGGGCGCTGTAAATTTCTTGCGAATCCCCTACTGTGCCACCGGGGCTATCAATTCGCAGCAACAGCGCCGGAAATTTCCGTTCTTCAATTGTCTTTAGAGCCTCTAGAACTCGCTTGCGGGTGGCAGCACCGATCGCCCCCGTAATTTCAATGCGAGCAATTTGTTTACGATATCGAGGTTGAAAGGGCCAAATCATATTGCGAGAACCTATAAAAAGTCTTTAGAATCTCCAGTTTACCGAATCGTCGGAGCGATCGCGTAATCCTCTCATCGTGAAGGGGCGGGTCATCGCTCCCGACCCATCCACGATACAGTCATGAAGGCGGGGCAAGTGATAGGGTGATGGGGGCTGTTGGGAGGCTGTTAGGAAAAAGGGCTACTGGGAGAAAACTATGGGAAATGACATTCGGCTCATCGTTGTAGATTTAGATGGCACAACCGTGGGTGAAACCAATGAAATTGCGCCCGCTGTGATTCAAGCGATTCAGGCGGCACAGGCAAAAGGGGTGAAGGTGGCGATCGCTACAGGACGGATGTACCGCTCTGCCCTCCGCTTCCACCAAGAGCTAGGTTCTACACTGCCTTTAATGAGCTACCAGGGTGCGTTCATCAAAGATCCTGCTACTGAAGAAATCCACCAAAACCTTACTGTTTCAAGCTTAGGAGCAGAGCAGCTCTTAGACTATTTTGAGCATCCTGACCTGCGGCACAAAGTTTCAGTGCATTTCTATATCAACGATGAGCTTTATGTCCGCGAAATCACGGATGGGACGAAAGATTACGTGCAGCGCTCCCTCATTCGACCCATTCCGGTCGGAGATTTGCGAAAAACCCTAGCAACAGAACCTACCAAAATTTTGGCGCTCTGCGATAATCCAGCCTTAATTGATGAATTGCTGCTGGGCTTACAGATCCGTTACAGTCCCGAAGAATTCTACTTCACTAAATCCGTGGCAACCTTTCTAGAGGCAACTCATCCCAAAGTTAATAAAGGAGCTGCTGTTCGTTACATTGCCGAGGAACTATTAGGTCTACAGTCCGAGCAAGTCATGACTTTGGGCGATAACTTTAATGACCTGGAAATGCTTCAATATGCTGGGGTTGGTGTAGCAATGGGCGATGCCCCAGACGAGGTAAAGGCAGCCGCAAATTGGGTTGCGCCCACTGTGGCAGAAAATGGAGCAGCAGTGGCGATCGCCAAATTTGTTCTTTAACACTTGTTTGGGTAGTTGATCGGATAGTTGATTGGCTCATTACAAACAGTATTAATTACTCAGCGACAAGTTTGCTAAACTGCTAGCAAATGTTGATCGTTATTTAATGTTCCAACATGTTCCAACCTCCTGGTTTTTCTCAACATAGCATTGTCACAAGTTTGGGCACACTGGTTTACTACACTGCCGAAACTGCACCCTGGCGCTTGCCCAATGAAGCCCCCGAACAGCGATCGCCCCTAGTATTTCTGCATGGCTTTGGCGGCGGTTCCTCGGCATACGAATGGTCGAAGGTTTACCCAGCATTTGCCCTTGAGTACCGCATTTTAGCGCCCGATTTATTGGGCTGGGGGCGATCGGAACACCTTCAACGAGACTACCGAATTGAAGATTATTTGGTGACGCTGCGAGAGTTTTTAGAGCAAACTTGCGCCGGAGAACCCGTGACCGTTGTCGCGTCGTCGCTGACGGCAGGGCTAATTATTCAAGTGGCGATCGCTCACCCACATTTATTTAAATCCCTCATTCTTTGCGCGCCTTCGGGCTTGGCAGATTTTGGCAAAGATTATAAAAGCGGTTTGTTCGCTAAGCTGGTCAGCATTCCAGTATTTGACCGATTTTTTTATAGTGCGGCGATCGCCACTAATCCTGGAATTCGCGGATTTTTAGCCAATCGCCAGTTTTTCCGCCCTAACCGTATCTCTCAAGAAATAGTCGATGCCTATCTCACTTCTGCCCAACTTCCCCATGCCGAGTTAACCGCGCTTTCATTTGTACGCGGCGATCTATGCTTTGACTTAGCAGAGTTTATGCCACAGTTAACTATCCCTACCGCCATCATTTGGGGCAAGCAATCCCAACTCACTGACTACACCATTGGCGAAAAATTGGCTAAGCTTAACCCGCAAGCCGTTCGATTTCTAGAAATTTTAGAGGATGTGGGATTAACGCCTCAGTTAGAGCTGCCAGCAGTCATGATTGGGATAGTGTGGAAGTTTTTAGACGCGCTAGGAGATGGGGTCTAATTCCCGCTCACCAATCGCCAGCAGTCCTGCGCGATCGCCCAGTCTTCCTCAGTATGAACAACCAAAATTCGTACCGCCGAAGCAGCCGTCGCAATATCTTGATCTACAGGCGAGTTGTCATTTAGATTGCCATCCAACTGCCACCCTAAAAACTCAAACCCCTCACAAACTGCGGCTCTAACGATCGCCGCATGTTCGCCAATACCCGCTGTAAATACCAGCGCATCTAATCCGCCCAATGTAGGCAACAGGGATGCAATGTAGGATCGTAGCCGATCCACAAACAAATCAAACGCCAGTTGCGCCCGTGGATTTTCTGCTTTGGCATTGAGAATTTGGCGCATATCAGACGACATCCCAGAAACGCCCAGCAAACCAGAATTGTGATTAAGAGCGCGATCGAGATCATCCACCGAATGCCCCTGTCGTAGTAAATAAATTAAAATACCTGGATCTACGGAACCACAGCGAGTTCCCATCATCACGCCATCTAGCGGCGTAAACCCCATTGTGGTCGCAACACTTCGCCCATCCCGAATGGCGGCTAAAGAACAACCGTTTCCTAAATGGCAAATAATTAGGCGAGGGTTAGGCATATCCAAAATTTGAACCGATCGCTGAGCCACATATCGATAGCTGGTGCCATGGAACCCGTAACGCTGAATGCCCTGTTCATACCACTCGTAGGGCAGTGGATAGACCGTGGAGGTCAGCGGCATTTGGGCATGAAAGGCAGTGTCAAAAACTGCAACTTGGGGCATAGTTCCCAACTGTTCCATCACCTCAATACCTTCTAAGTTGAGAGGATTATGAAGCGGTGCAAATGCAGAGAATTGGGCGATCGCCGCTTTTACGTCAGGAGTAATCAATACACTTTCCCGATAATCGCGCCCACCCTGCACTATCCGATGACCCACTCCATCAATCTCATCTATCCCAGAAATCACCTGAGTTTCGCCCTGCCATAGAGTTGAGATCAGGTGCTTCATGATCTCCGACCTGGAGGTCATAGGTAAAGATTCAGTTTTCGTGGTGCGCTGAGTTTTAATCTTTAGTTCTACAGTTCCAGGTTGATAGCCCCAGTCAATTAATCCTTCCCAGATTGGCTCTGGAGGATTCTCAGGAACTGCACCCTCAAGGTCATAAAGACCGCTTTTTTGACTGCTCGACCCGGCATTGAGAACTAAAATTTTCATTACTTCCCTAATTTTATGTCATCTTTCCGCCTACGAAAGGCGTTCCCCAAAAGCTCCAATTTTCCTTGTTAAAGGGCGATCGCCACCGTTCAATTAAAGCTGATTCTAACTGCTGCCGAGGACGCACCTCTGACGGGATATCCCAGTAAAATGCAGTATTAATAGCGGTTTCAATACCGTACTTGGTATGCAGATCTCGGTAATTCAAAACATAGCGCTTGCAGTCGTGAACCCCTTTCCAACGCTGGTTTGCCTTCACGGTTTCGCCAACGTACAGCAATAATGGCACTTGCACATCAATCACAAAGTAGAGGCTAGGCTTACCTGGATGTTTATGGGCAGGTTGTTCAAAAAAGAAAAAGTTGTATAAGTATAGAGAAAAAGGATCGATCGCCTCTACTTTAACAGTTGGAGCAACGACATCAAACAGCAAACCTTGCTCCTGAGCAGGACTAAACCGCACCTCATCCTGATACTCTGCAACTCGCGCCTTCCACTGCGCTAGTGCTTCTTGACTCATCCACAGTCCCGGCTGATCCTGGTAGCGAAAAGAGGTGCTTTTTAAATCGTCGTCAGCAAAAAGAGAAGGTTGTTCGCCAGTTTTCAAGATCCATTTTCCTCTAAGCCTCTTGGCGTTAAGAATAGCGCATCTTTGGCTTTATGATTCTTGGCGATCGCCACATTCCTCTTGATCAACGCCATAGGGATGCATGGCACAAATCAACCGCTCTCCTCCATAGCTATGCCCGTGATAATGACAACAACCTCGGCAGACTTCAGGGGTTTTATCTTCGAGCAACGAGTATTGCTCACGGTTCATTTCCCTAAGCCTAGCAACATACAGATCACTATGAGTGATGCGACTTTTGTGCCGTCTGCTGCGTTCTAGAATCAAGCTGGTAGCAGTGAAGCTCACCAAACAAGAAGCGACGAATGCAGAACTGGTGCGGATCTTCTCATTGTCAGACCGAACCGCGATATAGAGGGTTAAAACTGTACAGATACCGCCAAGTAATATTCTTACCATCATGGTCTAGATCGATTGCCTACTGAACCGCTTACTAAAAACCTTAAGACTGGATGCGACCTGTTCTCTCGTAATTCTAACCTTATCAATAGAGTAACGGAAACTTAAAGATACGGATACTGAAGATCTAATAACGCCCACCAGTGTTCTAGATAACGCTAGAGGATTTAAAAGCACAGACAACTCTAATCTTCTAACGAATTATAGGATTCTAGGCAAAACATAGAAAGATAACTTTAATGATTAGAGTCTTGAGGGAGGGGGGCGATTGCTTGCGGGTATCTCGAAGGGCGACCGCTTAAAGCCGATGACTCCTGTTATTTCGGGAGCGATTGCGAAAATCCCAGATTGTTGGCTTATTAGCAGTTCTGGCTCTCTTTACGACATGTTTCCAGGAAAGCTCAACACAATGTAAATGAACATACTAAAATTAAAAAATATTACTATGACCTTACTGATTGAAGAAATTCTTCAAAAAATTACTGATGAGCAGTTTGAATTTTCTAAGCACGCCGTTGACCAATCAATCTTGCGGCAAATTCGGGTTGAAGAAATCAGAGAGATAATTAAAAATGGACGGATTATCGAAGACTACCCAAATGACAAGTACGGAGCTAGTTGTCTTATCAGTGGCTTGACTCAAAATCATCGCCCTATTCACCTTCAATGTAGCTATCCATCTCGTCCCCTGCTAAAAATTATTACTTTGTACGAACCTGATCCACAGCGATGGAATAATGACTTTACTCAAAGGAGAAACCGCGATGATGAGTGATGAGCCAGAAGTTTTAGTTGAAAAACGGGTGATTTACACGCTCCAACATAATGGACAAGTTTTCGTGATCGAAAATGTTCCGGCTCGCGTTAATGAGGAAACAGGAGAGCAGTTCTTTTCTCCATCGACTGTAGAGCACTTACAGCAGATTATTCTGGCTGGGCAAGAGCCGGATCACTTTGCTGAAGTGCCTGTATATCACTATGCGGCATAGTGTCAGATTCTCTCGTTAGTTATTTAATTGGGGCGATCGCTTTCAGGTATCTTGCAGAGCACTTACAAGTGTTATCCCGATCGCCCCTCACACTTTAATTACCCTAGACTCCAACTTAAATTCTGGAATGTCTTCTAACTCTGCTTCTTCCAGGTTGTACTGCTCACAAACCAGGCTTAAACGATTTCCCACCACCGCATTAATAGAATGGGTTAAATCTCCTTGAAAAAACAGCAGCGTATTGGTTTGAGGACAGATTTTTCCAACCTGCCGTTTGTTCGATCGCAACACTAACTCTCCGCCCTGCAAGTCTTCCGGTACATCCACATACAACACGCTGACAATCATGGGTGGCTCAACCGTTTTGCAATAAGAACGCAGCGATCGATCGATATGTGGGTCAACTCGTGAACCTGTTTTTAGCAGCAGTGGATTGAGATAAAACGCATTACAATCGGGCTGTAAGGCTCGTTCAAGATACGGTTTAAAGTAAGGAAACTGTTGCTCGACGGTGGAGAGATGCGATCGCCGAAAAACGACAGAAAATCCCTTAGTCCCCACAAAGTCACGATTCAAATTATTAACGGCAAAGTAAGGACAAGCTAAAATTTTCCGCTGTAATTTGCCCAGGTAAGCGATCGGTAAAGCGTCGGTGTGAAGATGATAGTAAGACAAAGTAATGAATAGTAAAAAGATAGTTTAAAGAACAAGAATTTTAATTAGCAAGAGGAGCCGAGGGTGGAGAAGTCCAGTCCATTAGTACTCCCGTTCGAGGATGGGTAAATCCCAGCCGATAAGCGTGTAGCCAATATCCACAATCTCCTGGAACCGCGATCGCACCCTCATCAAACTGCGCTACGCCGCCCACAGCATACAGCGGATCGCCTACCAATGGATAACCCATAAACGCTAAATGAATCCGAATTTGATGCGATCGCCCTGTCAAAATAATCACTTCTAAAAGAGTCGTCTGAGCATTGCGCTGAAGCACTTGGCAGTCGCTCTGGGCAAATTGCCCGGTGTCAGTTGCGCCATAAATATAGCCTAAAACCGGATGAGGTACTTTCCCGATCGCCTGGGTGACAGTGAATCGATCAGGAATCGCTGGAGCGGTGTTCGATGGATTCTGCACTAGCGCCCGATAGGTTTTACAAATTTGGCGATCGCGCATTTGCTGACTCAAGTTTGACTTGGCACGGGGCGATCGCGCCATCAACATTAAGCCCGAAGTACCGCGCCCTAAGCGGTGAATAGGCACAGGCGTTTCCTCTGGATACTGCAATTGCAGTTGCCACAATAACGTATGCTCCAAAAAACCGCCTCCTGGTAATACAGGCAACCCCGCAGGTTTTGCAATCACTAGCAAGTCCACATCTTCGTAAAGCACCTCAAACGCTAGTGGAACTTCTGGTTCCTCCCAAGGTTCGCGGTGATAGATCAATGCTTGCCCCGATCGCAACCTCGTTTCAGCCGTTGCCACCTGCCCATTTACCCACACCTGCCCCGCTGCAATGCGCGATCGCCATTCCAATTCGCTCGAATGCTGATACCGCTGAGTGTAATATGTCACCAGCATTTGCCCCGCATTTGCAGGTTTCACCTGTTCCCGATAAACCCATCCCCGATTTAGCATCTACGCTCACAACGGCACATATCCTGTCATCATAGATCCTGTGATCATAGATGAGCGATGTGACGTTAAATATCACGCGGTAAGGAAACTATGCCTTGGATGGAGTTGAGCCTGGATACAACCAGTGAAGCAGTGGACTGGGTTTGTACATTGCTGGCAGCAACTCAGTATAAAGGCGATGTCAAAGTTGTTGAATGTGCAGAAGATCCTCTCAGTCAGTGGGCGTTCACTGTCTATCTATATCTTTCAGAGCAGGCACATTCACAAGCTCAGGAAATTGCTGATGTGCTATTGCCGCTGCACCGAACGGGAATTGCGACTGAACTGCAAGTAAGGATAGTTGATGATCCGGCGATTGCTCCAGCAGTCTCGCAAGGGATTTCTCCGCGCCCGCGCATCCATCGCGTTGGCGATCGCTTTGTCATTCTTGCTGATGAAATTGCCAATCAATCCTACTCACCTGTGCCCCACGAATTAACGCTGCACCTCAAACCCAGCCTCGCCTTTGGGAGTGGTCTACATCCAGCTACCCAGCTTAGTCTGCGGCTTTTAGAAAAGCACATTGCTCCAGAAATGAAGACGCTAGATTTAGGATCAGGGTCGGGCATTTTGAGCGTGGCGATCGCCAAACTAGGAGCGCAAGTGTTAGCAGTTGATAATGATGCGATCGCGGTGCAAGCAACCCAAGATGCAGTTCAGCGTAACGGTGTCGCATCCCAAGTCGTCGTCATGCAAGGGAGCTTAGGACAGGGCAGCGAGTTAGGGCATTGGATGGGAGGAGAAGCATCAGGCGAAGTTCCAGCCATTAATGCGCGCTCTTCAAGATACCTGCAAGAGAGCGCTCCCTTTGACCTGATCGTTGCCAATATTTTAGCGCGGGTTCACATTACGCTGGCTCCCGATTTTCGACGCGCCTTAATGCCATCGGGGCTACTAATTACCGCTGGATTTACCACAGATTATGAAGAAGCCGTTGTGTCAGCTTTAGTAAAAGAAGGCTTTGAGGCGGTTGACTGCGATCGCCTACAAGAATGGGTTGCTTGGATGTATCGGTTGAACCCTTAAGAGTCAAGAATTTTTTAGACCGCTCGTTAAGATAGCCTATTGAGACAGCCTTACGCCGATTCTAACCAATCAAACACTCTATCTAATTGTTCTATGGTGATTAAACCGTACTGCCACAACACCATCGGCAGCAGATGGGGAGAAGTTTCAGGGTGACGCAGAGCCATGGCAATGGACTCGGTAGGAACTGCCAGCTCCTGCTGAAGAAATTGAATGAGGTGGGGCTTGATAGAGGGCTGCATGGGAAATAGCGACTGAGGAACAAAAGCGGTAGAAGTGCTTGCAATCTTATGAGCTTCGATGTCGAATGACGGTGCTTGAGATCACAAAATTCGGATGAACTGGGGAAACAAGCAAACGACAAATAAGACAGTTAAACAAACAGATGCATCACCAGAGAGTCAAACATACCGAGCAAGTATACTCTCGAAACTCCAATTGAGAACAGAGCTTTACAGTTCTTAGTAATTAATTTTTATGCTCGACTTAATCAACACAGCAAGCGGGTTTTATAGCCCTACGAAATCACCTTAAGACACTGAAGGATTGTACAAACCCAGAGACTTAAGCTCCTTGTCCTGAGCTATTGGAGTAGTACCACAATGTAGCGATTCTGGAATCTACATTCTTTGGATCAATCGCAGTGAAGTAGCCAATGAAAAGTTTTAGAAGTTCTAAAAAACTTGCTTTACTCTCTATCAACCTGACTATAATAGAACAAATGAACTAAGAGAAGGATTAGTTATGGGTTTTTTTCAGCGTGTGCGAGATGTTTTAGGGCTAGATGATCTCTACGATGACTACGAGTACGAAGATGAGGATGCAAACCTCGAAGGAAATACCGGAATTATTATAGATAGTAACGGCTCTCGCAAAGTCATCGGAATGCCAGGTCTTGCCCACGGTCAATCAGAAATGATTCTAATGCAACCCCAGTCCTTTGATGAAATGCCTGATGCAGTCACGGCACTTCGAGAACGGCGATCGGTCATTTTAGATTTGAGCATGATTGATGTAGACCATGCCCAACGTTGCGCCGACTATGTTGCAGGCGGTACTTTTGCCATGGATGGACATTATCGACAAATTGGGCACAACGTTTTTCTGTTTACCCCCAACTCTGTTCACATCAGTCATCGCCCGTTCGAAGAAGCTGCCCCAGTTCCCGTCCAGGCGGCTCCTCCAAAAGCTTCGCCAAAAGCTGACACCGCAAAATCTGACATCGATAGATCTGCCCAGCCTCGCCGCTATCCCATTGCCGATCCATTCGCTCTTTAAGGCATAAAATATCAGCGTAATAGAAATATCAGGATAATAAAATATGTCCTGAAATGAAGGTGCGCTCTGTTCCGTCTAATAGG
Source organism: Elainellales cyanobacterium (assembly GCA_038204505.1). GTDB lineage: Bacteria > Cyanobacteriota > Cyanobacteriia > Elainellales > Elainellaceae > Timaviella. The sequence goes on from JBBRCV010000085.1 coordinate 14,542, forward strand.
CGTAGCCGTAGTTCGCCCTGATCGCCAATCCCGATCGCTTCGCCCGCCACTAACTCGCCCACCGTCTCAACCGTGATAAATTCACCTATCAAAAAATCTCGCTGACGGAGATCGGGTAGCAGTGCGTTCATGCCCTGCGATCGCAACCGTTCCGCATTTAATAATAAGTAATGACGCAACCGTTCTAATAACGGTAGTTCATCAGGAGCGACCTCTTGCGGATCACCCGAAGAGATTGCCACCTGGTGTAAACTTATGCGCCGCGTAAAATCATCTTGCCATTCCAAACGCTCAAACTCAACGCAGCGATTTAGCCCTACCCCGACAATGACTCGCGCCGATTCAGTAGAGCTTTTAATTGCACTCTCACACAAAATACCCGCCAGCTTTCGTCCTTGTAGAAATACATCATTGATCCACTTTAGACGCAGTTCTCCTTGTAACGGTGGCATCAAGTCTTCAACCGCATCAATTACCGCTAACCCAGCCGCCAAACTAATACCCGACAGGTAGTTGATGGGAATCTGTTCTAGAACAAAACTAGCAGTCAGTACCCCCGGTGGAGAATGCCAACTGCGTCCATGTTGCCCTCGTCCAGCAGTTTGTTGGCGCGTAAACACTACATCACCCTGCTGAAGTGCGATCGCCTCAGCCGCCCAGGTATTTGTGCTAGGACATTGCTCTAGACAGTAGAGCCATTTTGGATGTTGATCTATCAATACTTTAGACAATTTTTCAGGGTCTATAAAAAGGCGTAAGGGTTGATATTAGCTTAGGCGATCGCCCTATCAAGAGTATGGTAGTCGGAATGACTGTAATACAGCTCACTATTAATAGTAAAGTATTGTCCGATTTGAAAGCGAGAAGATGGTAAGAACTGGTGCTACAGAACGCATATAAAAAGCTAGCAGCAATCAAGAGACGAGACTTTACGTTTAAAGCCGTAATCGTTAACAGTATCGAAGCGTACCAGGGTTGATACCAGGGTGTTGCAAATAAAAATAGTAATAACGTTGCCCAACCTATTTCTACAATTAGATCTTCGCGCTCATAATTGCGTTGGCGGTAGATTTGCAAACAGCGCCAAGCGTAGTAAACGATGAAGCCCAGATAGGTCATTAGCTTGAAGCCTAGAACAATCCGTCCAGGCTTTAAAAAGGATATTTGAGTCAAATTATTCCGAGTCAAATTATATAGAGCGTTAACACTGATATCTAAAATATTATGAAACGAACCAGCAGTTTGATAAGCTACCCCAGGATTAATAATACTCAGCCAAGCCTTAGCATTGGGGAAAATAGTTAGACTGAATAAAATGCATAAAGTAGCCGTTATAAAAATAGCGATCGCCAAGGCTTTCCACCGTTTCTGACGCACCAAAAACACGCAAGCCATCGGTAGCCAAATGATAGGCAGTGTTTTAGAGAAAAAGCCCGCCACGATCGCCAATAGAGCAGCAGCGTAGCGTTTATGCCTCAGAAGAATAATGAAACCAATGCAGAATGTAGAAACCAAAACATCAATGTGACCCTCAGCAATAAATTCGTATAAAAGTAATGGATTAAGTAAGTAGGCGATCGTGATTTTTTTATAATGACGATCTAAGGGTTTTAAGTGCCGCCAAATTAAGTAGCCACTCGTAAGATGTAAAAGTAAAAGTATTGTTTTTAGCGCGTATATACCCAGAACAACCGCAATAGGTGTAAAGGCAGCGCCTGCCATAAATAGAACGTTGGAAATAGGTCCGTAGGCTGAGCTTTGTCCCCATACTAGAAAGGGCGACATGGGAGAAACAAATTCACTGGCAGGCGTTAAGTAAGGGTTTACGCCCATCCAACTCATCCAGCCAAAATGAAGGTATGAATAAATATCTGTGGTGACGGGAAAACCTGCGAACGCTAATGCAAAAAATACCCAAACTGGCTTGACTAGAGCGAGAAAACTTTGGCTTTCGATAACTTCTGGCTCTGGGCTATTTTGGAATTTAGTTTGGAGCTTAGAGCTTTGCGGATCAGATCTGAGGAGCCAATAGGTATAAATAGCAATGATGCCAATGTATTGTAAGCCTCGCCGGACATAGCCTGCATAAAAATCAGAAGGCTGGCGGCTAGGAGTCTGGCTAGGGTCAAGAATGAAAGTGACAAATTCAAAACCTTGCCAAATCAGTTCTAACGACAGCACAAAGGTTAAGCAAAATGCTGCGATCGCCAACTGTTTAGAGGTGATTTTCATGCGCCTAAGTCCGTTTATTTGCTCCTAGTAAACGAAATACGCTGTCGTTCTCTCTTTCCTATCACATATTGACAAGTCGTATCCACAGTTACGCTCAAAGTCTAGCGCCTTCTTAATACTTCGCTCCATTAGATTTACCTGGGCTTGATAGAGCTTATTGGTGCGATCGCTGTCAGTACTAACGATAAACCCAAGAAGACTGTTCAGGATTGTGGGGCAGGCATCTTGCCTGCTTAGTGTAATTAGTGTAAAAGGCAGGCAAGATGCCTGCCCCACGGCATGTAAAAGGCAGGCAAGATGCCTGCCCCACGGGAAGTTAATCTTGCAACGCCCCCTATTGAATTTTGCTCTCCTCTCGGCTATCCGGCTCTATAAAGCGGTTTGCGTTTGGGCAACAGTGGAGCCGCCACCTGCAAAAACCGTTCCATCAATCCAGGAGCCATCCGATTACCCAGCACCGCCAAATGGCTTTGCCATCCCACCAAAATTTCAGTAGAGCCTTTTTCAAGTCCGGTTACAAGAGCCTCAGCCACCTGCTGAGATGTGGTGGGCACAACCCACCGAAACCACTGAAGATTACGCGCCATGTCTGTATCTGTTAACGAGGGCAGTAAAGAAACTACCCGAATGTTGTGTGTAGCCAGTTCTCCCCGCAATGCCTGAGTGAATCCGACAATGGCGAATTTGGTGGCTGAATACGTTGCCATTGTCGGTGCAGCAACTTTCCCCATTAAGCTAGACACATTCACAATTGTGCCTTGCCGCTGTACCGCCATCCGTCGCGCAATTAATCGCGTCATCGTATACATGCCCATTAAATTAGTGACAATTTCTTCTTGCACGTTCGGTAATTGAGATTGCAAAAAGGGAGATTGATGGGCAACGCCAGCACAGTTCACCAGCAAATCAATCGGTCCATGATCTCGCCATGCCTGGGCGATCGCAATATTCACTTCTACCCGTTCAGATAAATCTAAAACCAGGGGAATTGCTTCCACCCCCATCGCCTCAATCTCGGTCGCCACTTCGACTAAACGCTGATAGCTACGAGCCACTAATACCAATCGTTTCGCGCCCTTCTGAGCCAGTTCCAGGGCGATCGCCCGTCCAATACCACGAGACGCTCCTGTAACAAGCGCCGTCTTTCCTTTAATATTCATGCTTAAAGCCTCCAAGTTGAAATCTCATCGTGCAGCGCCAAGCTGAAATCATTTTTTGATTTCGCATCCTTGGCGTATGCGGGGCAACAGGTGACTAAATTCTTTCAAGAACCGAGTGAATTAAATTGCGAAACAAGTCTCATTACACGTTTGTAGCTTCATCCATTCCAACTACCTTGGAGTGCCATCCTGGAGTGAGGAAATAGAGAAGCCTACAAACAAAGGGTTTGAGCAATCATTCAGTCGTACCTCCTAATTTAGGAATCAATCATTAATTCCAACAAGCACACGCTAACAAGGGGATCAAGTATCTGCAACGTTTGTTAACAGAAATCTGAAATTGTTACACTTCGATACAAAATCTTCAGAAAGCTAGTTCTACAGAAGCTCCAGGTTAAAGCTCTAACTTCATGCTGATCACCTGTGATAGGACTGCGATCGCTCGGCATTGCCTAAATTACCTAAATGTCAATTGTTATGAGAAAGTAAAAAATTTAAGGCTAAGGCTTAACGTTCAAAACCTTCAAGACTTTATGCAAAAAGCGATCGCCATCACGAGCGATCGCTTCTACGATCAGTAAATTTAACTAGATAGCGATCGCCTCGATCTTCTTCAACATACGATCAGTGTCTCCTTCCCTCAAAGCGCGGTTTACACTGCTCAAAATCGCTAACAACGAAGCCGTAATGATGTTTTGATGAATTCCCACTCCATAAACTGAACCTGTGAAATCCTCTCCCCCAATCTCAACGTAGGCGATCGCCATCGCGTCACTTCCCTGGCTCAACGAGTGTTCTTCGTAGTGGTCAATCTGTATCCCCAAATTCAACGCATCTAAAAATGCATCAATCAGTCCATTCCCCTGTCCGCTGATCATTTTTGGCTGCCCATTGACTTGCAGTGTTGCGGCGATCGTCTGGACATTCCGCTCCACCTCTAACAAACGATGAGAAAGATATTGGAATGGCGCTGACTGGATATATTCCTGCTGAAACAATTGCCAAAGACTCGCAGCCTCCATTTCTTGTCCGTGCTGATCCATTGCCTGCTGCACCACTCGGCTAAACTCAATCTGCAATCGGCGCGGCAACACAAGGTGATAATCTCGCTCCAACAAAAAAGCAATTCCCCCCTTACCCGATTGACTATTAACCCGAATTACCGACTCATAGCTGCGCCCCACATCAGCGGGATCAATGGGCAAGTAAGGCACTTCCCAAACTCCCTCTTGCTGGACAGCTAACCCTTTTTTAATAGCGTCTTGGTGCGACCCTGAGAAAGCCGTAAAGACCAAATCACCCACGTAAGGATGACGCGGATGAATAGGAAGTTGGGTACAGTCTTCAACCACCCGTGCAACTGCGTTAATGTTAGAAAAATCTAACCCTGGATGAATGCCTTGGGTATAAAGATTTAACGCCAACGTGACTAAATCTACATTCCCTGTTCGTTCGCCATTACCAAACAAACAACCCTCCACGCGATCGGCTCCTGCCATCTGCGCTAATTCTGCTGCTGCAATGCCACAGCCGCGATCGTTATGAGGATGCACGCTCAATACCACTGCATCCCGTCGCAATAAATGACGGTGAATCCACTCCACCTGGTCTGCAAAAACATTGGGCGTTGCAACCTCCACCGTTGCCGGAAGATTGATGATAGCTTTGTGTTGCGGCGTGGGTTGCCAAACGTCTAAGACTGCATCGCAGATTGTCTTAGCAAAGTCTAATTCTGTAGCGGTAAAAGTTTCGGGTGAGTATTCAAATTGCCAGATCGTTTCGGGCTGTTCAGCGGCAAGTTCGTTACAAAGCTGAGCAGCAGAGGTGGCTAACGCGACAGTTTGGGCGCGATCGCGTCCAAACACAATGCGTCGAAAAGTAGGGCAGGTGGCATTATAAAGATGGACGATCGCTCGCTTTGCCCCTTGCAATGATTCAAAAGTGCGACGGATTAACGCTTCCCGCGCAGGCGTTAAAACTTGAATAGTGACGTGATTGGGAATTAAATTATTAGCGATGAGCGATCGCACAAAATCAAAATCGGTCTGAGAAGCAGAGGGAAACCCTACTTCAATTTCTTGGAATCCAATGTCAATTAAAAGCTGGAACAATCGCAATTTTTGCTGAACATTCATCGGTTCAATCAATGCCTGATTACCATCCCGCAAATCGGTACTGAGCCAGATGGGAGGATGAGTGATGGTCTGAGAAGTCCAGGTGCGATCGGGCAAATTGATGGGGGGAAAAGCGCGATACTTGGTCGTTGGATCAGTCAACATAATAATCGTGTCCTTGATAAATAATAGACTTGTTGGGTAATAAAACTGGCTTGAGGACAGGGTTTCCGGCTTCTTGTTCTACTTACGCGACCTCTAAATACAAGTTCCATAATCCTGCTGCGATTAACATCAGTTGATCATCAAAATCAGGCACACGATTTCGATAGACTGCCGCCACAGCCCCATAGCGCTTGATACCCGCATGGGCATGTTCACACTTGACTCGTTGC
>JBBRCV010000086.1:0-20431 GCA_038204505.1 Elainellales cyanobacterium
ACAGGCATTAAACTCACCCAACAGGCAATGATAGCCGTGGAGCAGCAGATCCAGCGTCTGCCGAATCTTACCAAGTGGTTTGTCTCTATCTGTGACAAGTCGAGCTAACCTTGGATCTTTTTTATTCTGGATCACTCTTAGTGAAAGCCGCATTTGGGGTAATAGTCAGGCGATCGCCGGAGGTTGTGAGTCAGAAATGGAAGCAGCGTTTCGTCAATATCAGGGGTGGGGAGATACACCTGTGGATATTCATAGATTAGTGGCAGCATCTCATTATTTGGCAGCGCATTCACCCACGATTCGGTCTCAGGCACAGATCTATCAGATTGCGTATCAGTTGCATTGGGGCGATCGCTTACGGGAGCAAACGGAATAAGAGTTGTTTGCTCAAGTGTCAGACCTTAAGATAATCGCTAGAACACTACCCTTTTCGAAGGGTTATGCAAAAACCCCTAGGTTTGAATATTGTTTAAAGCTATCTGAAAAAGCTGCTCCAAAGTTATCCCTGACGCTTTCGCCATCATCGAAATCACACTTTTCTGAGCAAAAGAGCAGTATAGTCCTGCTTCCAAGAACCAAGGTTGCCCGCTGGGGTCAATCCGGAAATCAAACAGACTGTAGTGTTGGCAACCCAAAGCAATATGGCATTTTTTGGCGGCATCCCAAACTCTTGCTGTAATTGGGTCGCCAGGATCGACAATCCATGCTTTAGTACCATCCTTGGCAACCATATTTAAGTCACCGTTTTTATTCTGGTTTAGCTTATCAGCGTGGCTCCGAATGGGTCTGCGATCGCTGTCCATGCTGTATTCTTCTAAGGGCAAACAGACAAGCTGCCCATTTTGAACGAGGATACCACATCTCACTTCTCTACCCAGTTCAATAAATGTCTCTACTAGCACTTCATCGGCATAAGCAAAAGCTGTCTTTAAAGCAGCATCGTAGTCAGAGCAATTTCTCACTAAAACTACCCCTAAAGAATTATCTGCATCTACAGGCTTGATCACTGCTGGAGGGCTAATTGAGGGATGGTTTCCGGAGCGAAGCAGTTCTCCTTGAGGCACACGGACACCTGCCGCCGCTACAACTGCTTTAGCTTTAGCTTTATTGGCAGTCAGTGCCATCACATCGGGAGTATTGCCCACGTAAGGAATGTTGAGCAAATCAAACAAAGCTCGGTAGTACGTCATGCCAGGGATGCAGAACATCTGGGGCACCATTATATCGATCTTGAGTGCGGTTAGAGTCTGAACTGCCTCAGCAAAAGATAGGAGGTTGGCTGAAGCGATCGCTTCACGACTCAGATCGGATGGAAACTGCCATTGGCGATCGGGCGTAATGTAAGCAATGTGGAATTTATAGAGCGCTGCATTGGCAGTAGACTCTAAGCAATCTTGGGCATAAAGGCGAGATAAATCGCAGTAAAACTCGCTGACCGCAGACCCGACTAAATGCAAAACACGCAGCACCATGAATTAATCTCCTGCTAGCTCGACAAGTTTACCAATATTAAAATCAATCCGAATCCAGCCCTTGAGCTGCCGCAAATTTTCTAGCAATAGCCAGGGGATCTGGGCGTGATGAACAATCAAAAACGGAAGTGGATCAGACCAGTCAAAAATTGCATCTTTACCGCTGGCAATAATTTTCCACCTCTGCCTTATCTTCAGAGGATGCGTCACTAATCGCCAAACTTCATGGTAGATCCAGTAAGTTGGACGACTGGACTTTAGGGGTTGAATGACGGGGAAATTGCTTTCTAAATAAGCCCTTGCGACATCAGCATGGTTATAGAACATCGTAATGGCTGAATGGGTGCGAGGATTTCACTCGATCGCATAGACACACCCATCCTCTGCCTGAATGAAATCAAAGGAAACTTGCCCTGTGAGCTTTAAACCACCTACAAATTGCCTAACCCACGCTTCGATCTCAGGTTTATCCACCATTTCATAGTTGATCTGAAAGGCTGATGACTGACAACAACAATGCAGTTGCAGTTCCCCATTCCGCACGGTGCTGTGAGTGCAATATTCTTGCCCTGGAATAAACGCTTGCATAATCCACGGGTTACTCTCAGAAATAGGTAATTCCTCAAGGAATGCTGCTGTTTCCAGCGATGTGTCACAGGGCAACTGAGTCAGATTTAACCGCCGCACAGAGTCATAGGGAATGCTCTTAAGAATGTATTTTTGCTTTTGCTTAGAAAAATCAAAGTCGAGTATTTGTTGCCGTTGAGTAATGCGATAGGAATCAGGTACGGAAATACCTAGCGATGCTGAAACAACAGAAAACTCATGTTTATCATCCAGTTTTTGAACCATTCCTGGATCAAAGTGCATCACTTCGCAATACTTTGAGAGTACCTGTTTAGCCTGAGCATCATAATGACTGGCAACAGGGCTACAGACCGGGATATAAACGTCTACTCCTTCTTTCTGTACGATCTCCAGGAGTGCATCAATGTAATCCTTTGCTTGAGGCTTAGGAACGGTGTAAAAGCGATCGACTGCCCAAGAGAAGCGATGCCCTGTAAGCCAATATTTGTGTGACTCGATCAAAATTACCCGATGCCCTGCCCAATGAAACGATCGCGCTATCTGTAACGCTTTTGTCATCTTGCCGCCACTGACCAGGATCGTCTTAGGGTGAGATGCAACCATTCTAGGCGGTTTAACTACGATCGCCCTGAACAAGGCAATCGCAGTTAATGAGAGATTGAACGGTAGAACGAACAGTAGCAGCATCAAAGTTGCCACTGTTTTCACTACCGTCTGTAGCTGACTGTAATCTACCTTTTTTAAACTCATTATGGAAAATAATTTGAACTATCATAAGAAAATTTTAGAGAGGTAATACTCCTACAGCGATCAACAGTACGATGCAGGAGTATTACTTACACTTGGCGGATTAATGTTAGACCATCTCTTAAAGGCAGCAACACCTGCTCCACACGCGGATCATCCACAATAGTTTGGTTAAACGCTGCGATCGCTACCCCGTTAGCCGTAGATTCACCCGACAAATAGGGTTGCCCCTGCATCAGCGTATTATCGACGCAGATCAAACCGTTAGGTGCCAGCAGGTCAGTGTCTAGCAAGAGATTCACGTAGTTAACATAGCCTGCCTTGTCGGCATCGATAAAGACTAAATCAAACGTCTCATTGGCAGCGGCTAATTGCTTGAGCGTCAACAGTGCGGGTGCCACCTTGACCAAAATTTTATGACCACTAGGAGACTCGCTAAAGCATTGCTGGGCAAACTTTGCCACATAAGCATCAACCTCACAAGCAACCAATTCGCCATCATCTGGTAGAGCTTCAGCCATCGCCAGGGCAGAGTAGCCAGTAAACATCCCGATTTCTAACACTCGCTTCGCTTGAGTTAAATGCACCAGGAATTTTAGAGTTTGACCTTCTATATGCCCTGAGAGCATTTCCTGCTCTAGCTGCTGCACAGTTTCCCTGTCGGAGAAGCGCTGGCTCCAATCTTCTGCTTGAGTACGCTGGACAAGCGATGCCAGAGCCGGAGACTCTGGTGTTGTACAGTGACTCAGATAGGGATCTAAGCCACTTGCCAACTCGCAGGCTTGTCGCAGTTCAGACTTCAGCTTTTCATCAACATTATCTAAGGCTTGTATCTGCTCGCTAAGATATTCAAGCTCTGTTGCTAGGATGCCTAACGGTGTTACAGGTCTGGGCAATTTTACCGCTTTGGAGATAGCTGTCATACTTCCATACCTACTGCCACAGGAGTGCTAACCGATTCTAATGACATGAACATATCTTCACCATCCCCATTGCGAGGATAGGCACGACAGATCTCTTTATGAATTACCAAGATCTGATCTAACTCAGCCCTTGTTAAATCATTGATGAAAGAACAGTTCCCGATTGGGCGAGGAACAGCGGCTCGCAACAAGCCATCCCGCGTCCGGCTGATCGATTCTGTTGCCTTCCACAACAATTCAGGAGTGAGGTAAGGGCTATCGATCGCCAGACCAATACGGCTCATTAACCCCAAAATGCGATCGCGATCGCTGACCGAAAGGTAGCCCCGCTGCTGGGCAATAGTTGCCGAGAACGCCATATCAATGTTGACCGCGTGACCGTGGAACATCGGAATCTCAGGCGTCAGCTCCAGGGTCGGACTCCAAGTATGACCATAAGCAATCACGCGATCGAGATCTAGCTCGTGCAAATTAGGCACTTCTAGCCCTAGCATGGTATTGATTGCACTGTATGTAACCTAGTGCGCTACCTCGCGAAACTCAGGCGTTCCATTCAAGTAGCCGAAGTGGGTAGGCAAAAGGTCTTCGCCGTATTTTTCCAACAACTCAAAAATTCCATTGTTAGCGACAACGGCAATTTTGATTAGCTCTGCCATGCCGTTACGCACCTGATCCACAGGCAACGTTTTCAAAAAGGAGAAGTCCAAAATCACTTTCTGAGAGGCATGGTAAGCACCCAGTCGGTTCTTTAGCTTGCCGTGGTTAACAGCTACTTTGATCGCAACGCTGGCATCAATTAGCCCAATCAGCGTCGTAGGCACTCGGATATAATTCGTGCGACGGCGATAAGTAGCACAGGCAAAGCCCGCGACATCAGTGGTTAAGCCACCACCCACTACTAAAACAGGCTCTTTACGAACTAGCCCAAAATCTGCAAACGCATCGACAATTCGCTCATACGTCCGTAACGTCTTCTCTGTCTCCTTGATCCTGACTAGAAAGACGGTCAGGTCAATTTCATAATGTTTAAAGTAAGTCTGAATCTGCTCACGATACAAGCTATAAACTACTTCATCTACCACCATGAGACAGCGCTTAAACTGACGGTAGCTCTCTGCAATTTCAGCGTTCTCAACTGCAAAGGCTCCCTCTACATAGAGTAAGCTGAAGTCGATCTTTTCATATCCCTCAACATGAAAAGCTGTTTCTGTAGCCCTGAAAGTTGCCTGAACGTTACCCATAGGATTTTCCTGATGTTTCGACTATGTGCCACTCAATATCTCTTCACAGAACTTAACAACTTTTCTAATGATTATCAAGTTAATCAAGCTTCTGTTCTAGATTTAGGTTTAAGAGATGAGCCAAGCACAGGAGTACACTGCCTGTTTGCCATACAGTAAATGTGCAATAAGTACATAAACTTAGAGTGTTGCAGAATACACCGCACTTAAACTTAAAAAGGCTTGAAAGACTGTGCTCCTCTACCGTCTACTTATTTACAGGTAGCATTCTCGCTTCAATGAATGAATGTTGCTAATATGCCTTTAGAAGGATTTTTTGCTTATAGGCTATAACGGACAGTACTCAAATGGGATATGCATACGGTAGTTAAGTCAAAAAACGACCGTCCATATTGTTTACCTTTCAAGAGTGCTGCTGTTTGCCTATACTTTTGTTGGCAACATCTGAGCGACACAGCCTAAATCCAGATAATTGAGAAGTATAGATAATCGAGAAATCCTATGTCAGCTATTTTCTTTGGCTCAATTGGTACGATCGCAGATACTTCCGAACTGCAAAGGCAGGCTTTCAATCAAGCTTTTAAGGCTCATGGACTCGATTGGTGTTGGAATCGAGAAGAGTATCTGACGATGCTAGAGAAAAGTGGGGGTCAGAAGCGGATTGCTGATTATGCAAGTTCTACTGGGCAAACAGTCGATGCTGAGGCAGTTCATCGATCGAAGTCAGAATTGTTTCAAAAAAGTTTAGCTACATCTCAAGTGTCGCCTCGCCCCGGCGTGGTCGAAACAATACAGGACGCAAAAAGCAAGGGTTTAAAGCTTGCCTGGGTCACAACAACTTCTCAGAAAAATATTTCGTTGCTAACTACAGCATTGCACCCAAGTATCCAGGCTACTGATTTTGATTTGATTGTAGATGCTTCTAGCGTAAAGCATTCAAAGCCAGATAAAGCAGCATACACTTTCGCGCTCGAAAAGCTGGGTGAGAAATCAGATGATTGTATCGCCATTGAAGATAATTTAGACGGAGTAGAAGCAGCGATCGCGGCAGGTTTGAATTGCGTTGCTTTTCCAGGTGAAAACACTGCTCATCACAACTTTGAAAAAGCCCAACATCGGGTCGATCGATTAGATTTTGATGAGTTGCAAAAGTTCCTTCTAAGTCGGTAGATCGCTCAAGATGTTAAGTAAGCTGCATAGATATACAAGGGGTTATGAGTAGAGAAACTATTGATTTTCGTGCACTCTCACCTTTTGGGATTGAGGCGAATGAGATTAAAATCACTGAAATAAATGATAAAGATATAGTTTATTTGAAGCGTGTCCTTGCTAATAATGGCTTTATCGTTTTTCGGCAGCAAACAGTAAGCGATGCAGACTTTGTTACTTTCCTCAATCGGTTAGGGCAGATGACTTTTACAGTGGGTGAGACTCCAGTATTACATCAGCCTTCTCTGAATATTGTTACCAATATTGGAAGAGTTCACCCACCCAGAAGCGTTTTTCATACAGATACTAGCTATGTTGCTCAGCCGCCCGCATTCACAGCCTTACGCGCTTTAACCATCCCTTCATCGGGTGGAGAAACGCTATTTTCAGATCAATACCGTGCCTATGAGACATTGCCCAGAGTAGTAAAAGAGAAGCTTTCAGATGCTCAGGTTCTCCACGTTATATCTGGTCTAGCATTAGATGAAAATGAGGAAAGACAATGTTGGCATCCCTTATTTATGCAGCATCCTCTTTCAGGTCGCTTAGCACTATTTTTATCAACACCGGAGCGATGTCAAGCAATCTCAGGAATGGGGCTTGAAGAAGCTCAGCGAATCATTCGATTGCTCTATAGGCATTCACTTCGTCATTACAGGCTTTACCGTCATAGATGGCAACCGGGCGACATTGTGATTTGGGATAACCGTTGTACGATGCATCGTGCTGACCACTCAAAGGTTGTGGGCGATCGAGTTTTACATCGTGGGATTGTGTTAGGCGAAGCCAAGGGAAGAGGCTAGGGGTTAGGTTAAGTTGGCAACGTAGCTAGAGAGACCTCTCCAACCCCTTTCCTTCAGGAGAGGGGCTTTATGCAAATTCATGCTTTCATTCAGGCAATTAAGCAGATAATAGTTTGTGTAAGAAGATCTTCATTTAGGGATAGCAATGTCAAAAGAGAAAAAGAGCAATAAAGAAGCTAAGAAACCCAAAGCACCATCGGACGAAACAAAAAAGCAGAAAAAAGACCCCAAGAAATATAACTAGCTGAATATCTAGTCAAGAGGTCTTTATAGAAGACGAGTTGCAAGTGAAAAACTGAAGGCAGTATAAACTTTAGAATATAGATGAAAGCGAGCATACTGCTTCACGCCGCCAGATGGATTCGAGAGTAGAAGATTCGAGCAGCCTACCTTGCACTGGCATCATTTGGTCATGAAGTGTCTTTACAGCAGGCTAAGCTGCATTACTCTCGCTGCCTGCTGAGGGGCACGATCGACAGCAGGCAATGCCACCGGAGCGACAAACCAACTTCTCAAGATCTCAGACTGCCCCGCATCAAGTGAGGCTAAATCGATTGCAGTGGGAAACAGAGATCGATCGCCTAAATTTGCCCATCCCACCTCACACTGAACCCGATCGCTGCCAAACGGCATAAAGCTCGTGGGCAGGGGCGCTAGATAGGGCACAATGTCGGTCTGTGCAGAAAACATCTGTCGCTGTCGCTTAAGCTGCTCAACTCGCTGCGATCGCGCCTGCTTGTAATCAAGAATAGGGGCAGGATAGGCTTTCACAACGGGAGGCGAACCCAGTTGTTCAGGACGCAAATGCCGTAGTTCGGGCACCCAGTGCTTGATGAACTGCCCTTGCGGGTCAAAGCGATCAACAGCGGCTTGACCCGGATTGTAGATGCGCGTCCAGCTTTTGTCGATCGCCGACGTGATGCCCGCCTGCATTGCCCATTGGTAATGGTCGATCGGACAGTCGCCATCAATGAGATGCCGCATAAAGTGCAGCGCGCCATAGCGCCAATCCATGCCCAGCAGATTACTCAAGAAGCTGGCATAGCAGGCACGGGTGCGAAAGTTGAACGTCTGCCAGCCCCCGGTTGCGAGCAGACAGCGGGCAGCCGCATCGACAATCGGAAAGCCTGTCTGTCCCTGCTGCCATGCCTGATACAAGTTTTCATCAAACGCGAAGCCCTCTTCGTCAAAGTGGCGGTAGAGCGATCGCACTTCCATCTGCGGCAAATAGCGAAAGCGCTGGGCAAAGCCGCTGTTCCATCGCAGACGCGAGATGAACTGCTTGCAGCTACGCTGAACTCGCTCATCTGGCGATTGCTCGAGTCGCTGTGTCGCTTGATAGCATTCCCGCAAGGAGATAACCCCAAACTTGATGTGTGGGCTGAGACCGCTGGTGGCATTAGCGCTGGGGTAGGACAACTGCCAGTAGTAGTGCTGCGCCTTGTGCTCGAGGAAGCGATCGAGCAACTTGTACGCGGCTCCATTGCCCACGGGTGGAAGAAGTTTACCGTCGTTCACCAGTCCCAGGTCAGCCAGCGTCGGCAGCGGTTCGCTGGGCACATCCGGCGGCACCTCAATTCGAGTCGGAGTAGGAACGATCGCCTCGCTCATTTGGTCGGACCATAACTGTCGATACTGACCAGTGGTAACTAGCTCTGCGGTCGTACCTGTCGGCTCAAACCAGCGTATTTTCAGATTCTGTTCAGCCAGGGCAGCATTGAGACGAGCATCGCGGACGCGACCATATAGGCGCTCGAAATCCACATGAGCATAAATGCCGTCTGCTTGAGTGTCGCGAATTAGTTGCGGCAGCACAGTGACCGGATCCCCATAGCGCAGAATCAGCCGACTACCGCGATCGCGCAAATCAGCATCGAGCGATCGCAAACATTCGAGCATGAAGGCGACCCGAACAGGTGCGGTTTCAGGATGGTGCAAGAGGGCGCGATCGAAGATAAAGACGGGAATTACCCTGCCTCGACAGGCAGCTCGCTCGAGCGGGGCATGGTCAGACAGGCGCAGGTCACGGCGAAACCAGACGATCGTGCAGTTGCTCATAGTCCTTGCTACTAGTACATTTGCTTTAGTCTAACAATTAGCAGACTGGAAGGGAGGCACTGGTTGTAGGTAAAGTGTTCTCACTCCAAAGGCATAGAGCTTGCTACGTCATGACTTCGTAGCGCAGCAACAGTCGGCGCAGCGATCGAGTTGAGCGTTACGAGCCGGTTAAGTTGGCATAGGGTGAAACACAGCAGAGCAGAGCATTCATTTCTCCTTTCAACCAATCGGGAGCCTAGTGCCTAATCTTTGTCGCCTTCCTCCTCGCACTGACTTCCTTCACCGATCGCCCTCAAATAAGCGTCACCTGCTGCTTTCTTAAAGACGCCTTTGGTATAGCGCTCAAACACCCGATCGCTTTTAATGCCCATAAGCTCCTTGCCAAAGAGCGGATCAACCCCACGTCGGGTCACTTCCGTCCCAAAGGAATGGCGGAAGCGATGGGGATGCACCCCTTCTACCCCGGCGATCGCCCCCAGTTTTTTAATCATCTTATGTAACCCCTGATAGCTCAATCTCAGCCCGATACTCTTGGGGTCTTGAGCCAGAAACAGAGCGTTCTGAGGCTTCAGCTCAAACAGCCCACCTTGCGCCTGTCGCCAGTCTAAATAGGCTTGCAAATGCGATCGCGCCGCTCGACTCAGGGGCACCTCGCTGATGTTCTGCCCTTTGGAACGATGCACCGTCAAGACTTTGCCATTCCAATGCTCGATATTGAGGGCAGAGACTTCAGAGGCACGGAGTCCATGACTGAGAACCGCGACGATCGCCCGATCTCTTTTCTGCGTCAAACTCGGCAGTTCTAGGGCTTCTTGAATCAGCGCCAGTTCCTCGACTTCCAGATGGGCGGCGGGGAGTTCGGGTTCGCGTTCGAGATCGATCGCATCAATGGGCAAGGGTTGATTGAGAGGATAACCATTGCTCTTGCGCAGCCCGGTGTAGAACGATCGCAAGGTATTGAGAGCATGGTTGACGGATGTGACCTTTAGCTCCTGACTTTTGAGGTGACGGCGAAACTTGCCAATATCGCTGGGGGTGACCTCAGTCCAGGATTTGTTGCACCAGGCGACGAAGCGTTGAAGCTGACCTCGGTAGGCGCGTTGGGTGTTCTCTGCTTTTCCAGTTTGACGGAGAAACTCCTCGATCTGCCAGTGGCGCATGTCGGGCAGCTTTTCAGGCTTAGGCTTCTGAGCTTTGCCTTCAAGAGGAATAATAACAATGGGTAAGACAGGCTTTATAGGATCAAGCATGGCAATCGAGGTAGAGATAATTACCCTTATCTATATCAGAGTATTATCAGAATATTATCATAAGGGAGTTGAAAAGCAGGTTTTGCGCGATGATGTTAGGGAGTGTGTAAAGGGAGTTATGGGTCGTCCCACGAATCAAAAATGCTGGGCTTGTAGTTTGCTGACGATCGCTGAAGCTCGTAAATTGCATGACGGGGCGATCGGTGGCGATGGCTGTTGGCAGGATACGACCTGTCCCAGTCGCCGCTCCTATTACCGCAAAGGTCGAGGGCGTTTGGCGCAACGGAAGATGGCGGTTGAAACGGTCGTAGTGCCGATTCCTGCAATGAGTTATGTGGTGTTGCATACTTACTTGGATCAGGTGCGACAACCCCAAGATGATGTGGTGATTCATGCGATGTGTGCAGAGTTGTGGGTGGGTGGGGAACCGATCGCCATGACCCAACCTCAGCACACATTCGGCTTACCACCCCGCCTGGTTAAAGACTACGCTCGGCAATTGTTAGAAGCCCTTTATCAGCAATATGGCCAGGGACGGCGCCTGGGGTTTGAGCGGTTTGCTCGGGAAGAGCAACATTCCGTCTCTCAATGTCCCATCCGCCCTTGCTCGTTTCATGCGGAGCATTTGCACGGCAATCGGTGGGGAGAGAATTCATGAAGCCGATCCAGCTTGAGTTGAACCTGTGGTCAGAATTAGAGGATTTTCAGCATTTGCTGGATGGGGTGGAGGCGTTTGTTAGTCACCTGCCCGAATCGCAGCAGTTGCAAGTGGCAGGGGATGCCTTACTGCGGATTGCAGATCTGTGTGAGAGTCGAGCTGAGTTGCTGATAACAGAGTGGGAGGAGGCTTATCGAGACCCGATCGTGGGGCAAGGCTTCTTCGCTGAGATGGTGCGCCAAACGATGGCGGTAGATTTCAGTGATTTAATAGAACCTGCTCCGGTGCGCCAGCCGAGAACAAGAACGAATAAGCCGACGGGGTCGATCGTCGCCACCGTGGAGAAGGCAGCGGTCTTGGCAATGGTCGAGCAATTAGAGATGGAGGCAGAAACGCAGAAACAGGTCGTGTTGGGTGTGGCTCATTCTGAGAATGTGTCGGGGTGGACGCAGGCGATCTCCCGATGGTTAGGGCAGCAGTCGTCTGAGGTATCTTGGGGTGAATTAGAGGCGGAGTTGGGGATGCCTTGGGTGGAGCTATGGTTAGGGTTGTTGCTGGGTGGATTTCGGGTGGAGCAGCGGGGGGAGTTCTATCAGCGGGAGACGATTTGGGTAGAGGCGATGAGGGAATGAGCCGAGAGGAGGTGTCTTGTTCCATAAGGCGTTCTGTTATCGTTCATTTCAACGTTACTTTTAATTCTAGTATTATGAACAGAATTCTAAGAATATGCTTTATTTTAAGAGTTTAATGAGTAGTACGTGAGTTGTTAAAACTTGTTGTATATTTGACATACAACTAAACTATGACTATGTTGGGCAGCGACTCTCCTCGGCTTTTCGCAATCGCGCGATCGCTAGAACTGTGGTTTTAATCATAAGCTGGCTGCATCAGACCGATCAGTTCTGTCTTATACTGAGAGCTGGTTTTGAGATTCATCCAGTTAGCATGGCGATTCAAATCATTCGAGATCGGGCGACACCGGAACAAATCTCAGAGATGCTAAAAGCACTAGGAATTTATATCAAGCTGGCAGTCGATATCGAACAACAGGCGATCGCCGGAGGAGGAGAGATGCATTACGATTGTGAACAAGCTTTGTTAGCCGAAGGCAGTTTGCAGTCCCATATTTGGGGAGCAGATTGGACACCCATCCGCCAACGGATTACTTATGAGTCGATCATTAACCTTCGTCCCCGCACCAATCGCTCTATGGAAATCCTCGACCCTCAAATTCGCGCTCAGGTTGCCCAAGTTGTTTTAAGCCGCTTAGGAGGAATATGAAAAATTGGGAAACTGCAAAAGCTAATTACTTACGCCTCGATCGCCCTCAGCAGTTAGGCAGTGTCGCCTCAAGTTTGAAGCGAATCGGAACCAACATTCAATTTAAAGATGAGCCAGGATATCAAGTTGCTCTCGCTGCGATCGAGGAGTGCCAATATTTAACGGAATGGTTGATCACAACGCTCAATTTGCAAGCTGACGAGTCAGAGTTAAACTTAGCTGAAACCTTATTGCAAGTAGGGCGGCAAGTCAGCCAGTGGAAGTATGAATGGCAACGCTACTGTCAGAACAGCGAGAAGTGTGAAGAGGTAGCGCTAATCAGTGAGCAGTGGAGTGAGCAAATGCTGAAGCGGTCGGGCTTGTTGCAAGTTGAGTCAAGGTAGAGGGTAAAAGTGGCACGAGCTGATTCTGAGAAATGCTGACTCTGCTCCAAACTCAGCACTCAAGAAGCCCAAGAACGTCACGGTGAAGAAGGCGACCCTAGTGGTATCTGCGAAGCAGCGCGCTGTTGGGAGGATCAGCGCTGTCATAACCGTCGTTCCTACTATCGTCATCGCGGCGTGCGCAATCATCACCGCAAGCAGAAACGACGAGGAGAACAGGTAATCGCCGAAATAGGCGCAACCGTCATTCTAGATATTCAGGTTCTAGCAGTTCCAGCAGCGGTGATCCACTGGTATCGAGCAACGAAGGATGCACCGCTTCATGCGATCGGAGCAGAACTGTGGATGGGTAATGACTGAGTGGCGAAGATAGAATCGGTTCATTGTTTAGATTAACCGAGCTACAGGTGAAGACTTTATTGCTCAGAATTCTGGATGGCTTTTCGCAGCATGTAGGAATGAAAGTCGAACGGTTTCGTTCCAGTGTGGAACTGCATCCGCACAACTGTCCGATTCGCCCTTGTCCGTTATCGCCTGAGTAATGGAAATAGAACAGCTTGAACTAAATTTATGGAATGCTCTAGAGAGGGCGAGACAGTTTCCAGAGACATTGAATGTCTGACCCCTTGCGGGTATCTCGAAGAGCACGCTTTGTGATGCGTTAGAACACGCGATTCTCGACCAACCTTTAGCTGAACGACTGCGAGTGGTGGCTGAAGGAATTGAACAGTTAGTGGGAGTCTATGCATAAGGTGCTGACTACCTGATTGATGGCTATGAGCGTCGTCATAATCCGCAGGAGCCGCTCGTCGATTTAGAGGGCTGTGTGAAATTATTTGTACAGTCGTTGCAGTTAGATGTGTCGGAGTTGATGGAGCCGGAGAAAGAGGTGCGGTATCCGGCGCAGAGGCGACCCTTGCGGTATCTGCGAAGCAGCACGAGAGTACGAGAAGAAGAAACGGGCAGTGTCGCTGGCGTAATGGATCAAGCGGCATTACTGGCACAGTTGGATCAACGTTTGAGTGAGCAGCCGGGAATGACGGAGGTGGAGGCATTTAATCAAGCTATGGAAACAGCGCATGATGAAGATGTATCGGCTTGGTCGTTGGCGCTCGGACAAGGTACCAGAGAATTGGGTGGAGAGGCGGTGCTGTTGCTGGAGCTTCAGCGATCGCTAGGGATGCCATTGATTCAAATTTGGTTGGCTCTGTTGTTGTGTGGATATGAAGTAGAGCAGAGAGGTGGATTTTATGAGTCGGGGGCAATTTGGATAGCGGTGGGAGAGAAATGACTTGGACGTTAAGGATTTTGAACAGCGGACTTTGTCCTTCTTTGTTCTTCTTTGTCCTCCCAATTGAACCCGCATTAATAAGTCATTTCCTAGAAGTAGATGGGTCAAAACACAAGGGAAAGAGAATCTATCAGGTAGTAAAGAGGGTTTGAATAGTCGCTCTGGCGGCTGAAAGATAGACAGTAGAGACTAGTGACAGGTTTTGAAGGTCAAGAAGTTGGCGAGATTAACGAAAAAGTGAGGGCTTTGTGGATTGCACCACTCATTGGCTAACTGCGCCAGAAATAATCTGCTCACATACTATTGAAGTCAGGCAATGTTCTCAGATGCGATTCAAGCGTTGCTATGTCGAATCACCAAATGATAGCGCACCTTCCCCGCTCATCCGTCCAAAAGCGACGTTGATATCCCTCTCTGAGATAACCTTGACATTGGCTGAGATACTGTCCGCTTAAGAGGTTCAGCATTTCCTATGTTCGTCTTATCGTCAGGAAGACAGGACTAAAATCCAGGTCTGTGAGACTGCCAAAACAGCAGAGCTTGCCCTCAAGCTTAAGCGCGCATCTATTAGTTGAGCGGATGAGGCGCTCGTGTCAAGGATGAAATTTAAGGTCTCCCAAGTTTGTGAGAGACAACAAGAGACTTAAGCTCCTTGTTCGACAAGCCAAGACATACCTCATCTGTTCAGGAATTGATATGAACTGATCTAAACAATGAGTAATAATGGGCTGACGGCAGTGGTCGCACTGATAGCGTTAGGATTTTTTATTTCCATGTCATTACCTCTTTCCTTTCTTGTCGATGAACTCAAACAAAATGGGATCGTTATGGATGCCCCAGAGCTGCTACAACATCCTGCTGTTCTAAATGAGCTGAACTATGCCCTAAGCCCGATAATGCATGAGGGCAAATTGCAGCCTTACGGCTTCCTTGTAGTCGAGAAAAACTATCTCTCTGCAATCAAGAGCACCTGCGACAAGTTGTTTATTAAACTGCCAGAAGCCAGGCGAGTTGCCGATGGTTGTCACAGCTTCTCAATGTTCAAAGATGGACAGTTTCAAGGCGTATTTATCTCTCAGTATGCTGCCTACACGGAGCTTCAGCTCGTTCAACTTCAGCAAGAGTTAAAAGCAATCATCTGTGTCACAAATGCTGATGGTGTGACTAAGCTCTTTTGTGATGCTGGGATTTTTATTCATCAATACCGTAGCTGGCAGAAAAAGCCATCCGTTACTAGCGCTCTGCAAAGTATTCATCGCTGTGCTCCTCAAGCCGAAACTTCAACACTCAGGGATATATTGGAGTTCTGTTTTCATGACCTGAGTTCTCGTAAAATCGGTGCTACGCTGGTTTGGTGCTTAGTGGAACCCAGCACTACAGATTTAGAAAATATGAATCCTAACTTTGTGTTGCAACAAATTGAAACTAGAGTGGGCAGCGATCGCTCCGTTGCCGTTTTACGTCATCTGTTAACCTACACCGATGGGGCAGCCATTCTCGATGCTCAAGCCCGCGCGATCGGTATCGGCGCACAATTGAAATATTCTGAGGTCAGTAAACGGCTAATTGAGGCACATCCGGGCACCCGCCACACGTCAGCCCAACGCTTCTCTTATGATTTTGCCCAAGGCATTATTTTTGTCGTTTCGAGCGATGGTCCAGTGACTATTTTCTCCGACGGCATGAGTGTCACTGACTTAGAAGTAAGTTTGGCGGATGAAACAGCGATTGCCAGCCCCGAAACGTCTCCTGTCCCCGGTGTTGCTACTTTCGACTGCTCCAGTGAAGTCACTTGCCAGCGTTGCAAGAAACAGCTTAAGGTTCAGGAAACTGATAGCGGTGACTTAACGAAACAAGAAAAATCGTTGCATTGTCCAGTGTGCAGTAATTTTCTTTACTCGGTAAAATGCAGTAATTTAGATGTTTATGTTGTCAAAGCCTTATAGAGAACGCTATAGGAATAGGTTTTAGAACAACTTTAAACCATACTGAACCGCAACTTTAGCACGCTCTGAATAAATTAGAAGTCAAGGTAGGCGCTGCTGAATGAAACTATGAATTGTCCTAATGTAGACGGCAGCCTGCCTTAACTTCTATTAATAGACCTCTTTCGTGAATGGCAAATGAGGAAGTTCAAACTATTAGAAACTCGTGCCAAAAATTGATTCACGCAAGAGGTCTATTCAAACAAACCAAATTATGGCATTGATGCACCAGGCATTACTCGTAACTTTCTTTTAATTGGAATTGTTGTGGCGATCGGGGGCTGGTTCTTGCCGTCATTCAACCTCTTTGATACTAGCTTTTCGAGCGATCTTGTGCTTTACGCAGTAGCTTTAGTGCTGATCGCGCTGGGTATATCCATGCTCGTTTATGGCATCCGGGGAAAATTCAACGTTCGCGACCGAATGCTTAACTTGATCGAGTGGCAAGGTGATGAAACTGTCCTTGATATAGGTACGGGACGAGGATTGCTGATGATCGGAGCCGCTAAGCGATTGACAACCGGAAAGGCGATCGGTATCGACATCTGGAATGCCGAAGATTTGACGGGGAACTCGAGCGAGAACACGCTCAAAAATGCTGAACTTGAGGACGTGAAGGACAAAATTGAAATCAGAAGTGAAGATGTCCGTCACATGAGTTTTGCTGACGATTCCTTCGATGCAGTTCTTTCGCTGCTATGTCTTCACAACATCGATGGCGAAGCTGAACGTGAGATTGCCTGTCGTGAAATTGTCCGTGTTCTAAAACCCGGTGGGACTGCTTTGCTTGCCGATTATACAAATACCGCTGAGTATGCCAAAGCGTTAGCACAAGCCGGACTCAACGTAGAAAAACCAAACTCATATTTGTTAGATGCCTATGGATAGATGTGGGTGGTAGTCGCAACAAAGGTTGAACTATTACAATATGTTGGTTGAACATAGGAGTCTTGCCATGACGGATTCAAGTCAATTTGCCGATCTCGATCGCACGCTCGTGGCTTTAGAGCAAGGAGTTTCTACCCTCCTAATTGATGATGCGATCGCTCTCATCAATGCTTGGCAGCAAGAGCTTCAACTCAACGATGTCACTGACCTTGTTAGAGAGTTGAGTGACTTGAAACAGGCGCTACAAGGGAACGATCCTGCTGCGATTTCGACCGCTTTGAGCAAGCTGGGTGAAAACACCAGAGAGTTGTCTGGCGATTTGTCTGGAGATAATTCCGCAAAAGTTTACCAGTTGGGAAAACTGCTGGAGCAAGCAGGAGGTCAAGGATAGGAAGCGCCTTTGACTCGTCACTCACCCTTGAGTGAATCTAATAAACTGAGAACGAGCGCATTTGTAACAACAGTTGTGATCACTGCCTACAAGCCTCAATCGCTGCTCAAACTGGAAGGAACCATGCCAGAGCTAGCTACACCTCGGCAGAATTTTTCTACCGCTGATATGCAAGCTCAACTTGATGCATTAAAGCAAGAAAACATTGAGTTGCGATCGCGGCTGCAAATTTGTGAGCAATCCCAGGCAGAGCGGCAACTAGACGATCGCGATTCTACTTTGGAACATCGCCTGCTAGAAGCGACCGCAGAAGTTGTCAATGCTTTACTAACGGCTAGTGTCTTTGATAAAGCCGTCAACACAGCCCTGCAAATTATGGGGGCGGCGCTGGACACCGATTGTGTTTGGGTAATTGAGTATTTTGACAAACCAGCGGACTCATCCTCTGTCTAGTGGTGAATGCTATACGAATGGGTTTCCCCTCAGGCGATGCCACAGATCACCCCTCCTGATTTAAATTAAGGGAGTCATGAGGGCATCGAGGAGTGGTACACACTGTTGAGTCAAGGGCAGGGCATTAGCTATTTGCTGGAAGCGATGCCGGAACCATTCCACAGTAGGCAGGCAGCACTCGGTTTGAAAGCGCTACACTGTGTCCCCATTCTTATTGAAGGCAAGTGTTGGGGCGCACTGGGGTTTGACAACTGTTAGGAGTCAAACCGGCGGAGTCCGGCAGAGCTAGTCGTGTTGAAAGTTGCCGCCAATTGCGTTAATAGTGCCATTCAGCGGCAGCGCACTCAACAAGCAGTCGTCCGTGAGCAAAAACAATCCGCTCAAGAACGAGCCGCAGAATTGGCAAAAGCAAACGAAGTACTGAGACGATCGCTGATCCTGCTTGCCGTGAGCCATCGCTGGATAATTTTCTGGGCTATGTTTTGCAGACCATCGCCGACCAGTTGGGCGATCGTTCTGGTACTGTTTATCTCTACAGCAGTGCCAACCAAACTGCTTCAATGCTTCTTATTCCACTATTTCGAGCCTGCTTTCTCTGAGAGGTTTGACACGCTTTGCTACTGCGACGAGTGAGTCCACAGCAAGTGCAACAGGTTCTCCAAGCCCATAGTGAAGGGAGTAGTCTGCGAGGCATCAGCCGCATCACTGGACTGACCCATAACACGGTTATCAGTATTGTTCGAGCCGCTAGTGCCAAAGCTCAATTAGTTCATAATGACCAGGTTAAACAGGTCGAGACAAAGGAGGTGAGTGCAGACGAAATGTGGTCTTTTGTGCAAAAAAACAGAAGCAATGTCTCCCCCACGAATTAGCCGTGGGAGACTGCTGGATTGGGCTGAGTTTAGCCGATTCAAGTGGATTGATCTTAGCGACACGGATCGGCAAACACACTGATGAACTGACTGAAGAACTGGTGATTAGTACAGAAGGAAAAACAGATTGTCAGCAATGGAACAGTGATGACTGGGGAGGCTATGAACGGATACTGCCGCCTGAAATTCTGCATTACATTGGCAAAGATAAAACGCAGCGGTTAGAGCACACCAATGGCATTGTCCGGCAACAAATTGGCAGGTGGTATCGCAGACAGAATAAGTTTGGCAAATTGTGGGAGTAAACGAAAGTGACACGCGATTGGTGGTTAGTTATTTCAATTGGATTTGGCGGCATAGTCGATTTAGAACAACACCGGCTCAACGAGCAGAACTAACCGACCAAGCGTGGACTTGGGATGATATTATTACTTACCCCACAATCCTTTGATGCACTACCAAGAATCTCACCGATTTTACGCAAGGCAAACATCCTAAGCCACCACAATCAACAGATTCACCGCCCTCACCGCCGCCTACTTCATCGCGCGAAGCTGCTGGTAATGGAAATGGTCACAAGCCAGCCGGAGTAGGAATGAAATTTGAGGGAGATGTTCCGGCTTGATATTTTGAATTGAGTTAGCTCGGTTCTGCTTACTCTTGGACAAGCGCTGTATCCGGTAAAACGGGGCGTTGACCCAGACGGCTTAGAATGAAAAAGCTACACAGGGTAGTGAGGGAGACAACCAGCCAAAAGTTGTGGGCGATCGGGCTAGATTGATCCGTCGCCCATCCCCCTAAAATAGGACCAATGAAAAAGCCAACCGACCAGCATTGATAACTCAAGGCAAGATAGGCTCCTCGTAATGATGTCGGAGCTAGTTCTGCAACGATCGCCGGGGCAAACGGTTTATAAATAGTAGTAGCCAGTGACAATATGCCCAGCGCTAGCATCATCCCAATCATCGCAAGGGATGGCATTATTGCAGTTGCCCACACGCCCAAAAATCCTACGCCCCAGAGTCCCATCGACAGCATTAAAACGCGTGTCCCTGACACTGAGCTTAGCAGTTGCACCAGCGGTAACTGCAAGACTGCGCCCAATCCGAGATAGCACCAGGTAAACAAATTCGCGATACTCACGGACGAAGCAGCCTCTGAAGCAACACGGGTAAAATAAAGCGGCAGCGTGCTGTTGACCAGAGCAATGTAGGTTGTGAAAAGAACATTGACTCCCATAAATAGCTGAAGTGAGCGATCGCCCAGCGCCGTCACAAACCCTTGTACCGGGTCAACATCTTGTGAACGGTCTTGTCGCGTCTCGGTGACTGCAACTTGAATCAGCAAAAGGAAAACTAAGAGAACTAAACCACTGACCAGAAAGAGCAGTTGGGCTGAATCAAAGAAGGAGAGCAAGATGCCTCCGCCCAAAATGCCTAGCCCTCCCCCCAGACTATCTGCCAAAACCATTACGGAAAATGCTTTGTGTCGTTGCTCAGTAGGCGTGATATCAATCACAGTAACATCAGCCGCCGTCCAATAGCAGCCTGCACTTAAGCCCATAAAAAGATTAGCAATGATCAGCAGTGAGAACGTTTGAGTTACTGCCAAAATCATTGCCGCTATAATCGATAGTCCTCCTGAAAATAACAGCGCTGTTTTGCGTCCATACTGGGGAGAGTCTACTAAATACCTTCCCAGCAAATGTCCGATGATCCCTGCCAGCGACCCGACTCCCATCCCAATGCCAACCATAGTTGCCGACCACCCAACCTGATTGACAAAAATCAGCGGGATATACAGCACTTTCCTAATATATGAGGCACACTAGAGGGGGTATAACAAATTCCTCTATGAAACCCTATCCCATCGACTTTAGAGAAAAAATTGTCAAAGCTTATGAACGAGGCAATACCTCTATTAGAAAGGTTGCTGAAC